>JBOGXF010000183.1:0-9989 GCA_050694275.1 Actinomycetota bacterium | reverse complement strand
TCCTTCTCCTGGTGCTGATCCTGAGCGCGCTCGGGGTCCCGCTCGAGGGTCTGTTCCTCGGTGGCGCGCTGACCGGTGTCGTCATCGGCATCGCCGCGCAGCAGACGCTCGGCAACTTCTTCGCCGGCATCGTGCTCCTCGCGCTGCGGCCCTTCAACGTCGGCGACGAGATCGTCCTGCGCTCCGGCCCGCTCGGCGGCGAGTACGAGGGGACCGTCACGGACATGGGCCTGTTCTACCTCCGGATGGTCACCAGCGAGGGTCCCGTGCAGCTTCCCAACGCCGGGGTCCTCGCCGCGGCGATCGGCCCCGGCTCGCGCGCCCCCAAGCAGGAGGGGGCGCCACCAGACGAGAGAGAACAGCAGGCGCCGTCCTCGGAGGGCGGCTCGCCCGGCCCCTGACCCGCCCAGCCCACACCCCAAATCGCGCTCTCTGTCGCGATAGGCGCGTGATAACGACGAAATCGCGCCGGAGAGCGCGCTTTTTGTTGTTGGGCGCGGTCCCTCGGGCCAGGAGATCGCGCCCGGCGGTCGAAGACTCTCGACATGAAACGGATTCCGCGCGCCGTCTTCGTGCTCGCTCTGGTCGCCGGCTTGCTTCCGGCCGTCTCGGCCCGCGCCGAGCCCGTCCCCGAGAACGCGACGTGGGAGCAAGTCTGGTTCCCATCCGACGACGACACGATGCTTCACGCCGACGTGTTCCTGCCCAAGGATCGCAAGAAGAACGAGCGGCATCCCGTGATCCTCTCGATCGGACCGTATTTCGGCTCCGGGGGGTTTCTGCCGCCCACCCCCACCCGGCAGGGACCGGTGCTCCGCTTCAACGACCTCATCACCGAGGGCCGGATATTCGAGCGCGGCTATGCGTACGTGCAGGTGGACTCGCGCGGCTACGGGGGCAGCGACGGCTGCTACGGCCTCGGCGGGGGCGGCGAACAGATGGATGCCAAGGCGGCGGTCGAGTGGGCGGCCGCGCAGAAATGGTCCAACGGCAGGGTCGGGATGTGGGGCAAGTCGTACGACGCGTGGACGCAGGTCATGGCGCTCGCGCAGAAGCCCAAAGGACTCGAGGCCGCGATCATCCAGTCGCCTCTCATCGAAGGTTACGGCGGGTTCTTCATGAACGGCGTGCACTACGACGAAGGCTGGTTCCTGACTCCGGGCCTGTATCTGGGATATGACCTCGTGCCGCCGAGCGTGAACGACTCGCCCCCCGAGGAGTTCCTCTACCCCGTCAAGGGCACCGCGACCAATCCCGACTGCTACGTCGAGAACATGACGTTCTCGGCCGTCTACGACCATTCGATCGACTACTGGCAAGAGCGCGACATCATTCGCGCGGCCGGCAAGAGCCGCGTCCCGGTGCTGTGGAGCCACGGCTTCAACGACGCCAACACCAAGCCCGACCAGTTCCTGCGCGTGTACGAGAAGCTGAAAGGGCCGACGCGCGCGTGGTTCGGGCAATACGCGCACGACCGTGGCAACGAGGTCGACCGGGTCGGGCGCGACGGTTTCATGGACGAGGCGATGGACTGGCTCGATCACTTCCTCAAGGGCGAGCGGCTCGTCGCGCACCCCAGAGTCGAGGTGCAGGACAACAACGGGGGGTGGCGGACCGAGGCGCAGTGGCCCCCCAAGGACGCGCACCGTTATGCGCTGCGGGTCAAGGAAGGGACTTACGCCGACGAGCGCGGCAACCAGGCGGGCGGATCGAACGGAGGAAACGGGACGTGGACGTTCACGCAGCCGGCCCCCCACGATCTCCACTTTGCCGGCGCTCCGCGCGTCAAGCTCAAGATCGACAGCTCAGTTCCGAACGTGAACCTGATTGCGTTCTTGTACGACGTCGAGCCCGACGGCGACGCGAAGCTCATCTCGCGCGGTGCATACCTGGTCGAGGAGCCGGGGAAAGCGAGCTTTGACATGTACCCGCAGGACTGGCGGCTGCCGAAGGGCCACCGCATCGGACTGTTGCTCTCGGGATCGGACGAGTCGTGGTTCAGCCCTGTGTCCACCGGCACCGACGTAACCGTGGCTTCCGGAACCGTCTCGCTGCCGTTCCTGCGGTTCCTCCGCTCCAACAACCTCGAGGGAGGACCGGCCCAGGCGCAGAGCTCGGTGCCGTCCCTCGACGTCGAGAAAGACATCATTGTGGAACGTCAGGTGCGCGTTCACTTCCCGCCGCCGCTGCGGCGCCGCTAAACCGTGCCGAGTGGTCGCAGAACGCCACAGGAGGGCGCCTCACGACCACTCGGCAAAAGAGTTAGAGCGCGCCGAAGCGGCGGGTTCGCTTCTCGTAGTCCTTTAGCGCCTCGGCCAGGGCATGGCGGTCGAAGTCGGGCCACAGAGTCTCGGTGAAGTAAAGCTCCGCGTACGCGCTCTGCCACAACAGGAAGTTAGAGAGCCGCATCTCTCCCGAGGTGCGGATCAGAAGATCGACGTCGGGAACGTCGGGCGCGTAGAGGTGGTCGGCAATCTCTCCCTCTCGGGACGCGTCCTCGATCTCGGCGCGGCCCCCATAGTTGAAGCACACCAAGAGATCCATCCGTTCGTTGGAGCGCGTCACCTTCTCGGCCGCGTCGAATTCGTCGAGCACCTCTTGCGGCACGCCCTCTCGCCTGCCGATGCGTCGAATCCTCACGCCCCGCTCGTTGAGGTCGTCGCGGCGTTGTCTCAGCAGAATGCGATTGAAGTTGAGCAAGAAGGACACCTCTTCCTCGGGGCGCGCCCAGTTCTCGGTCGAAAAAGCGAACACCGAGAGATGGCGGATGCCGGCGTCGAGCGCTCCCTCGACGACGTCGAACAGGGCGCGCTCGCCTGCCTCGTGGCCGCTCGTGCGGGGAAGGCCGCGCGCCTCCGCCCACCGTCCGTTGCCGTCCATGATGATGGCGACGTGCGCGGGAATGCGTCCGGGAGACACGTCAGGAGCCGTGGGCCGCGAGCATCTGCAAGCTCTTGAGCGGACGCTCGATGTGGTACTCGGCGTAACGCCTCAGCGCCTGCGTGATGTCGAGGGTCGCCTGGGCATCGGCCGCCTGCCCGAACTCCGCCGAGAGGAGCCGCGCAAGCAACGCCATGCGGTCCGACTCGAGCGGCGTCGCGTCCCGGTCCTCCTCCCAGCACGAATGGCACGCGGCCCCCCCGAGAGCAGGGCTGAAGACGGCGAGCGCGCGGCCGTCGCCGCATCCCGCGCACACGCTGAGCTGGGGGTGATAGCCGGACACCGACAGGAGCTTGATCAAGAACGCCGGCACGACGGTCGCGCCGCCCCCGTTGGCCAAGGACTCGAGCGCTCCGAGCAACAGCGCATACGTCGACGGCGCCTGCTCCCGGTCCGCGGTGATCTTCTCGACGACCTCGGCGAGGGCAGAGGCCGATACGAGACGCGGGTACTCACCTCGTACCTCTTTGAACGAGGTGAGGATGTCGACCTGGGTGATCGTGTCGAGGTCCCCTCGGCCCCGATAGAGCATGAGCTGCACCCGCGTGAAGGGCTCCACGCGCCCGCCGAAGCGGCTCTTCGTCTTGCGCACGCCCTTGGCGACGGCCCGCAGCTTGCCGTTGTAGCGCGTGAAAAAGGTGACGATGCGGTCCGCCTCGCCCAGCTTGATGGTCTTGAGGACGATGCCCTCGTCCCGGTAGAGCCCCGGCATCTCATCAGGTTATTAGCCCCGAGCGTGTTTCCACGGCATCTGATGAGATGCTTGGCCCTCGGTAGACCGAACCGCTCGGCTGAGATAAACGGAGGTCGCATGGACTTCACCGACGTCGTTCGGCGCCGGCGGATGGTGCGCAACTATCTCGACGAGCCGGTCGACGAGGATGTGCTGCAAAGGATCGTCGCGACCGCCCGGCGGGCCCCAAGCGCGGGGTTCACCCAGGGTCAGTACTTCGTCGTCGTCACCGACCCCGCCGTGCGAAAGGCGATCGCGGGCCTGGGGCAGGAAGAGCGATACGTCGCCGCCGGCCTTCCGCCGTGGATGTCGAGCGCACCGGCCCACGTCGTGGTGTGCGTGAGCGAAGCCGACTACCACGAGCGCTATCGGGAGCCGGACAAGCTCACCGACAAAGGCGAAGAGATGGAATGGCCGATCCCCTACTGGTGGGTCGATGCCGGGGCCGCGCTCATGCTCCTGCTCCTCGCGACCGTCGACGCCGGGCTGTCGGCGGGGTTCTTCGGCATCCGCCGCCTGTCCGGGCTCAAGGAGCTCCTCGGCATCCCCGAGGGCGTTACTCCCATCGGCGTCGTCACGATCGGCCACGCCGCCCCCGAGCAGCCGGCGAGCTCGGCCCGGCGCGGGTGGAAGGCGATCGACGAGGCGGTGCGGTGGGAGCATTGGTAAAGATCAGGCGATGCCGATGCGGAGGTTGCGCATCTTCTTCTCGCCCTCTTCCGTGACCCAGTCGAACGTGACGCGCTGGCCGGGACGCAGGAAGCGGAACATGCCCGAGGCCATCGCGTCGGCGTCGACGACGTACTCGGTCTCGCCGTCGTCGGCGATGAGCACGCCGCTCCGGGTCACAGAGTCGTAGGACTTCACGCTCGCCTGGGGCATCGCCGCAGTCTATCGGCCCGTCATCGATCGCCGAGTGGTCGCCACGCGCCCTCCTGTGGCACCTCGCGACCACTCGGCGGGTTTTAGGGAGTGAAGCCGAGGCGTTCGAGCGCGTGCGGGCGCCGCTGCCAGTCCTTCTCGACCTTGACGCGCAGCTCGAGGAAGACCTTGCGACCGAAGAGAATCTCGATCTCCTCGCGCGCCTCGGTCCCGACGGCTTTGAGGGTCTCCCCTCCCTTGCCGATCACGATCCCCTTCTGGGATTCGCGCTCGACGAAGACGCGGGCCCGGATCTCGAGCAGCCCATCGTCCCGTTCCTCGTAGTCCTCGGTCACGACCGCGATCGAATGTGGCAGCTCCTCGCGCGCCCGGGCCAGGAGCTTCTCGCGCACGAGCTCCGCGACGAAGACCGGTGGAGGCTGATCGGTGCGGGTGCCGGCGGGAAAGAACATCGGTCCCTCGGGCATGCGTCCGACGACCAGCTCGCGCAGCAGCTCGACGCCCTCGCCGGCCCTCGCCGACACGGGAACGAACTCGTCGAAGTCCCCCAGACGGGAGGCGGCATCGAGCGCAACCGCGATGCCCTCTGGCCTCATCACGTCGATCTTGTTGACGACGCAGAACGTTGGGGTGCGCTCTTTGGCGAGGTCGGCCGCGACCCGCTCGTCGCCGCGGCCCACCCCCGAGCGGCCGTCGACCACGAACAGCGCGAGGTCGACGTCGGACCACGCCGCACGGACGACCTCGTTGAGCCGCTGCCCTAGCAGAGTCCGGGGCTTGTGGTAGCCGGGAGTATCGACGAAGACGACCTGAGCCCCCTCCAGGTCGAGAACGCCGCGGATCGCGGAGCGGGTGGTCTGCGGCTTGTCGGAGGTAATCGCCACCTTGCCCCCGACCAGCGCGTTAACGAGAGTCGACTTGCCGACGTTCGGACGCCCGACGACGGCGACGAACCCCGATTTAAAGGCTGAGTGGTCCGTGAGTGGGCTTGGAGCCGACTCATCGACCACTCGGCTCCTCCTCGGCGGGCTCGGCGGGCTCGGCGAGCTTGGTGATGACGACCTTGTTTATCCGTCGGCCGGTGACCCGCTCGGTGCGGAACTCGATCGAGTCGAACCTGACGATCTCACCGGGCAGGGGGACCCTCCCGGTGAGCCCGTACACGAGCCCCCCGACCGTGTCCCATTCCTCGTGCGGAAGCTCGACGCCGAGCAGCTCGTTGACCTCGTCGATCGGCATCTTGGCATCGACCCGAATGGTGAAGTCGTCGATCGGCTCGACGAGTGGCTCTTCCTGATCGTATTCGTCGACGATCTCGCCGACGATCTCCTCGAGCAGGTCCTCGATCGTGACGAGCCCGGCGGTTCCCCCGTACTCGTCGACGACTATTGCCATATGCACGCGCTGCTTCTGCATCTCGCGCAGGAGCTCCGACACCTTCTTCTGCTCCGGGATGAAAAGGGGAGCCCGCGCGAGGCTCGAGATCCTGGAGTCACCGCGCGCCTCATGTATGCGTTTGAGGACATCCTTGGCATAGAGGACGCCGATGATGTTGTCGGTGTCCCCCTCGTATATGGGGATCCTCGAGTAGCCCGCGCCGATAATCGTGGTCAAGACCTCCTCGAAGGTTCCGTCCGACCTCATCGTGACCATGTCGGGACGCGGCACCATCACCTCGCGAACGACGGTGTCACCGAACTCGAACACCGAGTGGATGAGCTCACGCTCCTCCTCCTCGATCTCCTCCTCTTCCTCTGCGACGTCGACGAGATGGCGGATCTCGTCCTCGGTCACGAACGGCCCCTTGGCGAGTCCGCGCCCCGGAAGGAGAACCATCGTCGCGTTCGCGACCGAGATGAGGATCTTCGAGAAAGGCTGAAGCAGACGTCCGAGCAGCCGGACCGGTCGCGCGATCGCAAGAGCCGCCGTTTCGGTGCGCTGTACGGTGAATGTCTTGGGGACGACTTCGGCGAAGACGAAGATGAGAAAGGTCATGATGCCCGCGGCGGCGGCATCGGCCGCGTCTCCCAGTTGCCTGAGCGCCACGGCCGCAGCGAGAACCGTGCCGGACACGTGGGCCGCGATTTTGATCAACAGGACCACGTTGAGGAACGGGGCGGGGTCCTCGATGAGCTCCACCAGGGCCTGGGCGCCCTTCCCCTTTCTCTCCTGCGCGAGGTGGTGAGCCTTGACCCGGCTGGTGCGTGAGATGACGGTTTCCGCGATCGCGGCCGCGGCCGAGATCGCCAGCAATAAAACGACTGCGGCGATGCTCCAGATGTCTCCCATCAGGCCGGTGACTCGACGAACGAGTCGAGGATCTCTCTCATCCTGCGGTCCATCGCCGTCTTGTCCTGTCGATCCTGATGGTCGTAACCGAGCAGATGCAGGGTGCCGTGAACCAGCAGCACGTCCAGCTCGTCGTCGAGAGCGTGGCCGATGCGGCGGGCGTTCTTGACGGCAACCTCGGGACACACGACGACATCGCCGAGCATCTCGGTGCTCTCCTCGTCTTCCATCATCGGAAAGGACAGCACGTCGGTGGGGTAGTCGTCACCCGCAAAACGGGAATTGAGCCGCTTGATGTGCCCGGCCGTGACCAGGAGGACGGATAACTCGCCCTCGGCCACGTCCTCTGCCGCCAGGGTATGACGCGCCAGAGATGTGAGCCGGGCTTCGTCGACCGGCAACGATTGCTCGTTGGCTAAGAAGACCTCCATCTATACCGTCATGGCTTCTTGCCGTCGGCGTAGAGCGTGTAGGCCTCGACGATGTCCTGCACGATCTTGTGTCGCACGACATCGCGTCCCGTCAGGTGGGTGAAAGAGACGTCATGTATGTCGTTCAGGATCTCCTCGACCACCACGAGTCCCGAGCGGGTCCCCGGCGGCAGGTCTACCTGGGTGACGTCGCCGGTGACCACCGCCTTGGAACCGAACCCGAGACGCGTCAGGAACATCTTCATCTGCTCGGGCGTGGTGTTCTGCGCCTCGTCAAGGATGATGAAAGCGTCGTTGAGGGTGCGGCCGCGCATGAAGGCCAACGGAGCGATCTCGACGGTCCCCTGCTCCGAATAGCGATGGAAGCTCGCCGGCTCGAGCATCTCGTAGAGAGCGTCGTACAGCGGTCTGAGATACGGGTCGATCTTGGCGGCGATGTCCCCCGGCAGGAACCCGAGCCGCTCCCCCGCCTCAAGCGCGGGGCGGGTGAGGATGATGCGCGACACCTCGCCCTCCTTGAGCGCCCTGATCGCCATCGCCACCGCCAGATACGTTTTGCCGGTGCCGGCGGGCCCAACCGAGAAGACGATCGTGCTCTTGCGGATCGCGTCGACGTAGCCCTTCTGACCGACGGTCTTGGGGCGGATGGGTTTGCCGGTGTGGGTCACGACCACCGTGTCGCTGAGCACCTGCGAGGGGCGCTCGGGCTCGTCCCCCTTCATCATGTCGATGGATCGTCCGACCGCCTCGGTCGTCAGCACGTGGCCCTGATCGAGCAGCGTGATGAGCTCGTTGAAAAGCTTGGTGACGCGTTCGGTCTCCTCGACCGGGCCGGACAGCGAGATCTCGTTGCCCCGCACGAGGATCGTCGTGTCGAAGGCGGCCTCGATCAGCTTGAGAAGCTCATCCCTCGCCCCGACCAGGCGAACCATGTCGTGATGGCCGGGGACGAGGATCTTGACCTCTGTGTTGGTAAGCATCAACTGTTCACAATTCTACAAGGAGAAGTGTGTCAGCCGGGGGGCCAGGCCATCTGGCGCCCCCCAAGGACGTGGAAGTGTAGGTGGGGCACGCTTTGGCCCGCGTCGGGCCCGACGTTGGTAACGATACGGAGCCCGCCGTCGAGGCCGTCTCGTTCGCCGATCAACCGCATCACCTCGAACATCTCGGTAAGCACCCCCGCGTCGGAGCGCTGCAGATCACGCGCGGACTCGATGTGCTTTCTCGGGATCACCAGCACGTGGGTAGGGGCACCGGGGTTTATGTCTCGGAACGCAAACACGTCGCCCGACTCGTAAACCACGTCCGAGTCGACTTCTTTGGATGCGATCTTGCAGAACAGGCAATCGGGCATCTCTACCTCCTCAGGACTTCCAAGAACTTTCCGCCGATGCCGTTGGATCTCGTGCGCTCCCCCATCACCGACACCATGGCGCCAAGCAGGCCCTCGCCCTCGAACCACACCCTGACGTAGTCATCGGTCTGACCCGAGCACACGGTCGTGCCGTCGATCTCGCGCTCGTCCTCGACCAGGACCTCGAGCCGCTTGCCGATGTGAGCGCGCAAGAACCGGGAGCGGATGGCGTTGCCGGCCGCGATCAATCGCTTGGATCGCTCTCGCTTGATGTTGCCGGGAACGTCATCGGTCATTCGGTCGGCTGCGGTGTCGGGGCGAGGCGAGAAGCGAAAGACGTGGAGCTTCGAGAAGCCGATCTTTTCGACCACGTTCACCGTCTCGTTAAACGCGTCCTCGCTCTCGCCGGGGAACCCGACGATGATGTCGGTGGCAAGCGCGATGTCGGGAATAGCGTCGGTTACTCGGGCGATCGCGGTCGTGTACTCGGCGACGTCGTACGGACGATTCATGGCTCGGAGGATTTCATCGTCCCCCGCCTGAAGCGGCACGTGCAGGTAGCGACACATACGCGGTTCGATGGCGAGAAGCTCGATCAGCTCGCTCGTGAGGTGGCGCGACAGGATCGACGAGAGCCTCACCCGCCACACTCCTTCGATGCGGAGGAATAGCTTCATCAGCGCGACGAGGTCGCGTTCGTCCTCGCCGCGGTCGTAGCCATACTTGCCGAGATGCACCCCGGTGAGCACGAGCTCCCGCGCCCCGGCCCTCACACGTGCCTCGGCCTCTCTGACAAGGTCGTCGGGGTCGTAGGACTTGAGCGGACCCCGAGTCGTGGGAATGATGCAGAACGAGCACCACTCGTCACAGCCCGTCTGCAGCTTGAGGTTGGCGCGTACGCGCGGCTGCACCGGCGCCGGCTCACGACCGAGGCCTCCGATCTGGAGCAGAGGCGCGGTCGGACGCTGGCTGCCGAGCACGTCGGCGAGGGAGTCCTTAGCCTCGTTGCCGAGGATCACGTCTACGCCATCGATCGCCTCGATCTCCTGTGGGTTGGACACCGCGTAGCAGCCGATCACCACCACCTTGGCCTCGGGGTGGGACTTGATCGCCCTGCGGATCGCCATGCGCGACGCCTTGGTCGCTTCCCGCGTCACGGTGCACGTGTTGACCACGATGACATCCGGAGCGTCGCCGGGGGCCGCGGACCGAAGCCCGTGGGACGCGAGATCTTCGGCCATCGAGTCCGACTCGGCCTGATTGAGACGGCAGCCGAGGGTGGTGAAGGCGACCTTCGGAGACATTGACCGGAGGCTATCCGATGAGCCCGTAGTGATAGAGCAGCGCGGCGACCGCGACC
>JBOGXF010000182.1:0-7957 GCA_050694275.1 Actinomycetota bacterium | reverse complement strand
GTGTTCGGCAAGCACCTCGTCGTGACGAGCTGGCGCAGCTTCTCCATCTATGACATCTCCGATCCGGAATCTCCCGAGCTCATCACGACCGTGCCTTTCGGATTCAAGTTCGAAAACGAAGATGTCGCGGTCGGCCGCAACATGATGTTGTTCTCTGAGGAGGCCCCCGGCGACGCGCTCCACGTGTGGGACATCGAGGACAAGTCCAATCCGGTCGAGATCGCGACGGTGGAGGGGGCAGGGGACCACACCGCGACGTGCATCCTGGGGTGCCGCTACTCGTACGGGTCCGACGGATCGATCGTGGATCTGCGGGTGCAGGCGAAGGCGGAGCTCGTCGGGAACTGGCATCGCAAGCTCGGCATCAACAACCGTGTTCATGACGTCGACGAGTTCCGCACCGGCTACATCGTCGTGTCCGCGTTCGACGGCCCCATCATGCTGGTCGACGTGCGTAAGCCTCTGAGGCCCCGTCTCGTCGTGGCCGCCCCGCCTCCGGAGTTGCGCAGCGAGGCCTTCGCCGCCGGCGCGAACGTCCACAACACGCGCTGGCCGCGCGGCGGGAGGGACCGCATCCTGATGGCCCAGGGCGGATCGAACCTTTCCCAAGCCCAGTGCGACGAGGAGACGCGCAACTTCTGGACGTTCGACGCGTCGCGCTGGGAAAGGCGAGGCATCCTCAAGCTTGCCGACGAGTACAACCCCGGGAACGGAGCGCCGACCGACGGCCGCTACCCGGTGACGACGTGCAGCACGCACTGGTTCGAGGCGCACCCGACCTTCCACGACGGCGGGCTCGTGGTGCTCGCCTACTACGATCTCGGGACGCGTTTTCTTCAAATCGCATCAAGCGGCAAGATCAAAGAGATCGGTTGGTTCCTGCCCTGGGCGGGGGTCACTTCGTCGACGTACTGGGTGACCGACGAGATCGTCTACGCGATCGACTACAGCCGCGGCTTCGACATCTTGCGCCTTGAGCGTATGTAGCCGACCGACCCAGCCAAGGAGCGGCATAAGATCGGGTCACCGGCCAATAAGGAAGGGGATAGATGAAAGGTCACTCCACGCTGGTCCTGTGTGACGTTTGCAGGAAGGCCGTGCCCGACGCCTCGGTCAAGGAGGTCATCTACCAGGCCGGGAAGGTTCGCTATCGACTCGAGCTGTGTTCGAGTTGTCTGGATGCCGAGATGAAACGCCACGACGGACATCGGGGCGTACCGGGCTTTCGCAAGCGCGCCGCCCTCGTCTTTACCGTCGAATCGAGTGACGCGCTTCCGGGTGCGGCCGAGATCGGCTGAGATCTCTTAGCACAGCCATGGTGAATCGCGTCCCGAAGCTCAGGCGCCCAGCCGTCGTCATCGGCGCCAGTCTCATGGGAGCCGGCGCGCTCGTCGCCGGGCAGGTGCAGATCGCGCGACGGCGCGACTACCTGCGGTTTGCTCCGGACGACGAGTTCGAGGAACCGACCGACCGTTCTGCCCACATTGTGCATATGGTCGTCATCGGAGACAGCACCGCGGTGGGAGTCGGCGCCGGCAGCAGGCGGAGGTCCTACCCCGCGATCCTCGCCGCGCGCATAGGGAGTCACCGGCCGGTGCGGCTCGCGGTACTGGGTCGTCCCGGCCTGAGGTGGCAGCACGTCGCTGACCTCGCCGCCGAGGCGACGGCCATGGATCCCGATCTCGTGCTGATCGGCGTGGGCGGTAACGATGCGATCCACCTCACGCATCTGGGCAAGCTGCGCGCCGGGGTGGGCGCGGCCCTCGACGAGCTCCGTCGCTCCGAGGCGACGGTGCTCGTCGTGCTGGGGCCGCGCTTCGATTCGCCGGCCGTCCCACGACCCTTGCGCGACCTCATCGCGGCGCGGTGTCGGGCGGTCAACCGCACGATCACCGCGGTCGCCCGCGCTCGCGGCGTGACCGTGATCGACACGGAGACCGTGATCGGAGACGCCTTTGCGCGCGACCCCCGTCGTCTGTACAGCGAGGACATGTTCCATCCGTCCGCTGCCGGTTACGAGCTGTGGGCCGGGGCAATCGAAGAGCACGTGCGGCGTGCAGTCCTGGACCGCGCGGGTTTCTGAGCGAGAGCGAGCCCGTCGAATGCCCAGCAGATGGCTGATTGACGGGATGAATCTGATCGGGGCGCGCCCGGATCGCTGGTGGAACGACCCGGACAGGGCGATGCGAGAGATGGCCGAGCGTCTCGACGGATACGCGCGCTCGACCGGCGACGAGGTGACGGTCGTGTTCGACAAGGACCCCGGCGGTCTGCCGGCGCTGGAGCGAACCGAGGTCGTGATCGCCTCGTGGAAAGGTCGCAATGCGGCCGATCACGAGATCGTGGAGACGGTGGCGGCCGATGCCGCACCATCAGAACTCTGGGTCGTTACGTCGGACAAGAAACTCGCCGACAAGGTGCGCTCTCTCGGCGCCCGCGTCGCTGGGTCCGGGTCCTTTCGCAAGAGACTCGACGCCACCGATGACGGTTAGACCCGCGCATCAACTCTTCTTGCCGGCGAGGGCGCGCTGCAGCTGATCCTTGCTCATGTTGGACCGGCCCTCGATCCCCCTGCGTTTCGCTTCTTCGTACAGCTGCTGCTTGGTTCTCCCCTTGGGCCCCCGGATGCCCGAACGCTGACCTCCCCTCTTGGAGGAGGGCATGTCCCGTACGGACGCCTTGCTCGCGGTCTTGCTCTGACCCTTGCGGGCACGTTCCTTCTGGATCGTCCTCGCCGCGATCTCCTCAGCCCTGCGAGCGGACGTGCCCTGATCCTTCTGGCTTTCCTTGATGTGCTCGTACTTACGCTCCTGCTTCTTCGTCCATTCGCCGCGCGGCATGTGGATCACCTCCCGCGTTAGGAACTCGCGGCTTACTTACCCCGTCGTGGGGGTCATCTATCGGATTGATGGGTATGACCGGGCATCGCACCACGGGGCCCCAGCCGACAAACCACTTTAGGCATAAGCTAGACAAGCGTTACAAAAGGGGCATTGCGCAGTATAGGTAGCAGGAGTAGTGGGCTCCGGCCGGCGATGGACGTCGGCCGGGATGGGGAGAGGGATGGGTCGCCCGACGCACTCGTTCGAGCGGGAGTGGCCGGCATTGGCGCGCCGAGTCGATCGCGTGCTCGCACCCCGAAATGTGGCGCCCTGGCTCCGCGAGGACATCGTTCAGGAGACCGGTCTGCGCCTCTTCCGAATGTGGGAATCGATCGATCCGCACCGCTCGGTCCGTGCTCTCGCCGTGACGATCGCCCTCAACCTGCTGCGGGACGAAGCTCGAAGGTGGCACCGCGGCGCGCCCACGAACGTGGTCCCCGATCGGGCCGCACAAGACGACGTCGAAAGAGAGAGCCTCGCCCGGCTCGAGTTCCAACAGGTGCAGGGAGCGCTGAGGCATCTCAGCCCGGGCCAGCGGGCCGTGCTCCTCGCGGAGGTGGGGGCCGCGTCGCTACCCGATGTGAGCCCCGACGCGGTGCGGATGCTGAGGATGCGAGCGCGGCGCCGCCTCAGCGAGCTTCTGGACCGAGCGGCCGCGTTCGCCGGCGCGATCATGACCGAGGGGCGCCGGCTCCTCGACCGCGTTTCCTTCAACTCATCGCGTCACGCCCCGGTGAGCGAAGGGTTCGCGAGCGCCTGCGTCGCGTTCTCGGCGATCGCCTTGCTGGGTATCTCGCCACCCGGGCCGGAAGTGGTCGCATCGGATCCCGTCCAGTCCGTCGACGTCGCGGCCGGCTCCGCGTCCGTCTGGAGCAGTCCCGCCGGGTTGGAGATCGCACCTGTCGCGCAACGGGGGGAAGTTACCGTCGATACTCAGTCAACCCAGTCGGACGAGGGTCTGACTTCCGCCCTCAGGGATCCCCCACGCAGGGCGCGGGACTATGGGGTCACGGTCGATGATGACGACGGACCGGCGAGCGCCGAAGCCACAGTCACCATCGGGGACTCCGGCGACGACGGCGACACGACGGACCCTCCTTCGTGCACCGCCGACCCGAGCAGCCTTCCCACTGAGGTGACGATCTCGTGCCGAGTTAGTACCCCGACCAACGAGGTCGAGTTCCGGGTACGGGCCAAGATCCGACCCACGCTGTCCTAGACGCGCGTCCAGATTGAGGGGGTTTGCGTTACTTTCGGGAGGGCCCGACCGTATTGCATTCGAAGGGTGCCTTGTGAGGCGCCGTTGAGTTCGGCGCGGATCTACCGGGAGGTGTGAGGTGCACCAAAGAGCGAGGTTGGGCTGGTGGCTTCTCTGGGCGATGGTGGTCGCGAGCGTCGCGGTCGCGAGCACTTCGGGACCGGCGCTGGCGCGAGACGACGAGCGAGAGCAACGGTCCTCGATCAGAATCGCCGACGACTCCGAGTTCGACGCCGATCACGGAGTGCGATCGGGCTCGGGCACTAAGAGCGACCCCTACGTCATCTCTGACTGGGACGTAGGTTCCATCAACATCAGTGACACGAGCAGGCACGTCGTCATTCGCGACAACATCGTGCGCTCACGCCTCACCCTGAACTGGAACGGCCCGGGGGTCACGGTGGTCGGCAACAAGGTTGGCGATCTGCGCGTCAATCAGAACGTCAAGCGGACCGGTGGACCCACCAGCGGGGTAATCGCCCGCAACGAATTTGGGTTCGTCGGGCAGATCAGGCACTTCGACGGCGAGTTCAAACACAACACGGTCGACCCGCGGAATCGGAACGGGCTGTTCAACCTCGGCGACCTGCCTTTCTTCACGAACGGTCCGGCCGTCAACTTCGATGGGTTCAACGGGGCGCACTTCCACCACAACACCATCTACGGACCGCTGCGCGCCCAGCTGCACGGACACCACCACGGCAGCGGATACGGGGAGCCGAGCCACCATCACGGCGGCTCCGGCAAGCATGGGTCGCACGGCATGGTCGATCACACTCAGCGGTATCACCAGGTCTTCATCACCGACAACACGATCTATTCGGAGGAGTACTACGCGCTCATGTACACCGACGTGGTGCACTCGGCCAACGACCGCACCGCCGCGTCGGAGCAGAACGAAGAGCTCAACAAGCCGCACGTCCACCACACGCGGGTCTATCTCAACGACAACAAGCTCGTTGGGGCAGGCCTGGTGATCGACGTCTTCAACGCCGACGACCGCCGCCACGTGGGAACCGCCACAGGGCTCGTCGAGATTCGTGGCAACAAGATCACAGTTCAGGACAGCGACGAGCCGTTCGCTTATGAGGCCGCCGGTATCGATGTCGAGCGTGCCCGGGATCTGAAACTGAGGATCGCCGGCAACAGGGTCGTGGGTGTCGACGACGAGTCGCCGACCAGCGGGCTCGATCAATGGGATTACGACGCGGGCATCCGCCTGCGGGATATCCGCGCCGCACGCGTCTATCTCTTGGACAACGTCGTGGCCAACCGTGACGTCGGGATCGAGGCGTCGCGGTTCGAGAGGGTTCGCTGGTGGATCGGCAACCTGGTCACCAGGGACGTCGACGAGGACGTCTCCTACGACGGATCGTCGAACCCACCCGAGGAAGGCCCCTAGCCCCTAGCCGTCCGGTTGCGTGGTACATAGCGACGATATTTGTCGCTCATGTCCGGCCCTCGTCTTGCTGTGGGCACCGAAAACCGACTGCGCGAAGATCGAATTGATGGAAGAACAGACGTATTCAGCCGAATCCCGCCCGGGCGGCTGATCCGACCTCGTGGTCGCCGACCCATCCGTTCAACCGATTCAGGTCGACGTTGACGACGACGGTGTCGTCGTCACCTGGGGCGACGAGCACGTCACGCGCTTCGAGCTGGTCGACCTCCGCCTTCGCTGCACGTGCGCGCAGTGCCGCGAGCTACGCGCTCAGGGCGCGACGATCTGGCCTCGGGCCGGTGTGCCCGAGGTGCTGCGCGTCATCGACGCCGAGCTCGCCGGGGGGTGGGGGCTGACGCTCAAATGGAACGACCGCCACGAGACGGGCATCTATCCATGGGAGACGCTGCGCGAATGGTGTCGATGCGCGCAGTGCTCCGGATAGAAGCGTCAGCCGCTCCCGCGCACGTTTAGGACCGGAAGCTGGATCCGGCTCGGACCGATCTTTAGGAGATTTCCGACCACGCCCTCGATCGCTTGTGCCGCTTCGGACTCGGGGTCGGCCACCACGATCGGTACCCCTATATCGCCGCCCTCTCGCAACGCGGGTACGAGGGGGATCTGACCGAGCAGCGGCACGTCGAGCTCCTTCGCGAGGAGCTCGCCGCCGCCCGAGCCGAAGATGTCGTACCGATAGCCATCCCGTCCGGTGAACCAGCTCATGTTCTCGATCACGCCCGAGACGGTGAGGTTGACCTTGCGCGCCATGTAGGCGGCCCTCTGCGCGACTCGCTGGGCCACCGGTTGGGGCGTGGTCACGACGACGACCTCGGTCGCGGGGAGGAACTGGGCCATGGTCAGGGAGACGTCACCGGTGCCGGGGGGCATGTCGACGATCACCACGTCGGGGTTGTCCCAGTAGACGTCGGTGACGAACTGGGTCAGGGCTTTGTGGAGCATCGGGCCCCGCCAGATCACGGGGCTGTTCTCAGCCGCGAAGAAGCCGATGGAGATGACCGCCACCCCGTGCTCCTCGGGAGGGACGATCATCCGGTCGATGATCACCGGCTTGCGGTCGATCCCGAGCATTCGGGGGATGGAGAAGCCGTAGACGTCGGCGTCGATTATCACCGTGCGCTTGCCTCGCCGGGCAAGGGCGATCGCGAGGTTCGTGCTCACCGATGACTTGCCGACCCCGCCCTTGCCCGATGAGACCGCGATGACGCGAGACTTGGCGAAGACATCACCCATCGACGTCACCGTGCCGCCGTGCAGGTGCTCGCGGAGCGAGGCCCGTTCTTCGTCGTTCATGGTGGTGAAGTCGACGAACACTTGTTCGGTACCGAGCGTCTTGATGGCCGAGGTCACGTCGGCGTTGATCTTGGCCTTCAGCGGGCAGCCCGGCACCGTCAGCGCGATCGAGACGTGGACTTGGTCCGGGCGCACGACGATCCCCCGCACCATGTTCAGCTCGGTGATCGGCCGGTGGAGCTCGGGGTCCTCGACGCTCGCGAGCGCGTCGTGGACGTCGGCTTCCGTGATGGCGCCCGTTTGCACTATGTCTTCCCCCGCGCTCGTATTGCTGATATCCGAGCCCGAACCGGTGGTTAGTTTCACACATCTCACAAGCGCACACGCCGGCAAAGGTGTATTTTTCGAGGGAGGCTTTCGAGCGAGGGGGTGGGCTCGTGGAAGTTACTCGCAGAAACTTTTTGAAGTACTCCGCGGCGGGAGGCGCGGGGGCGGCGTGGGCCACCTTCGGGTTCGATCTCCAGCCCGCCTACGCCCAGGTGCGCGGTCTGAAGATCGATCGTGCCAAAGAAGTGCGATCGGTGTGCCCCTACTGCGCGGTGGGCTGTTCGATGATCGCCTACGTCGCAGGTCACGGCGAGACCACATCTTTCAACGCAAAGCCCTACCTCGTTCACATCGAAGGCGACCCGGACAGTCCGATCAACGGTGGGTCGCTGTGTCCCAAGGGTGCGTCGACGATGCAACTCGCGGTCAGCGAGGCGCGCACCAAGATGCCCCTCATTCGCCGACCCGGCGCGACCGACTGGGAGGAGATCTCCTGGGAGGACGCGTTCGACCGGCTTGCGCGCCTTATGAAGGACGCGCGCGACGAGCGTTTCGTCGAGACGGACGCCGACGGCAACACCGTCAACCGCAACGAGGGCTTCGCGTGGGGCGGCGGGGCGACTATCTCCAACGAAGAGGGCTATCTCGTCACCAAGGTGTTCAGAGCGCTAGGGACGGTGGGGTTAGAACAACAGGCCCGGGTCTGACACGGCCCCACGGTGGCCAGTTTGGCCGCCTCGTTTGGCCGGGGGGCCATGACCAATCACTGGGTGGACTTCAAGAACACCGACGTCTTCC
>JBOGXF010000181.1:0-11645 GCA_050694275.1 Actinomycetota bacterium | reverse complement strand
ATGTTCGAGCCTCAGCTGACCCCGATCCAGTCCAAGGTCCTCGAGCTACTCGGGCTGCCCGCCTCCATCTTCCGCTCTACAACGTCATAGACGCATGATTTGTCTTCGCTGACCTGCGGAAAGTGACGTTTTGGGCGCGAAACACCTACAAATTGCTAGCCGAGGGACAAATAGGGCGCCAAAAATTCCCTCGTCCGGCTCAGCTCTCGGAGCGGAACCACGCGACGGTCTGCTTGAGCCCGTCCTCGAGGTCGGTTGTGGGCGCCCAGCCGAGAGACGCCGCGGCCCTGGAGGGGTCGATCACTATCCGGTGCAGCTCGCCCGGGCGCGCGGCGGCGTAGATCGGGTCGTAGCGAGAGCTCGTTAGTTCCTTGAGCCTCCCGTAAAGCTCGTTGACCGAGAGCTCTTTCCCGCTGCCGACGTTTATGAGCTCACCCGATCCCCTATCGCGCGCCGCAAGGAACGCCGAGACGACGTCGTCGACGTAGACGAAGTCGCGCGTCTGCGTGCCGTCGCCGTAGATCGTGCACGGCCGGCCCCCGAGCATCTTGCGGCAGAAGATCGCCACGACCTGGCCCTCAAGACCGACCTCGCTCGCCGGTTCCTGGCGGGGGCCGTAGACGTTGGACAGCGCGAGGGCGGTGTAGTCGAGGTCTTTCACGACCTTGTAATAGCGGAGGTAGTCGAGCGCAACCTTCTTCGACACCCCATACGGGGACTCGGGCAGAGACTCCTCGAGGAAAACCTGATCCTCGGTCACCGGAAGACGCGACTCATCGGGCTCGCCGTAGATGCACCCTCCCGACGAGGTGAACACGACCTTGCGAGCACCGGTTTCGGCCGCGGCCTGCATGAGATTGAGGGTGCCGATGATGTTGATCATCGCATCGTGGATCGGGTCCTTCACCGACTTGCGCACGTCGACCTGCGCCGCAAGGTGGAAGACGACCTCCGGTCGGCTGCGCTTGATCAACTCACCCACTGCGGTCGATGTGATGTCCACTCGCTGGAACGTGAACTTGCCCACGCGCGCGCTGCGCGCGCCGGACAGATTCGACAGCCGTCCCGAGGAGAGGTTGTCCACACCGACCACCTCCACGCCCTCCGCCAACAGGCGGTCCACCAGGTGCGAGCCGATGAAGCCCGCCGCCCCCGTCACCAGCACCCGCATCCGGTCCTCCTATTCGGCCGACCCACCGTCGGCGATCGTGTCGTCGAGCACATGCACGCCGGGCCCCACGCGCGCCCCTTCGCCGAGGATCGACGCCCGCACCACGGCGCCGGCACCCACCGTCGCCATCGGGAGCAACACGCTCTCGGCGACCTCGCATCCGGCCTCGATGCGCGCGCCCGCGCCCACGCACGCCGAGAATACCCGTGCGTCGGACGCGATCTCGGCATCCTCGCCGACCACGATCCGGTTGCCTCCGAGGGTACCGACTGCATCCGT
The DNA here is from genome assembly GCA_050694275.1 of Actinomycetota bacterium. GTDB lineage: Bacteria > Actinomycetota > CADDZG01 > CADDZG01 > WHSQ01 > JBOGXF01. The sequence goes on along the minus strand of JBOGXF010000181.1, from coordinate 10,195 downwards.
GACAAACCGCCCGGCGAGGGCATCGAGATTCGCCTGGAGGTATTTCTGCGGCGTTCCGATGTCCATCCAGTACGCATCGGTGCCGAGGGCATAAACCGGCGCACCGTCCGCGACGAGGGCCGGGAAGAGCTCTCGCTCCGCCGAGGACACGCGCCCGACGGGGATGTGATCGAGCACCGCCGGCTCGAACACGTAAACGCCTGCGTTGATGAGATTGGTGGGCGCATCCTCGCGCGCGGGTTTCTCGATGAAACCGAGGACCCGGCCATCCGCCGCGGTGGGAACGACCCCATAAGCAGATGGATCGTCGACCGGCGTCAAAACGATCGTCGCCACTGCTCCGCGCGCGCGATGGAACTCGACAACTTGCCCGAGGTCGACATCGGTCAGCACGTCCCCGTTGAACGCCAGAAACGTCCCATCACCGATGGACCCCTCGGCGTTCTTCAGCGCCCCCGCTGTGCCCAGGGGCTCCGGCTCGAGGGCGACTTCGACGCCGATCCCCCGCTGTTCGGCCCGCTCCAGCGTCGTCCCGAACGCGTCGGGGAGATACGACGTGAGCAATACAACTTCGGCGACGTCGTGCCTCTTGAGGAGATCGAAGACGTGCTCGATGTGCGGGCGGTTGGCGATCGGCAGGATGTGCTTGGGACGCGTGTAGGTCAAAGGTCTCAGGCGCGTGCCGAGCCCACCCGCGAGGATCAGCGCCTTCATCAGTGGCCGAGAGCCTCACGCGCTCCGGGTCGAAAACCCGACGAGTGCGATGCCGATCGCGATGGCGGCGACGCCGACCCACCGCAGGGAGGGCACCGGCTGCTCCAGGACGAACCGATCTAGCGCCACGATCACTACGTAGGACAGTCCGGCAAACGGATATGCGATCGAGAGCGACACCCGCGACAGGACGACGAGCCAGAAGACCGCGCTGAGCCCGAACAGGAACAGCCCCGCCCACAGCTTTGGTTCCTTGGCGGCGCGCGAGATCGTGTCGCTCGCGGATCTGACCTCCGCGGTGCCGATCCGACCGACGTCGTTCATCGCGGCCTTGAGCGTGAGGTGACCCGCCGTGGCGAGGCCCACGCTGACGAGCAGGAGCGCCAGCGAGATGAAGCTGCTCGCGCGGGAGACGCGGGCGGTCTCGGCGACGGCCTCGACGACCTCCGGAGGAGGGACTTCCATGGCCACGGGCCGAGTGTAAAGGTCGTACTAAGCGCAGTCGACGATTACGCCGTCGTCGGGCGTCCAGGAGATGACGCCGCCCTCGAATGTTGCGCTCGCGCTCGTGCCGTCCGTCGCCATGTCCGCGGTCGGATAACCGCACGACGATGTCGCCGCGCCCAGTCTGCGGTAGCGGGCGTCGATCTCACCCCAGAGGGCGAACACTTTCTTCACGGCCGGGCCCTTGTAGAGAGTGCCCATATCGAACCGCTGCCGACGCCCGTCGGGAAGCGAGTCGTGGGCCTTGGCCTTTGCGCGCGGGACGCCGAGTGGGCCCCTGACCCCTCCAACCCGGCGATACGCGGCGCGCCACTTCTTCCGGATCGGGTGCGCGCCGAACCTCTCGGACCACACGATCATGCCGCGGGCGTAGTCCGCGCCGCGATAGGTCCCCGGCCCCCATATGTCGGATGCCGGCATCCCGAGAACAGATTTCTCGCGCCCCAGCCGGTCGTACTTTCGCAACACCTTGCCGTATTGCCACACGGTCTTGTCGAGCGCGAACACCCGAGTCATGCGTCCCTTGGAGAAGTCCTGGGCTTTGCCGCGCGGGTTCTTCCACCCCCTCGGCACGTCGTACGGATCGCCGGTCGGCTTCCCAGGGGCGCCGTCGAGGCGCTCGTACTTCGTGGTGAACAGGCCGCCGACCTCATGGATGATCTCGACGCGGAACAGCGAGTCTCGGAGTGAAAGCGCACTCCGCAAGGACCAGCCGTCGACGTGGACTGTTCGCTTTGACCCTCTGATTCGACCACCGCCCGTGCCATCATCTCTGGCTACGATCACTCTGTCCGACACGCCAAAGGGCTTGAGGAGCTTGAACTCCTGGAGCGAGCCGATGTCATACGCGGCTTGGAGCTTGGACTCGAACGCCGAATAACTCATCGTCTCTTTCCACTTGTAGTTGGGGTTGTTGCCCTGGGCGCGGTCGGCTCTGTCGCGCACACCTCGGAGGTACGCGATCGCGGTCGCCTGAGTGCCGTCGCCCCAGACGTTCTCGTTGTTCTCGGTGTGCCCCCCCGATGACGACGAGTACAGCGCGGTGATCGGCGCGCCGTTGTGCAGGATCACGGTGCTCTTGGTGGCATTCACCGCGCCCTTCCAGTCGCTCCAGTACTGCCCCGAGCCGGTGCGCTTGGAATCGCCGATGTAGGCCTGGTCGAGCACCGAGTCGAAGACCGCGCAGTCGCACGGCTGGCGGTGCTGGCCCGAGCGCTTGACCTTGTCGAACGCGTAGGTCCGGCCGGCGATCGCCTGCGCTTCAAGCACCGCGCGTGGCCACGACGACGGCACCTCGCCGAGACCGTAGAGATACTTCTGCATGCCCAGCTTCAGAACCGCTCGCAGACAGTAGCCGGGAGCGCAGTCGTTGCTCGAGTGTGTTCCGACGTCGAGCTTCCCGTACGGATACTTGTGGGCCTTGCCCTCGATCCCCAGCGACGTGCCGTGCTTCTGGTAGACGGCGACGAGCGCGCGCGAGGGGCTTCCGAAAACGCTGCGCCCGTCCCGTCGCACGCGGGAGCCGTTCTTGAACAGGCGCATCCCGCCCGTGGATGAAGGCTCGACCTTCCACGTCGCGTTTAATCCGCCGCCGGCGATTCGGCCGCTTTTCCCCTGCTCCTTCCACACGATCCTGCCGCCGCCGTCACGGAACTGATGCGGCGAGACTCCGATCGAGGAACGCGACTGCAAGAGCCCGACTCTGATCTTGCGCGGCATCTTCCGCTCGGTGACCGACACGTCCGTGTAGTACCTCTTCAGGATCTGGGTCGCGCTCTTTCCATTCAGGGCGCGGCCGTAGGCACCGTATTGCGACATACCGAGACCATGCCCCCATCCCCCGCCGGTGATCGTGACGCTCGTGGCAGCGAGGGCGGGCGCGACGAACAGCGCGGAGGCGAACAACCCCACGATCAGAAAAAGAGCGGTTTTGCGCATGTTCCTATGTTCTCCCAGACCTACGAGCACAAAGCCCACCGACGCGGCTGGCGCGGCGTCGGAACCTTTGCACTCGGACATATCGGGCCATACGTAGTCTCTACCTATCTGTCGTCACCGATCGATACGACTTGAGGGTAGCGGCCCCCGTGTTTTCCCACGTGTACCGAGCCGCATGCGCCCGCCCCGCCCTCCCCAGGCGGGCACGCAGGTCCTCGTCGGTCGCCAGCGTCACCAGGGCCTCGGCGATCGCGTCGCCGTCGGTCGGATCCACGAGCATCGCCGCGTCCGCCAGCACCTCCTCTGCAGCCGAGTACCGTCCCGCGAGCGTGGCCGTTCCCGCAGCCATCGCCTCGAGCGGCGGCAGGCCGAACCCCTCGTACAACGACGGGTAACAGAAGACGTCCGCCGCCGCAAGCAACCCCGGCAGAGTCTCGTCGCCCACCCATCCGATCGGCATGACGCCTTCCGTCTGATCAAGCTCCGGGCCCCATCCTTTGGGGCCGGCGAGGACCAGGCGCCAGTCCCGAAGGGGGCCGCGCGCTTGGCGCCACGCGTCGAGCAGGCGGGGCAGGTTCTTTCGCGGCGCGATCGTTCCGGCCGCGACCACGAACGGGCCGGGGATGCCCATCTTCCCGAGAACGGTTTGCGACAGCGGCGTCGCGCCGAAGAAGATCGGCGAGACACCTTCGTGGATGACGTCAACCCGATCCTCGGCGGTCGGATACCGATCGATGAGCTCCGCGGCGATCGCGTGCGACGGCACGAGCACGCGAGCGGCCCGGTCGAGCGACCACGGCACGAGGTCGCGCAGCCGCTCGCTTGTAGGGAACGCGTCGTCCTGAAGATATGAGAGGTCGTGCACGGTCAACACGCCCGGCGTCTGTGCGAGCGCGGGAAGGACGAAGTTCGTCGCATGCACGACGTCGACCCTCCCGACGAGCCGTTCGATGGTGGGCACGCCTAGGCGGCGCCACGACCACTGCGTAAGGCGCGCCGGCGCGCGCCAGCGACGGACTCCGGGTGGGCGCGCCCCCCCGAACGCCACCGCATAACGCTCGACCTCGATGCCCAGGGCGTCCAGCGCTCCGGCGAGCTCGCGCACGTAGCGGCCCACTCCGGTGGGGGGATCGAGCAGCGGGCCGGCGTCGAGCGCGACCCTCAAAGGGTGGCGGCCTCGGCCTCGACCCGGTGCCGGACGTACCAGTCGATCGTCGCCCGCAGCCCGTCCTCGAGCGGCGTCGGCGCGGCGAAGCCGAACGCCCTCTGCGCCCGAGACGCATCGATGCGCCGGCGCGGCTGCCCATCGGGTTTGGTGGAGTCCCACCTGAGCTCGCCCTCGAATCCGGTGAGGCGAGCGATCATCTCGGCCAGGTCCTTGATCGCGATCTCCTCGCCGGAGCCGAGGTTGACGGGCTCCGAATCGTCGTAGCGCTCGGCCGCGAGCACGATGCCCTCGGCGGCGTCGTCGACGTACAGAAACTCGCGGGTCGCTGTGCCGCTGCCCCAGACCTCGACGTAGGGCTCGTTGCGCTCGCGCGCCTCGACGCACTTCTTGATGAGAGCCGGGATGACGTGGGACACGGACGGATTGAACTTGTCGCCCGGCCCATAGAGGTTGGTCGGCAACAGATAAATGACGTTCTGCCCGTACTGGGCCCGGTTGGCCTGAGCATGGACGAGCAGAGCCTTCTTGGCGACGCCGTAGGGCGCGTTGGTCTCTTCGGGGTAGCCGTCCCACAGCGACGTCTCCTTGAAGGGGACCTCGGTGAACTTCGGATACGAGCAGATGGTCCCGAGCAACACGGTCTTCGGAACCTCTCGCCGGCGTGACTCCTCGATCAGATAGGTGCCCATCAAGAGATTGGCGAGATAGAGCTCGGCCGGGTGCTCCATGTTTGCCCCGATGCCGCCGACGCGCGCCGCCAGGTGGAGCACCATATCCGGGGCCGCGTCGGCGAGCATCTTCTCGACGTCGTCGGGCCGGGTGAGGTCGTAATCGCGCCGCCGCGCGACAAAGATGTCGCCGGCGCCGCGCTCATCCAGCTTGCGGCGCACGACCGATCCGAGAAACCCCGAGCCCCCGGTCACGAGCACACGCTGGTTCGACCAGAAGTTGGTCATGGATCAATCGTATGGGTGAAGTCAGCGGCGCGTGGGACAATCCGGGCCGTGGCCGAGACCCCACGAGTCGCGTACACCATCGAGCAGTGCTGGCATCGCGTGCCGGGGGGCACCGCGGTGACCGCGATCGAGACCGCGCGGGCGCTCGTCGAGCGGAAGACGGCCGATCTCGTCGGCGTCGCGGCGTGGCATCGCAGGGACCCGCCGCTCCCCTTCGTCCCGCCCATCCCGGTGAAGCACCTCCCACTCCCCCGGACCGCGCTGTACGAAGCGTGGCACCGGTTGCGCCTTCCACCAGTCGGGATCGCCACCGGTCCCGTCGACGTGATCCACGCGACGTCGATCGCGGTCCCACCTCGCTCGGCCCCCCTCGTCGTGACGATCCACGACCTCTTGTGGCTCGATCAGCCCGAACACTTCACGCCACGAGGCCTGCGGTTCTTTCACGGTGGGCTGCGGCGGGCTCAACAGGACGCCGACCTCGTGCTCTGCCCCTCGCGCGCGACGCTCGACGGATGCGCGGCAGCGGGGTTCGAGCCCGCCAGGTTGCGGCTCGTGCCCATGGGAGTCGCTGCGCGACCGGCCTCGCGCGAGGACGTGGAACGCGTGCGGGGACGGTACCGGCTCGCGCGTCCCTACGTCCTGTGGGTCGGCACGATCGAGCCGAGAAAGAACCTTCGCCGCCTTATCGAGGCCTTCGACCGCCTCGATGCGGACATCGATCTCGTCCTCGTCGGCCCGGAGGGATGGAACGAGACACTCGGCAAGCTGCTGCCGACTCGACGAGAAACGATCAGACCCTTGGGCTTCGTTCCGCGCGATGACCTCGCGCCCCTTTATTCGGGGGCCGAGGTGTTCTGCTTCCCGAGCCTTCTCGAGGGCTTCGGCCTCCCGGTGCTCGAGGCAATGGCGCAACGCACTCCCGTGGTGACGTCGCGCGGCACCTCGACCGAGGAGCTCGCTCGCGACGCGGGGGTACTCGTCGACCCTTACGATTCTGTGGCGATCGCGGACGGCATAAGTCGCTTGCTCGACGACGCCGGGTTCCGTGAGCGGGTAGTGGACGCGGGCACCGAACGCGTCGCACAGTATCCGTGGACGCGCACGGCCGAGCTGGTGGGTCGCGCCTATGCGGAGGTTGCATGAAGAAGGTCGGCATCAATCTGCTGTGGATGGTCCCCGGAGTCGTCGGCGGCTCGGAGACCTACACCGCGCGTTTGTTGCACGGCCTTGCCGAGAGAAGCTCGGAGCTCGAATACACCCTCTTCGCCCTGCCCCAATTCGCCGGCGCTCATCCCGAGCTCGCTCGCACTTTCCGGACCGTCTACGCACCGATGCGAGGGAAGTCAAAGCCGGCGCGAGTGCTCGCCGGCGAGCACGCGTGGATGGTCCTGCAATGCAAGCGGATGAAGATCGACGTGGTGCACTACGCGGGTGGAGTGGTCCCGCTGATGCGCTACGGGCGGCCGATCCTCACGATCCACGACCTCCAGTACCTCTTCTACCCCGAGTACTTCACGCGCCCCAAGCTCGAATACCTCAAAACGATGATGCCCCGCTCCGCCGAGACGGCGCGGGCGATCCTCGTTCCGAGTGAGTTCACGCGCCGCACCGTGATCGAGCGGTTGAACATCGATCCCACGATCGTGGTGGTAGTCCCCCACGGCATCTCGCCGCGCGATGGGTCGGAGCCGCCAAGCACAGACATCCGAGACCGGTACGGCATCACCGAACGCTTCTTTCTGTATCCCGCGTCGACCTTCCCTCACAAGAACCACCTCATGCTTGCCGAGGCGTTCGCACGCGTGATCGAGGTCCACCCCGACGTGAGCCTGGTGCTCACCGGCGCGAAGGGCTCGAGCGAGTGGGGCACTGCCAAGTCGATCGAGGTACGGCTCAACGAAGAGATCCGGAGCCTCGGGATCCAGGAGCACGTCAAACGGCTCGGTTACGTCCCGTCGCGCGACCTGGATGCCCTTTACGAGCAGGCGACCGCCCTCGTCTTTCCCTCGCACTTCGAGGGATTCGGCGCGCCGATCCTCGAGGCGATGAGCTGGTCCTGCCCGGTCATCGCCTCCGATGCAACCGCCCTGCCCGAGGTCGTAGGCGATGCCGGATGCCTGGCGTCGCCCGACAACGCCGAGCAGTGGGCGCAGACGATGATTCAGCTTCTCGAAGACGACGAGCTGCGCGCCGGCCTGGCGAAGGCCGGCCTCGAACGAGCGCGCGGCTTCACGTGGAGCAAGTCGGCGGACATCCTCGAAGACGCGTACCGCCACGCGCTGGAAACGACGCTGTGAATCTCGTCGTCGTCACACCGCACTTTGCTCCCGACGTCGCGCCAACGGGCGACGTCGTCACCCGTATCACCGAGGAGCTCGCCGATCGAAACCATCGAATCGATGTCGTCACCTCGCTCCCGTGGTATCGAGAGCACAAGATCGAGCCCGGCTTCGAGGGTCGCCTCATCCGCTACGAGGACATGCCGTGGGGACGTATCGCGCGCGTCCATCCGTTTCCGACCGTCGACAAGCGCAACATCGCGCGGCGGGCGGCCGCGTTCGCCGGTTTCAGCATTCTGGCCGCCTTCGCCGGATCCCGGGGGGGTCCGGTCGACGGCGTCCTCGCGCTGTCGCCGCCACTCACCCTCGGGCTGGCAGGATGGAAAATCGCGCGCGCCCGCCGAGGAGCGTTCGTCTTCAACATCCAGGACGTCTATCCGGACGTGGCGGTCGAACTCGGGATGCTCAACAACCGCCTACTCATCGCCGGAGCATCGCGGCTCGAACGCTTCTGCTATAGGAGAGCCGACCTCATCACCGTCCTCTCCGAGGACCTGAAGGAGAACATCGCGCGGCGCATCTCCGATCCTTCCAAGATCAGGGTCGTGCCGAATTTCGTGGACACGCAGTGGATCAGGCCCGCACCGCGCTCGAATGCCTACCGGCGCGAGCTGGGCCTGAACGACGAATTCGTCGTCATGTATGCGGGCAACGTCGGTCTGTCCCAGTCGCTCGACCTCATGATCGAGGCCGCCACCGCGCTCGCTCACGACAAGGACATCGTCTTCGTCATCAACGGGCAGGGAGCCAGGCGCGCCGAGCTCGAGGTCAGGGCGGCCTCGCTACCAAACGTTCGCTTCGCCGATATGCAACCGCCCGCCCGGCTCCCGGAGGTCCTGTCGGCCGCCGACGTGCACGTCGTTCCGCTGCGACGGGGGCTCGCGCGGTCGAGCGTCCCCTCGAAGACCTATTCGATCCTCGCCGCGGCCCGGCCGATCATCGCCAGCGTCGACGGTGGCAGCGAGGTCGCCCGGGTCGTCGAGGCCGCGGGGGCCGGGATCGCAGTTCCCCCCGAAGATCCTGAGGCGTTCACCAAGGCCGTGCGAGCGCTCGCCGAGGCACCAGAGGGGGCCCGGCGGATGGGCCGGTCCGGGCGGAGTTGGGTCGAGAGCTGGGCCTCGCCCCAGGCGGTCGCCGCCGCGTACGAAGAACTCTTCACCGAGCTCGCCGAGGCGCGCGATCCGCGCTCTCCGTCGCGATAGCTGCGTTATCACGCGGGAATCGCGCCAGAGAGCGCGATTTCTGGGGGTGGAAAGGAATATTTCGCTTGGCTAATTAGTTTGGCTAAGTGATGGCTTACAAGACGTCCCACGGACGAACCGACCAGGAGCTCGTGACCCGGCTGCGGCTGGCGGTCATGCGCCTCGCTCGACGGCTCCGGCAGCAGGCCGAACCGGGCGTGACCCCTTCGATGCTGTCGGCGCTGGCGAGCATCGATTACCTCGGGTCGGTGTCGCTCAAGGAGCTGGCCGAGCTCGAGCGCGTCCAGCCTCCCACCCTGACCAAGATCATTGCCCGTCTGGAAGAAGCGGGGCTCGTACGCCGCGACGCCGACTCGGAGGACCGGCGCGTCTCCCACGTCAGCCTCACCCCGGAAGGCAAGCAGTTCATCCAGCGCGCCCGCACTCGCAAGGACGCATACCTCACCAGACGGCTGAGCAAGCTCGGCGCACGCGACGTCGACGCGCTCGCGGCGGCGGTGGACGCGCTCGAGAGGTTGCTGGAGGAAGAGGAATGAACCGAGCGCTCAAGACCATGTTCCGTTCGCTCCGTGTCCGCAACTACCGCATCTATTTCTTTGCCCAGATCATCTCGATGATCGGCACCTGGGCGCAGATCACCGCCCAGATGTGGCTGGTGCTACAGCTCACCGGGAGCGGCGTCGCGCTCGGGGTCGTAAGCGCGCTCCAGTTCCTTCCCGTGCTCATCGGGGGGGCATGGGGAGGGGTCATCGCCGACCGCTTTGACAAGCGCCGGCTGCTGATGGCGACGCAGGGCGCCGGCGGCCTGATCGCCATCGCTCTGGGAACGCTCACCGTTGCCGGGGTCGTGGAGCTGTGGATGGTCTATGCGCTCGCCGTTCTGATGGGATGTGTCCTCGTCGTCGACGTGCCCACGCGGCAGAGCTTCCTTACCGAGATGGTCGGGAAGACCGAGCTCGCCAACGCGGTGGGGCTCAACAGCACGGTCTTCACGACCGCTCGCATCGTCGGCCCCGCGGTATCGGCCGCGCTGATCTCGACCGTGGGAATCGGCTGGGCATTCATGCTGAACGGGTTCTCCTACGTCGCGGTGATCTCGGGGCTGCGAGCGATGGACCCGAGCGCGTTGATGCGAAGCGAACCGGTCACCCGCACGAAGGGGCAGCTCCTCGACGGGCTGCGATACGTCTGGGCCAAACCGGTGCTGCGCTCGTCGCTTCTGTTGATGGCGGTCGTCGGAACTCTCGCGTTCAACTTCCGCATCTTCTTGCCCCTCATGGCGGAGTCGGTCTTCGACGGCGACGCCGGGACCTACGGGATCCTGTCTTCGGTTATGGGGGCCGGAACGCTCGTCGGCGCGCTGATCGCGAC
>JBOGXF010000180.1:0-5029 GCA_050694275.1 Actinomycetota bacterium | reverse complement strand
ACCCGCCGAAGTTATCGACCTGCCACGGAAGCCCATTTGTGTAGCACTCCTCGTCGGTAATCGTCCTGGGACTCGATCCGGAGAAGCGCGACTGCGGCGAGATGTCCTCCTCGATCGCGGTCATAAGAGTGAAGGGCTTGAACGCAGATCCCGCTTGCCTGCCGGGGAATGTGGTGGCGAAGTTGAACTGGCGAGCCTTGCGGATGTTGTCGAAGTGGCGCTTGCCCCCAACGAGCGCGCGCACCGCTCCGGTCGGGGTGGTCGACACGAGGGCCGCCTGCGGCCCTCCTCCGTCGGGCAAAACCTGCTCGAAGGTCGACCTCACGGCCTCCTCTGCGAACCCCTGCATGTCGAGGTCGAGCGTCGTGTAGATCTTGAGCCCGCCGGTGTAGAGATCGTTTCCGAACTCGGGAAAGAGGTATTCCTTGCGCAGCCATTCCATGAAGTACGCGGCGCGCTGCCTCCGGGTCGTTCGGGTCACTCCTTCGGCGAGTTTCACTCGGCCCTCGGATGCCTCGGCGAACTCGGCCTCGGTGATGTCGCCGCGCGCCTCCAGGCGTTCGAGCACCAGATCGCGCCGCTGGCGCGCGCCCTGCGGGTTCTCGTCGGGCTGGTACGACTCGGGGGACGGGATGATGCCGGCGAGATAGGCGGCTTCGCCGAGCGTGAGCTCGTCGGCATGCTTGTCGAAGTAGCTCCGAGCCGCGGCCTCGATCCCATAAGCGCCGCGTCCGAGATAAATGGTGTTGAGGTAGAAGCCGAGGATCTGATCCTTGTCGTAGCGGCGCTCGAGCTTGATCGCGAGCACCGCCTCCTTGACCTTGCGGGTGACGGTGCGCGAGGGATCCTGGAGCACGGCGTTCTTGACGTATTGCTGGGTGATCGTCGAGCCCCCTTGGGCGATCTCACCTCCGGTGATGTTGGCCCACGCGGCCCTGACGATGCCGCGGACCGAGACTCCGTTGTGGTCGTAGAACTCCCGGTCCTCGGCCGCGACGACGGCTTGACCGATGAAAGGCTTCTCCTTGAGCAGCTTCTGAGTGTCGATGAGAAAGCGCCTGACCTCGCCCGAGAACGTTCCGATCAGCCGGCCCTTAACGTCGAAGACCTCGGCCGAGGAGCTCGGATTGATGTCCTGGGGGAGTGGGATCGACGCGAACGCGTACGTGAGGACGAGGACGCCGGCACCAACGAGAAGGGCGCCGGCCGGGAGAATCCACCCATAGCGGAGCAAGAACCGCTGCCACCGCGAGCGGGGTCGCCGACGCCTTGCCTTCTTAGCCACCCCAGAAGTGTAGGTCCGGGGCGCGTTCAACTCGGTACGTTCTGGCCGGATCACAAGAATCCGACGCGCAGTCCTTGAACCGTGAGGACCGCGGCCCCCGCGACGACGAGGGCCGCGAGTAGTGCGGCGATCCCGGAGAGCGCGACGTCACCGCGCGGCCCGAGCCCGACCAAGCCGAGCCCAAAGTCCGTGCCGATTGCAACGCGTGGCGGGCTCGCTCGGCGCGCCACCACCAGAGCGCTCGCCACGCCGGCGAGCACAGCAACCACGAGCAGGGTTGTCGCTCCAGGGGAAGACCCGAGAACCTCGGCGAAGACCGTGACTCCGACCGCGACGGATACCGCTCCGACGCACCACGTCGCGATGGTCGCGAACGGCTCGAGCGTGTCGGGCCCATGTTGAGTCGCGACTCTTGTGCCGAGCACGACCCCGATGCCGACGACGACCGGCAGAGTTCCGGCCACGAGGGCCCAGGGGGCCGACCCGTTCGGAGCGAGCAGAACGGCGCGCTCGAATGCCGCCGCGGCCCCGGCCGCAACCGCAGCGAAACCCGCGGTCATGGGCAGCGCCGCCAGCACGAGACCGCGCACCGCTCGTCCTCGCCCGTGGGAATGAGGCCACAGGGCGATCAAGACCGCGGCCAGAACGGCTGCGATCCCGGCGGAGTCCGCCGCCCCCGGGGCGGCCAGAGCGGCTCCGAGCATCAGCGCCACGAACCACGCGCCCGCCGCGCTCACCTGCCCGCGCTCGCCCCTCGCCGCCGTCGCGCCGACGACTGCACTGAGCGCGAGCACGCCGAACGCGATCCAAGGATCCGCTCTCCCCGCAGGTCCCGCAACAATCACGAACGATCCTCCGACGAGCAACGGCAGGGCCGGGGCGGCGTCGCTCTCCAGCGTGTGCCACACTCCGACGCGAGGAACGATTCCGGCTCGCACGATGGCTGCGCCGGCGAGCAGGTGCAGCGAAGCCGCTCCGGCGACCGGGGCGGGCATCGTCCATGTCTCCGTGAGCGAGAAGCTCGTCGCCAGTGCGGCGACTATCGCCCCGTCCGATAGAAGCGCCGCCGTCCAGATCCATGCCCGGCCCCTGATGTGTGCGGCCATTGCCACCATGGCCGCGGACGAGCACAACCAGAACAGCAGCCCGGGGACGGCCCAGCGGTTGGCGGCGAACAAGACGAGGCCGGTCGAGGCCACCCCGACGAGCGCGGCCGCGTCCCACCGGCCCCGTCCCCGGTCCAGGACCACGATCAGGGCCCACGCCCCCGCAACCGCCAGACCCGCGGGAGCGAGCGCCGGGGCATCCTGAAGCGCGGTTGTCCGCCATCCCCCCGACCGGGCGAACCACGCGAGGCTCGCTCCGCCGACGATGCCGACCGCCGCGAGCGTCACGATCACCCGAGATCGCAACCTCGGTTCGAGGACCGAGACGGCGAGGCAGCCACCGCCCAAGATCGCAGGCCCAAGAAGCAGGAGCTCGGCCATCACCGGGCGACGACGACGGCCGCGGTCGCGCCGATGACCGCGGCGCCCGAAAGCGCGAGCGTGACCCAGCGGACCCACCCGCCGGCGCGTCGCAGGAACCACCCGAGCGCCGCGGCCGTGCCGACCAGGACTCCGACGCCGAGCACCCAGAGCCCGAGATCTGACCAGAAGCGCGGTGACCCGATCACGAGCTTCGGCCCCCAGAACACGGTCGTCACCGCGAGCGCGGCACCGGCCGACTCGATCCACCTCCACACGGCTGCCGCTCCTTGTCCCGGGAGCCGGGCCCCGCCCCACAGCCCGAGGGCGAGCGCGGCCGCCCCGACCGCAGCCCATGACCCCCCGGCGGCGACGTCGGGGTCGACCAGCACGCTCGCCCCCAGCACCGACTGCGCTCCTCTCATCGAGCTAAGGTCCAGCGTCTCCCACCGCAGGGCTCCGACCCCGAGGGCCCCGGCAAGCACCGCGAGGCTCGCCCCAACCCGGACGCCGTCCGATCTCTCGTGCAGCAGAACGCGCCCAAAGGTCATGAGCGCGAGACCTCCGACCACGGCGATCACCGGTCCCTCGACCACGCCGAGCAGGTAGCCGAAGGCAACGATCGCCCCGGCGACCCGGGTCCCGGCCGAGACGGCGACGAGCGAAGGCGCCGCGGGTACGGTCCGGCTCAACCCTGCTCTCGGTGGGAGGGGTGGAAACGCCGGCCCGTCAGGTACGACCGGATGAGGTGATTCCACGAACAGTCGAGGCACACCTCGACCACGTAGCAGGTGAACTGGTCGTGCGACGAGGCCAGCTCCGAAAGCCACTCGGCCGGATAGACCACTCGCCCGTTGTTGCGCTTGAGCTCGTCTCCGTAGACGTAACGGACCCATCTCAGGCTCTCGTGCGAGCACACCGGGCAGGGGCGATCGATCTCCTCTCCGATGTGGCTGGCGGCCCGGATCAGCTCGGGATGAGCGTCGCACACGTCGGTCACATGGAGGCCCCCGCGCCGCAGCGAGTTGATGACCGATCTCCGCGCGAGGCTGTAGTCGACGGTGGGGGTCGTCGTCCGCGGCGGCCTCTTCGGGTCGAAGGATCTTCCTGACTCCGGCATCCGTCGATGGTACTCGCCGCGACTCGCCCCCGCCCCGACTTCCACACACATGTCCCTCTGCGCAACATGTGGGCCGGTTCCCGGCACCTCGGTTGCGCAGAGGGCCGTTTGGGCCGGGGGCCGGTTGCGCGGGAAGGTATCGTCGTGATATATCGTTTCGATATATCGTAGTGATACCCGTAAGACGGCAAAATCGTAAGACGGCGAAGGTGGCCCCACAGTGAAGCAACCCGGAATGTTAGAGCTCCCCGTGCTCGGGCTCCTCAAGGAGCGGGCGATGCACGGCTACGAGCTGCGCAAGCAGCTCGGCGCCATGCTCGGCCCCTTCTGGCAGGTGTCCTGGGGTTCGCTCTATCCCACTCTCAGGCGCCTGGCCAAGGCGGGGGCGGTCGAGAAGCTCGCCGAGCCCTCCCCGTCCAGGTCCCGGCGCGCCGGCAAGGGCGCCAAGGCACCCGGCCTGACCGCAGGCCGGCGCAAGACCGTTTATCGCATCACGGCCAAAGGTGAAGGGGTCTTCACCGCCATGCTCGAGGAGACCGCGGCCGCGGTCGACGGCGAACACTTCACGCTCAAGCTCGCCTTCTTCCGTTACATGGCCCCCGAGGCGCGCATCGCGCTGCTCGAACGCCGGCGCGCCTATCTGCAGGAAAAGCTCGCCCAGTTCAAGGCGAATCTCGCCAACTACAAAGAACGGATCGACAGCTACACCCTCTCGCTCCAGAACCACGGGATGGCGGCAACCGAAAGTGACATCGCGTGGATCGACGAGCTGATCACCAAGGAACGCGGGCCAGAAAAACCCCGGCCCGAGACCTCGAAGGCCTGAGAAAGGGGAGCAAGGGCTATGTCCAAAGTGCGGGTTGGGATCGTGGGCGTAGGAAACTGCGCCTCATCGCTCGTGCAGGGAATCGAGTACTACGCAAAGGCACGCGCCGACGAGCGCGTCCCCGGATTGATGCACGTCAATCTCGGTCCGTATCACGTGTCCGATGTCGAGGTTGCGAGCGCGTTCGACGTCGACGGGGCTAAGGTCGGGCTCGACGTCGCCGACGCCATCTGGATCGAGCCGAACAACACGACGAAGTTCTCGGACGTCCCTTCGACCGGAGTCCGAATCGCGCGCGGTCACACCTACGATGGTCTCGGTAAGTACTACCG
>JBOGXF010000179.1:0-7576 GCA_050694275.1 Actinomycetota bacterium | reverse complement strand
CCACCGGCGTCAAGGTCACCAACAAGGAACTGGCCGCCGTTCCGCTCACCCGCCACGAGTTTCACGGCGACTGGAACTATACGGTGCACCCATAACCGCTCAAGTAATTTTCGCGCGGACCCTTAGTCGCGGCCCGGAGGCCGCGATCCACTCGTGACGCTGGATCTATTTGCCTTGACGATTCGGCGGGAAGTGGGCCACTCCTGCACCGCGGGGCGAAGCCGCCCGGCCCAGGCGATGTAGTAGTGTTACTACTATGCTTACTGTGGCCGAGGCGGCCCGACGGGCGGGCAAGAATCCCGAGACCATCCGGCGCTGGATCCGCGCCGGCAAGCTCCCGTCGCGCCGCATCGGGATGCAGCACCTCATCGAGGAGCGCGACCTCGACGACGTCGCCAACGGGGAGGACGAGTGGCTGTCGCTTCCCGTGCCGGAGAGCTGGGGGGACGCGCCCCATCTGGACTACGCCAAATTGGTGCGGCGCGCGCGCGAAGGCCGCTGATTGATCGTCGTCGATTCAAGCGTTTGCGTAAGGCAAAGTTTCAGCGAAGAGGGATACGAGGGCCTTGGGGAATCACCTTTAGTCGCGCCGCCGCACATGTGGGCGGAAACCCGCTCCGCACTGCGCCAGATCCACTGGCGCGGACAGGTATCCGGTGAGGAGGTCCTAGAGGCGCGGGAACGCTTCCATCGCGCGTCTATCGAGATGAGATCGCCGGCCGAGCTCGGTGATGAAGCATGGCGCATAGCCGAGGAATTCGGGTGGGCAAAGACCTACGACGCCGAATACATCGCGCTCGCGCGCCTGCTCGGCTGCCGCTTCGTCACCCTCGACGCGCGACTCAAGCGCCGCACCGCGCGGCTCGGCTTTGTCGTCGGCCCGACCGAGCTGTAGCTGCTACTTGCGCAGCGGCGCCTTGGCCCCCGCGGCCGCGGGCGACTCCTTGGAGTACATGTCCTCGATGACGTCGGCGTAGATCTCGTTGATCTGCTTTCTCTTGACCTTCATCGTCGGGGTGATCTCGTTCTCCTCCTGTAGGAAGTCGCGCTCGAGCACCCGGAACTTCTTGATGCCCTCGACCTTGGCGAGGCTCTGGTTGACCTCGTTGATCGCACCCTCGATCTCCTTGAGCGTGCGCTCGTGGTCGGCGATCGCCGAGCCGTCGCCCTCGATCCCCCGCTCCTTGGCCCACCCCGGGGCCTTTTCGGGGTCGAGCGTGATCAGCGCGCTCAGGAACGGACGCTTGTCGCCGATGACGACGACCTGACTGATGAGCGGGTGGAACTTGATCTTGTTCTCGATCTCCTGCGGGGCGATGTTCTTGCCCCCGGCGGTGATGATGAGATCCTTCTTGCGGTCGGTGATCTTGAGGTAGTTGTGCTCGTCGAACTCACCGACGTCGCCGGACAGGAGCCACCCGTCCTCGTCGATCGTCTCCCGGGTCGCGTCCTCGTTCTTGTAGTAGCCGGCCATGATGTTTCCCCCGCGCGCAAGGATCTCGCCGTCTTCGGCGATCTTGACCTCGAGCCCGGGGAGCGGCGTGCCGACGGTGCCGATCTTGTTTGCATCGGGCGGGTTCCACGTGGTCGGGCCGTTGTCCTCCGACTGCCCGTAGCCCTCGGTGATCTTGATGCCGATCGAGTGGAAGAACCAGATCAGCTCCGGGTTGAGCGGAGCCGCCGCCGACAGCGCGAGCGTGCACTCCTCGAGCCCGAACGCCTCGCGGATCTTGTGGAGGACGAGCTTGTCGAGGAGCCGGTGGCGGACCTTCAGGCCTACCGGGATGCGCGCGTCCGCGAACGTTCCGCCGCGCGCGACCGCCTCCTGCTCGAGCTTGGTGACCTCCTTGCCCACCTCGATCGCCTTGCGGGCGAGCTTCTTCTTGCGCTCCTCGGACTTGCTGGCCGGAGGCACCGCGGCCTTGGCCTGGAATCCGGCGTAGAACTTCTCCCACACGCGCGGGACGCCGAAGAAGTAGGTCGGCTTGCATTCCTGCAGATCGACCAGCAGCGTGTCGATCGATTCGGCGAACCACGTCTGCGTCCCGTAGTAGAGCTGCAGCAGGTGACTGATCATCCGCTCGGCGATGTGGCTGAGCGGTAGGTAGCTGAGGGCCCGACCGTTCTCCGCGTCGCCGATCGGGATGTGCTGCTCCGAGTGCGTCGCGGTCCACCAAATGTTGTCGTGGGTGAGCATGACCGCCTTGGGGGGGCCGGTGGTTCCCGACGTGTAGACGAACGTCGCGAGATCCTCAGGCTTGACGTCGGCGAGGGCTTGCTCATAGCGAGCGTCCTCGACGTCCTTGCCGAGCGCGAGGAAGTCCTCGAAGGTCATGACGAGCTCGGGATCGGCGTCGCCCTGATAACCCTCGATCACCACGACCCTCTGGAGCTTGGGAACGTCCGCGCGCGTCTTCAGGATCTTCTCGAGCTGCTCGGGGTTCTCGACGAACGCGACCTTCGAGTCGGAGTGGTCGACGATGTAAGCGACCTGCTCCGGGGAGTTGGTCTGGTAGATCGCTGCGGTCGCACCCCCGAGGGACATCGCGGCGACGTCGCACACCTGCCACTCGGGCCGGTTATTGGACAGAAGGCTGATCTTGTCCCCGTGCTGGAATCCCAGGGAGAGGAGAGACTTGGCGATCGACTCCACCCGATCCCCGTAGTCGCGCCAGGTGATATCCCGCCACTGCCCCCCCACCTTGTGTCGCAACGCGACCTTCTCCGGGTGGCTGCGGACGCGCTCGTGGAAGCGCTCGACGATTGTCTGGGCCATCACTCATTCCCCCTTGAGTCCGACCGACCGGATGGTCTGGTTACCGGCAGTCTATGGCGCGCGGCCAGATTGTTCCAAAAAGGACTCTATGCGTTCGGGAATCGGCGGGTGGGTGTAGAGGATGGCGACCGCGGCATCGGGTGGCCGGAGGTCGGCGATGTTACTGAACGCGAGCCGCCGGAACGAGCGCACCGCGGTCTCGGCGTCGCCGGTCAGCGCGATGGCGACCTCGTCGGCCTGCCGCTCGAAGCGGCGCGACAGAGCGTTTTGCGCCGGCAGCAGCACCAGCCCCGCGACGGTCGCGAACAGCAGCAGGAGTGGGATCGCCCGGAGGTCGCCGATGCCGGTCGCGCCTCCCCACGACCAGATGCCCGGTCGATGCGACAACCACGCGAGCGCCCCAAACCCGACGAACAGGCCGAGAGACGCGAGCGCGACGCCCTTGACGACGTGATCGTGGACCTCGTGACCGAGCTCGTGGGCGACCACGAACAACGTCTCGTCATCGCTCCCGGACGCGATCAGCGTGTCGTAGAGCACCACGCGCTTGGTCTCGCCCAGCCCGGCGACGTAGGCGTTCTCGGCGGTGGTGCGCCGGCTTGCGTCGATGACCAAAACGTCGTCGACCTCGACCCCGGCCTCTTCCGCCAGGCGGACGACCCCGGCCCGAAGCGATGCGTCCTCGAGGGGCGCGAAGCGATTGAAGAGCGGCGCGATCACCACCGGATACACGAACACCAGGAGCGCCGTAAGCCCGGTGAACGCGGCCCATCCCCACAGCCACCACCAGCGCGGCTGCCACCGCACGATGCCGAAGAAAGAGATCGCCGCGATCGCGCTCAGCACGACCGCGACCCCGAGCCCCTTGCCCTTGTCGGACAGCCACCCAACGAGATCCTGGGTCGAGAGCCCCCACGCGTGCTCCATCGCGAACCCGCGGACGTACGAGAGCGGTAGGCGCGCAACCCACAAGACGATCACCACGACCGCGGCGAGGATGACCGCCTGCACGACCCACCGACCCGGCACTTCCCGGGTCGCGTTGAACGCCCGCACGACCGGTCCCCGCGCCAGGAGCAACAGGACCGCGATCTCGACCGTGATGCTGAGGGCAAGCGATAGGTACGACGGAGCACGGTAGCGGCCGTGGCGGGCGATCTGGTCGTCGGTGAAGGACGCTCCGTGCGACGGATCGGTCGCCTCGGGAGTTGCCTCGGCAAGGCGCACGCTCGCCGGAGCACGACTGAACACGGCGAGGGCCGCGGCGGCGAGCACGCCGAGAGCCCCGATTACCACGAGCGAGCGAAACAGGGTCACGCGAACGAGCGTACTAAGGACCCTAGCGAGCCTTGCGCCGGGTGCGACGCTCGACCCATCCGATCTCCGCGGCGAGGTCGTTGAGGGCGTTCAGCTTCCCCGTGGCCGGATCGAAGTCCCATTCGGCGACCCGATCGCGTCCCCGGCTCGGATAGGTGAAGCGAACGACCCACCTGGTCCCTTTCGGCTTCCGCACCGAGTCCCACCGGTCGTCTATCTGCTCCGGCGTCAGCCCCGCCCGGCGCTGCTTGAGATGGGCGCGCACCGCCTCGCCGAGCGGAAGCCTCGAGGTCCCGCGGCGCGACCGGGTCAGCGTCGCCCTCTGAGCGCGCTGGGCGGTTCCGACGCGCTCCCAGACAATCGGGCCCTCGAAGCGTTCGATCCACGCCTCGTCGACGCCGGCTTTCTTGGCAATGGATGCGACGCTCTGGCCCCGGCGCAGGAGTGCCTGAATCTCGCGCGGGGACAGTCTGCTCTCGACGAGGATGGGGCGGGGCAGCAGCCGCACCTCTGCCTCGGCGGGACGAGCGGTCCGGGCGCGATCGCGCGCGACCTCGAGCTGGGCGACGAGCGCGTGGTCGATGGCGAGACGAAACGCTCCCTGCTTGGCACCCGCGCGGCGGGCGAGGATCAGCGCTCTGCCGTCATCGCTCACGCCGACCGGTTTGAGCGTTACCGATGTGCGCTTGGCCTTTCCTCCCACAAGCTCATCGTACGGGGGGCGACCTGCCCGAACGCGGATATCGCATCACGCGCCGTCGCCAGCGGCGCGGCCCCCGGGCGGCTCGGGCGAGGCCTCGTCTCGGGGGCGGAACCGGAGCACCGGGATGAGCCCGGCCCCCGACAGCGCGTCGATGCACGGGTCGGCCTCGTCGATCTCGACCGGGGTCTCCGGCGGATGCAGGAGCGCGGTCACGAGACAGTCGTCGCAGTGCTCGGTCCGGTACATCTCGCACTCGGTGCAGTCGATCTTCACGGCGGCCTCCCTTGCTCGTGGGACTCACCGAGGACGCTACAGACGGAGTACGACAAGTTTTCGCGTCGCTTCAGCGCAGGAGGCCGAGGAGCTGCGGCGAGGTCGCGATCGTCGCCCTCTCGGCCCGGGCTCGCTCCTGCAGCTCTCGGTCGCTCGTCGCCACGATCACGGGGTGGCGACTGAGGCGGTCGAGCAGGGACACGAGGTGGTCGTCGGCGCTCTCGTCGGGGGCCGAGTACTCGACCCGCACCGCCCCCCGGCCCCCCCGGCCCGTCCCCGGCGGAATGTCCGAGCCGTCCCACACGATCGTCGCCTTCGCCTTCTTGCGACGGACGAGACGGGTGACGCTCTGCTCGAGGAGCTCGCGCTGGCGCTCGAGCGGGGCGTCGGGCCATCCGGTCGCGTGCTTGGTGGCGTTGTAGCCGTCGACGACGAGATGGACCGCGGGTTCGGACAGCCACGCATCGAGCGTCTCGGGCGCGTCCTCGAGCCGCCCCTGCGGCGCCCTCAGAGGCGTTCGGTGGTCGGGCTCGGGCGCAGAGGCGGGGCGTCGGGGCGTCCGTGCGCGTCGGGGGATCGTCCGAGCCTCGAGTTCGGAGACCCGGCGCGACAGTGACCTCGCGTCCCTCTCGGCGTCCCTCGCCCGCCTCCTGTAGTCGTCGCGCGCCGCGCGCGCCGAGTCGACGTCTCGGCGCGCCTTTCTCAGTTCGCGCGCGAGCCGTTCCTCGGCCCCCTCCGCGCGTCGCTCCGCGTCCTGGGCCTTCTTCTCCGCGCGCGTGACCTTCGTTCGGAGCTCCTGGAGCTGGGTCTTGAGCTCGCTGACCTGAGCCCTCTTGTCGCGACGTATTCGGTCACGTTCCTCCTTGGCGCGGCGGGCTTCGTCTCTCGCCTTGCGCGCCTTGGCTCGCTCGCGGTCGAGCGTGCTCGCCTCCGTTTCCTCGGGCTTCTTCTTGGGCCGAGGCCGCGCCCGAGGACGCGATCTGAGCTCCTCCTCCCACCCGTGTCGGCGCTCGCACGCGATTCGCAGCAGCTCCGCCTCTTTCTTATCCAGGCGCGGTTTCTCGTCGTCGAGCCATTCAACGATTCGGGCGCGCAGCCCCTTGTCGTCCAGCGCCGCGATCAGCTCCCCCGAGTGCGCCGGCAGCCCTTGGGGACGGAATTTCTGGAAGCGCCTGAGGAGGCCGGGGATCTCTGTGGTCGGCATGGCCCGCAGGAACGCGCCGACTCCGCGCGCGAGCGCGGCGGCGACATCATCCGGAAGCTGCGCGTGCACTAGATCACGCCGGCGGACCGGAGCCGCGCGCGCTCGGGGTCACCGATCCCCAGCTCGTCGAGCACGGCGTCCGAGTGCTCGCCGAGTCCCGGCGGGGGAAGGCGGGCGATGTCGCCGGGAGCCGAGGCAAGCTTTATGGGGTTGCCGACCTGCTTCCATGGTCCCACCCCCGCGACATCGTCGTCGACGATCATCGCTCGATGGCGCGCTTGCTCGTCCTCGAGCGCCTCGGCGAAATCGTTGACCGGCCCGACGCAGACATCTTTGCCGTCGAACAGCTTCATCCACTCGCCGCGGGTGCGGCCCGCGAACAGAGCGTCGAGCTCGGCGACGACCTCATCGCGCCGGCCCCCCACCGCGAACGCGTCTCCCGCGAGGTCCGGCCGGTCGATGGCGTCGCACAACGCAGCCCAGAACTGCGGCTCGAGCGCCCCCACGCTGATCCAGCCGTCGGCCGCGGGATAGATGCGGTAGCACAGATAGGCGCCGGACAAGTGCATCCGCCCTCTCTGCGGCTCGACGCCGGTAGCGACGAACTCGCCGGCGTGGATCGACAGCCACGACACGACCCCGTCCATCATCGACACGTCGCAGAAATCCCCTACCCCCGTCTGTTCCCGGCGGTAGAGCGCGGCGAGTATGGAGATGACCGCAGCCATTCCCCCGCCGGCGAGGTCGCCGATCTGAACTCCCGGGATCACGGGTCGACCACCCTCGTCACCGACGATGCCCAGCACCCCGGCGTAACCGATGTAGTTGACGTCGTGCCCGGCCGTCTGAGCGCGCGGCCCGTCCTGCCCGTAACCAGATATCGCGCAGTAGACAAGACGCGGGTTGCGCGCGCGCAGGTCCTTCCAACCGACCCCGAGACGCGCCATCACGCCCGGCCGAAAAGACTCGACCAGAACATCGTGACGCTCGACAAGAGAACCGAAGATCTCGCGGCCCTCGTCGGACTTGAGGTTCAGGGTCAGCGAGCGCTTGTTGCGATTGAGCGCGACGTGCGCGGCCGAGAAATCGCCCACCATCGGAGGGGTCCAGCGGACGTAGTCGCCTTTGCCCGGCTCTTCGACCTTGAGGACGTCGGCACCGAGATCGGCAAGGAGAAGCGTGGCGTAGCCTCCGGGAAGAAGCCTCGTGAGATCGAGCACCCGGACCCCGCCGAGGGGGCCGCTCACGCAGACTCCCCCGACACCGGACGTTCGCCGACGATCGCGTCGGCCGAGCCGCACCA
>JBOGXF010000178.1:0-34654 GCA_050694275.1 Actinomycetota bacterium | reverse complement strand
GGTGTTGCGTTGGTTGGCGGAGTCGATGAAGGTGGCGAAGTTGGTCATGTCTAGCACGAGCCCGTCGAGATCTATCGAGAACTCGGCCACCGTCCGCTGTGCCACGGCGCGTTCGATGGCAACGAGGTCGTCGTCGGAGATGGCATCCATGGCGTCCCAGAACCTGCGGTGGTCCAATGCGTCGCCCGAGACCCCCGTGATGCGCGGCCCGGAGGTCTGGTCCCACCAGTCGGAGAACGCCAGCTTGGAGCAGGGAGCGATGATGCGGTTGGCGCAGGCCAGCGCGATGTAGGTCCCCACCGACGCGGCCGCGTCGCTGCGCCGGGACCCCACGATCTCGTCTATCGTCCCGATCACGCCGAGCCGCTCGAGCATGCCCCACACTGCGGCGATCCCACCGAAAGCGAGGTGCTGAGTCCGGGCCGGGGTTGCCTGTGAGCCCGCGAGCGCAGCCTCGATGTCCTCCGCCTTGCCGAGGTAGCGCTGGGACACGACCTTCGGCTTGCCGTCGACGCGCGCCGTCTCGCGCAGGTAGTAGTAGGTGTGTCCGTTGATCTTCTTGCCCGTGATGCTCGCCATGCTTTAGGTCATACAGGATCGCGCCGCCAATCGCGAGCATCCAAGACCTGGTAACGCGCTGGTGGGGGCCGCCGCCGAAGCCCCTTCCTCCCGCGGCGCTTCACGGCATAGGCGTCAGAGCCAGGAAACTCCCGCTAGTCTCGACGCCGGTATCTCGCGATCAGGAGCTGAGGTACGGGCGCTTGGGGCGTTCGATGTCGGTGACCGATGAGGCTTGCACGACGACCTCGTTTCCGAGCGGATAGATCGGTCCTTCGACGCGCACCCATTGATCGGCCTCGAGCTCCGCGAGCGGCGCGTCGACCACCCGCACCTGAACGCTGAGGGCGTCGGCGACGCAACACGAGACGAGGAAGCGGGTGAGGATGAATTCGTCCGCCGGTAGGCCTCTTTTCTTCGAGACGAAGCCGACGAAGGAGACCTGCTCACCGGCGCGCGCCACCAGCGCCCTCATACCCTCTCTCGATCGCAGGGCACCGGCGACATCGATGAGAGTGACCTCTCCGGAAGCGATCTGTTCTGCGGTGGACCCGAACCCCCCCGCGGCGAGCGTCGAGCGACGGGACGCGGCGAAGGATCCCAAGGCGGCGGGGGGCAAGGCAAGGACGATCACGACGGGGATTACGAGTAACGCGAACGCGCCGGCGTCTTTAGCTCGAATCGGTTCGGGGTTCGATGTCCGAATCGATGCCAGGCGCCCGAGGGCCGCGATCGTGAGCGCGATCGCGCCGAGCGGGACGATCCAGTCCGTTCTCGTCGACAGATACAGGGATGTACGGTCGGCGAGCAAGACGAACCAGAACAAGGTGGCCCACGCGACGAGCACGACCGTCGTCAGGAGCCGGACGGGGCTCCACCTTCGGCTCATCCGAAGAGCACCTCCATCCACAGGGCTCCGACGAGCGTCGCCGCGCCCACGACGACGACCACGGTGCGGAAGAAGCCGCGCGCGAAGGTGGCCGAGTACAAGAAACCGAGCTTGGTGTCGACCATCGGGCCGAACACCAGGAAGGCGAGCTGTGCGCCGACGCCGAACTGCACGAAGGAGGCCGCGACGAACGCGTCCGACTCAGAGCAGAGCGACAACATGAAAGCGAGCGCCATCATCGCGGCGAGGCTGACGATGGGAGTCCGCGCGACGCCGCCGATGACGTCCTGAGGGACGAAGGTCTGCAATGCGCCGGCGACCGCCGCGCCGATAACAAGGTAGCGGCCCATGAAGTTGAAATCTCCCGCGAGGTGGCCGAAGAAGGCGACGGCCTTTGACTCGCGCCCATGTCCGTGCTCGTGCTCGTGAGAGTCGACGTCCTCGGGCCGGGGCCGGAGGAGGCGCTCCTTCGTCTGATTCGCCACGACCCAACCGACGGACATCGCGACAAGGAGCCCGAGGCCGGCGCGCCCCAGCACCATCGGCCATAGCTCGGGGCGTCCCCGGTAAGCGACCGCGGTCGACGCGATGACGATTGGATTGAGGATGGGGGCCGCGAGCATGAAAGTCACGGCGGCGCCCGGCGACAGGCCTTTGGCGGCAAGTCGCCGAGCGACCGGGACCGACCCACACTCGCACACGGGAAACGCCACCCCGGCGAAACCCGCGGCCGGGAGTTGCAGCGGCCTCGGCAGCCCCGCCAGCCGTTCGAACACCGAGACGGGAACGAAGACCTCTATCGCCGCGCTCACGATCGCACCCAGCAGAATGAACGGGACCGCTTCGATCAGCAGGGAAGAGAACACGAGGATGAAGTTCTGGATCGCCGCTACTTGGCCCGGCTCGACCACCCGCAGCACCACTGCGAGCACCGCGAGCGCCAAGACGGCTGCGGCACCGTAGCGCCACGAAGGCTCTGCTCTCAGCGGAGGCGCGGCGCGCGCGACTTCTGCTTCGGCCATCAGCAATACCTCTGGAAGCTGATCGCGAGGCCCCCGAAGACGTCGGCGAAGAGCGGGTTCCCGTCCGCCGCGCGCATCGAGCGCAACGAATCGAGGACCGCGTCGTCGGAGGTCTTCGTCGCCTCGAGCTCTTTCTGATCGAGGAACAGTCCCCCGACCGCGACCGCCTCGACCACATCGCCGACGTCTGTACCTATAGAGCCTGCGATTTCTGCGGGCCGCATCTCTGCCGGGCCGGAAAGGCCCGAGCCCGTTGCCGAGACGACGACCGTGAGGGACCCGCGCGCCGCCGCGCGTGCC
Organism: Actinomycetota bacterium; assembly: GCA_050694275.1. Taxonomy (GTDB): domain Bacteria; phylum Actinomycetota; class CADDZG01; order CADDZG01; family WHSQ01; genus JBOGXF01. Next base: position 31,885 of record JBOGXF010000178.1, on the reverse strand, counting down.
CTCTTCACCAAGGCGCGCAGCTGCCTGTCCATCTCGCCGAGGCCGCCACGCAGCACGACGGCGAGCAAGTCCGGCTCGGAGTCGTCTGCGTAGTCTTCGCGCAGCAGGCGAGCCGCGGCCTCGACCGGATCGGCTGCGCCGAACGCGACATCGTCTCGATCCCCATCGACGTACCAGCTACCTCCCACGAGCCCGCGGTCGGATCTCCGACCGGCAACAAGTCCGACCTCGGGGCGCTGATCCAGCAGCTCGTCGAGGTCGTCCCCGAGGGCCGCGATCACCGATCCCGGCACCCGCGGACTCCACGCGCGCACTAGCCGCCCCGAGTCGTTGCGCATCAGCGTGCCTGTGATCCCGTGCTGGTGGGGGAGACCCCCGGTCCCGATCGTCGTCAGCACCGCCGCGGGATCGACGGGGAGCGACCCCGTCTCTCCGTCGAGGGTCGCGGCGCCCTCGTCCAGGAGCGTTGCAAGAAAGGGCCAAGTGGTTGGAGATTCTTCGAGGTCGGCGCTGCCCGTTCCGGCGAGCACGACCTCGAGCACCACGCGCGGAACCTCACCCGAGGCGATGTTTTCGATGGGGGTGCCCGAGCGCACCTCGGGATGTGGCCGCTCGACCCCGGCGATGCGGGCGAGGGTGGGGGCGATGTCGTCCGCCCCGGTCCCCGCCGGGATAGCCGCGCCCGAGTCCATGCCCGTGCCCCAGAACGCGATGGGTATCCGACTTGCGTCCCCCGCGGGAACGGAGGGCCACGCCGGTGCGCCCGCGGCCTGGTCGAACGCGGTGCCGCCCGCGACGGTCTGCCCACGGGTCACGGCGAAGAGATCGGGTGAGCGCCCCTCTCGGAACCCTGCGGCCAACCCGTCTCTCACCCGGCCCGGCAGGGAGCAGAAGGGGACGTCTGCGGCGGCCTCGGCGGCTTCCTCGCACGAGCGTCCCACACAGAGAGCTCGCAGGGCGGCGGCGGGCGCTCCAACGATGGCGAGCGCCACGAGCAGGGCGACTGTTCGGGTGGTCGGCAGCGGAGCCATGGTTGCAAGTTACCGTTTGTTCATGGCCAAACCGGCTACAGGCGTGGTGCAGCCTCTCGATCTCGGCCGACCCGCGTCGGGCACGCTGTTCGCGGCTCTCGCTGCCGCGGCGGTTCTCATCATCCTTGCAGGGCGCCTCTCCGGGCTGGGCGAGGTCGCCGAGGCCGAGACGTTCGCGCTCATCTTCACCTCGATCGTGGTCGAGGCCCTGCCGTTCGTATTGCTGGGCGCCAGCGTCAGCGCGGGGATCGAGGTGTTCGTGCCCGACCGTCTCTTCGAGCGTGTCGCGAGGCTCCCCGTCGGGTTGCAGCTTCCGGGTGCCGCCCTATCCGGTATCGCCTTTCCGGTGTGCGAATGCGGGTCGGTGCCGGTTGCCCGGCGGTTGATCGCGCGCGGGATGCACCCGGCCGCGGGGCTCGCTTTCATGCTGGCGTCGCCCATCATCAACCCGATAGTGCTGGCGTCGACGTTCGTCGCGTACTCGGGCCGGGGAGTGGCGTTGCAGATGGTTGTCGGACGGGCCGTCTTGGGACTGCTGCTGGCCGTGATCGCAGGGTGGGCGATCGGGGCCCGGCATTCTGCCGGGGATCTCTTGCGCCCGCGTGCTGCTGTTGACGTTCCCCACAGCTCCCACGACGTGAGCGCCAATCGCGGCCGCCGCTTCGTCGATCACCTCGCCGGCGACTTCTTCTTCATGGGCCGCTTTGTGGTAATCGGAAGCGCTCTTGCCGCAGGGCTACAGACCATCATCCCGCAGAGCGTCATATCGGGTGTGGCGGGCACGCCGGTCGTCGGCGCCCTAGCGCTGATGGGACTTGCCTTCGTGCTGTCGCTCTGCTCCGAAGCCGATGCGTTCGTCGCGGTCAGTTTCGTGCAGTTCCCGGTCGGGGCGCAGATGGCGTTCCTCGTCTTCGGGCCCGTCGTCGACACCAAGCTCTCGTTCCTCTACGGCGCGACGTTCACGAAGACGTTTCTTGGTCGGCTCCTGGTCATCGCGGTGCCGGTGACCCTCGCGGGGTCCTTGTGGTTCGAGGTGGTCATGCGATGAGCCTGGGCGCGCGCGCTTTGATCCTGGCCCTGTGGTCCGGCTTCCTCGCCTGGCTCTGGATCGGCAACGAGGTGTCTCGCTATCTCGGCCCCCGGACTTACTGGGTCGTCCCGTTCGGGGCGCTCGTTCTCGGCGCGGCCGCGATCGCTCATGTCGTCGTGCTCGTGGGGCGGCCCGATGGGCCGCGTGTCAAGACATCGGCTCGGGACGCCGTAGGGCTGGTCATTTTGCTGATTCCCCTGATAGCCGTGATCGCCATCCCTGAGCCGTCCCTTGGCGCCCTTGCGGCGTCCCGCAAATCGGCGGGGACCGGCGTCGGCGCGATAGGGAGCTTTGCCCCGGCACCGGACCCCGAGGGGGAGGTCGAGTTCATCGACATCCACTTTGCCTCGCAGTCCGAGGATTACGCGGCGAGTGCCGGCATCATCGAGGGAACGGAAGTTGATCTGACCGGCTTCGTCACGCACCGCGACACGGCCGGGGCAGCCAGGTTCACACTCACGCGTTTTTATGTGTCTTGCTGCGCGGCGGACGCGATTCCGTACTCGGTTGCCGTGCAGGCGGACGAGGACCACTCCGACAACCAGTGGCTCAACGTGTCCGGGACGTTGATCAAAGAGGGTGACCGCTACGTGCTCGAGGCCACGCGGCTGGAGCCAATCGAGGAACCCAAGAATCCCTACCTGTATTAGTGTCCCCTGATCCGAAACCACCGCCCATCATTGGGAAAGGCGTCGTCCGACCGCGTCGTACTCGTGGCCCTGGTGGCAGTCGTGCTCGCAGGGGTGGCGGCGTACACCCTTAGGCCGGCGAGAGGCCTTCCCCGCGGCGCGCCGACAGAGGAAGCGATGGCAACCGACGTCGGCGCGTCGATCATGACCAACATAGTCCGTGGTCACGTTCCCCACCGCTCGGGCGACATCATCACGGTTCCCAAACCCCACCACTACATGATCGGGCGGTGGGATCTGACTACGTTGGGAACGGACGATCCGGTAACGACGAACTCCCACCCGAACCCGTGGGACTACCTGGCGCGCGTTCCGATCATCTTCTACGGGCCCGGTTTCGTCCCGTCGAACGTCGCGCGCGACGAGCCGACCGATATCGTCAACGTCGCCCCGACGTACGCATGCTTGCTCGGGATGCGAGGTTCCGACTTCGACGGACGGTCGTTCGGGGAAGTTTGTGGGGCCCCCGGCCACAGAAGGTCGCCTCGGGTGATCTTCAGCGTCGTGCTCGACGGTGGCGGATGGAACGTCCTCGAGCAGCACCCCCAATCGCATCCGACGATCGACTCTTTGCGCGCCGAAGGGCTCACGTACACGAACGCGACCACGGGCTCTGCCCCCACGATCACCGGAGCGCTCCATGCGACGCTGGGCACCGGCGTTTACCCCGAGACCCACGGGATCCCCGGCAACCAGCTGCGGACAGAGGATGGGAGCAACCTCGACTCGTGGGACAACAACGCCGATCCGCGCTTTCTGCGCGCGCCCACGATCTCCGAGCTGTGGGACGAGAGAACGGGCAACCGGGCGGTCGTCGGGACCGTGTCCTACGAGGGCTGGCACCTCGGGATGATCGGGCACGGTTCGTTTCGCGCCGGCGGCGACCGGGATATCGCGGTTTTGTGGGACCTCGACGATCAGGCGTGGTGGACGAACGAGAGCTACTACGCGCTGCCGGCGTATCTGCGGCCGACGGATCTCGAGCGTCTCTCGACATACGAAGGTCGTCTCGACGAGCGTGACGGCGTCGTCGACGATTCGTGGTTCGGACACACCCTTCGGGAACTGCGCGACCCGAGGGTGCGGCCGGGCACCCCGGCGTTTGTACGCTTCACCGGAGACGCGGTGATCGACATCATGCGGGAGGAGGGTCTCGGCGCCGACGGCATAACCGATCTCTTCTGGGTCGAGATGAAGATGCCCGACTACGCGGGGCACGCGTGGAACATGCTGCGGCCCGAGCAGGCCGACGTCCTGAGCGCGGTCGATCGTCAGATCGCTCGTTTCGTCGGTGAGCTGAATCGGTCGATCGGCCGGCGCAACTACGTCCTCATGATCGGGGCCGATCACGGACAGGAGCCGCTTCCCGAGACGTTCGGCGGCTGGCGCATCGCCTCCGGCGAGCTCGAGGATGACATCGAGGAGCGTTTCGGGCCGGTAGTGCGAAAGATCACCACGGCCGAGATCTATCTCGAGCCCGAGGCGCTCGAGCGCGGTGAGGTCGACCCGGCCGTCATTGCCCGCTTCCTCGGGACCTACACGGTCGGCGACAACATTCCGTCGGATGCTCCCGGCGCCGATCGCGTCCCTGCGGCTCGTCTCGACGACACCGTGTTCGCCGGTGCGTTTTCGGCGTCGTTCATTCAAAGCCTCACTCCGGATCGCGTCGAGCCGTTCGGCGACGGCCTCTATCCGGAGAGCCGGCTCTATCGGGATGTGCGCGGATAGGGTTCGACCGACGTGGACATGATCAAGCGCGGTCTCGCACTCATCTTCAGGTCACGCGACTTCGGTTTCTTGATGGGCGCGCAGTTCTTCGCTCAGGCGGGGGACGGTGTGGTGCAAGCGGCCCTCGCCAAGCTCATCGTGTTCGGGGGTCAGAGAGGCTTCGATCTCGAAGGGGCGCGTTCCCCGGACGAGCTGCTGCGGATCGCGCTGCTCGTCTTCGTCCCCTACACCATCCTGAGCCCGTTTCTGGGTGTGGTCATCGACCGCTGGGACCGGAGACGACTTCTGTTCCTGGCCAACGGGATCCGCTCGGCGGTGATCTTGCTGATCGCCGTCGCGGGCACCACATCGGTGGGTGACATCCCACTGTTCCTCGCTTTCCTGTTGACGCTGACATCGACGCGCATCGTGCTCGCGACCAAGGCGGCGGCGTTACCCACGACGCTCGGAGAATCGTCTCTGGTGGAGGCCAACGCCGTCTCTCAGCTCGGCGGCGCGCTCTTTCAGCTTGGCGGTGCAGGGATCGCTTTCGTCGCGGCCGAGTTCCTGTCGACCGATCCCATCGCCCTCTTCGGAGCGGTCGTCTACGGGATCGGGGCCGGCTCGGCGCTGCTCATCGGTCGCGCCGGCGAGGCGCGGGCTCCGCTCACCTTCGTCCAGGAGGTCGGTCGGGTCCTGGGCAATATCGTGGCCGGCCTGCGCGAGGTCGCGAGGACCCCCAAGGCCGGGGCAGCGATCACGACCTACTTCTGGTTGCGTCTGTTGTGGAGCTTCTCGCTCGTAGGCATCGGCTTCGTCGCGCGCGATCTGCTGGCCGACGACGATTTCCAAGTACTGCTCTTGACGGGCGGTGGTGGCGCGGCCGGTGCCACTCTCGGATTCGTGCTCGCACACAAGCTTCACGAGCGTGTTCGGACGACCGCGAGCCTGGTCATGAGCGCGTCCGTGGTGGCGGGGTCGGCGGTCGCGCTCCTCGGAAGCCTCGAGCTCAGAGCAGCGCTTGCGCTCCTCACGTTCTTTCTGGGCTTTGGGTTTTTTCTCGCCAAGATCTCGCTCGACACCCTGGTGCAAGAGTCTCTGGGCGACGACTTCCGAGGCCGCGCCTTCTCGCTGTACGACATCGCCTACAACGTCGCGTGGGTCCTCGCGGCGGCGGCGATGAAGCTGTGGTGGTCCCCGGCGACGCAGGGAGCGCTGATCGCGGGAATGGGGATCGTGTTCCTGGCCGGCCTCGTTGCGATCGGCATGTGGTACAAGCGCGCCGGCCTCATGCCCGCCCTTGCCGGGAGATCTGCCGGCCGTCTCGGTTAGGGTGGGTCCCCGCACCCGCTGGGACACCACCTGTGAAAGGGCCCGATTGTCCAAACGCGTCTTGATAGTCGTTGCCGCGGCGCTGGCCGCCGCAGCCGTTGCCGCCTTCGTGCTGCAGCCCCCGCGCGGGGTCCCCGACGATGCGCCGACGCTGGATCAGATGACCGGCTCGGTGGGCGCGCCGATCATGGAGCACATCTTTCGCGGTCATGTGCCGGGACGCTCCGGCGAGATCATGCTCGTTCCCAAGCCGCACCGCTTCGTAATCGGTGAGTGGGATCTAACGACCCTGGGCACCAACAGCCCCGAGCTGTACACGTCCCATCCCAACCCGTGGGGCTATCTCTCCCATGTCCCGATGATCTTCTACGGCCCGGGATACGTGAACCGCGGAGTCGAGGCCTCGGACGAGGTCGACCTCGTCGACATCTCTCCGACCTACGCCGAGCTCGTGGGCATGGACGGGTTCGAGAGCGAGGGCGGTGTCCTGACCGACGCGCTCTCGGGCGAGCGCGCCCGGCCCCCGAAGGTGATCTTCACGGTCGTGATAGACGGCGGGGGATGGAACGTGCTCGAACAGCACCCCTCGGCCCATCCCACGATCGACTCCTTGCGAGCGGACGGGACGACCTACGTGAACGCCACCATCGGCTCGGCTCCGTCGATCACCGGTGCGCTGCACGGGACGCTCGGCACCGGCTATTACCCTGTCGACCACGGCATTCCCGGCAACCAGATGCGCGCTCCCGAGGGGGCTCCGACGTCGGGGGATGACCCCACCGTCGACACGTGGCTCGACAACTCCGATCCCACCTATCTGCAGCTCCCGACGATGAGCGAGCTGTGGGACGAGCAGAACGGAAACCGGCCGTTCGTGGGGTCGGTGTCGTACGAGGGATGGCATCTCGGGATGATCGGTCACGGGGCGCAACGTGACGGCGGGGACAAGGACGTCGCGGCGTTGTGGAAGGCGCACGACAACGAGTGGTGGATCAACGAGGACTACTACAAGCTTCCGTCCTATCTCGATGAGGCAGATGTCTCGGATCTCGAAGCCTACGAGCGCGCGCTCGATGAGCGCGACGGGCTGCGGGACGGCAATTGGTTCGGCCACACGCTGGAGGAGCTGCAGGAGGACGCCGTGAGACCCGGCACCCCGGCGTTCGTGAGATGGACCGGCGACGCCGCCGTAAAGATGATGCGTAACGAGGAGATAGGTACGGACGCGCTCACCGATCTCGTGTGGATCGAGCTGAAGGCACCCGACTTCGGCGGGCACATATGGAACATGCTGGGCCCCGAGCAGGGCGACATCTTGTTCGAGACCGATCGCCAGATCGCGAGATTCAAGAGGGTCCTCGACGAGATCGCCGGCGAAGGGAACTACGTGCTTGCGATCACCGCCGACCACGGGCAGCAACCGCTGCCCGAACCCGTGGGCGGCTGGCGCATCAATGCACGGGAGCTCGAACGGGACATCAACGAGCGCTTTGGTGCCCCAATCGTTTTCAAGTCGACCTCGGTCGAGATCTTCATGAACCTCGACCAGGTAGAAGAGGCAGGCGTCGATCTCGCCGACGTCGCCCGCTACATCGGGAGCTACACCATCGGGGACAACATCCCCGAGGGACGGGCGGGGATCGACAGGGTCCCCGAGGCGCGACTCGATGAGCGGCTGTTCGCCGGGGCGTTCCCCACCGACTTCATCGCCTCCCTCACTCCGGAACGGATCTCCGCGTTCGGTGCGAGCGATTATCCGGAGGGAACCCTGACGCTGGAGCGATCGACCGGCGGGGGCGACTAAACGCGATGGTCGAAACGCTGCCTCCGGCGACCGCTCAGCAGTCGTCCACCCCCGACGAGTCGTCACCCCTGAGCCGCGCCCTCGGTCATCCGCTCGCGTTTCTGGCGACCGTCGTCGTGCTGCTCGCCGTCTTCGGCGGGACGTTCGTGCTGCACCCGGGGCGATCGGCGCCGACCCGCGATCCGGCCTTCTACACCTGGCGGACCGAGGCCCTTCTCACCGAGGAGCCCGAGACCCTCATCGAGATCGAGGGTCCCAAGGGTCTGTACTCCGGCGGATATCGGGTGTCCGCTCCCGTGATCGGCGGCCTCCTTCGCAGAATCCCCAACGTCGCCGAGACCTCGAGCATCGCCTTCATCATGGTCGTGGTCCCGGTCGTGACGTCCCTTCTGCTTGCCGGGTTCGCCTACCGCTACCGCAGGGATCCCCTTCTGTGGCATGCGGTCGCGATCGGTTCCGCGGGGCTCATGCTCACCCCGGCCTTTGTCGGCTACCTCGACAACGTCATGAGCGTTATGTTTCTTGCCGCCGCGCTGTGGTTCATCGAACCGGCGCGCAACTCGTGGCGCGGGCGAGTGGGATTCGGGTTCTTCCTCGTGATCACCGGTGTGACTCACACGACCACTCTCGCCGTGTTCGGCCTCGCGCTCGGCGCGATGAGCGCGGCGCGCCTGCTGTTTGGTCGCTTCGAAGGCCGGCCCCGGCCGACGGGACGAGTGAGAGAGGTACTGGCAGCGGACGGACCGATGCTCGCGACCGCGTTCGGGTCGGCGGTCATCACGGTTTTGGTATGGGCGATCGGCGTGTGGGGCCGGCCGGCGCCGCTGTCCGAGTCGGCGACCGTGTTCCCCTACGAGTCAAGCTTCTTCCTCGCCCGGCTCGAGCAGTGGGTCTCGGCGATGCGGCCGGCTCTCAACGGACCGCTGCTCGTCGCCGGAGTGGCGGGGCTCCTGGCCGGCGGTCGCAGCTGGGTCCACCACGACCTGGGGCGCGTGTCGATCGTCTGGTTGGCCCCGCTGGTGGGGACGTTTGGCTTCGTCGCCGGTCTTTCCTATCCCTACTTCCGGTTCTTCAACACGACGCTCGCGTGGGTCTTGCTCGTCGGGCTCGGCGCGTACTTCGTGGCGCGTTTCTTCTTCGACCGGGCACGCGGCGGAGGGCGGTCGCGGCTGGCGCTCATCGGCGTCGGCGCCGTCGCCGCGATCCTCGCGACAAACTTCACCGTCGGGCTTGAGGCCAGCGCGTGGAGCGACCCCGACCGGGGGTGGCTGACGCCTCGAAAGCAGCAGGACCTGGATGCGCTCCGTGCAAATCTCGATTCCCTCGGCGACGTCGCTCGTCCGATCGTGTTCATCACCGACGTGCGTCCGCCCCGGATCGAGACGCTTGCACAGGTGTGGGGGATCACGCAGGTCAACGGGAACACGGCCCGCTACGGGCTGCCCGACGGCCAGATCGACCAGGGGTTCGTGTATCAGGGGGCGCTCGCCAGCTACCTCGCCAACGAGCCGACGGTCACCGGCAACGAGGCCTACGACGACCTCGCGGCGGCGTCGCTGGAGGAGGTGCGCGACGGCATCGAGGCGGCCGGCGAGGAGCCGCTGGTCGTGGTGGCGAGCATCTTCAACCAGAACGGCCCGAACGCGGCGATCGCCACCGGGGACGAGCCCCTTCCGGCGACCGACGGCGCCGACGTGTGGCTGCTTCACGACGGCGAGGTCACGTCCGTGAGCGGCAACACCGACGCGCACGAGGTCGCCGAACCCTTGGTGCTGGTGGACGGTGGATTCGGCAGTCTTCACATCGTGTGGATCCTCGCCGCATGCGCGCTGCTGGTCGCCCCGGGGATCGTCGCGACCCGGTGGTTCCTGCCGGGCGCGTCTTTCGCGGAGATTCTCGGCATGGGCCCGGCCCTGGCAATGGGGGGACTCGTGCTCGCCGGGGTCGGCGTGCTCGCGGTCGCCCGGGCGCCGCTGTCCGAGGCCCTCGCGTGGACGACCCTGGCACTCACCGCGGCCGTCGGGACGGCCCTCGGCGCGGCCACGATGCGTCGCGGCCGGCCCGGCGCGAGCTGAGCGCTCGCCGGGCACGATGGACGATCCCGCGGGTTCCCAGAAGGAGCAGCGACTAAGCGCGGAGGCCGCATCCGACATCGGCATCGTCGCCAAGGGCGGGGCGGTGCAGGTCGCCGGTCAGGTGTCCCAGCGGAGCCTGCTGTTCTTCTTCACGGTCGTCGCCGGGGCATTTCTCGGTCCCGCGGTCTACGGGATGTACCGAAGCGTCGCGCAGGTGATGGCGATCGCGGGACAGCTTGGGCTCGCCGGCTTCAACTACGCGGCGATGCGCTGGATCAGCCGGGCGCGCGCCGCCGGGAATCCCGCCGGGGTAAGAGGTGCGGCGCGCGTGGGCGTGGCCGGCGCCGCGGTCGCTTCTGCCGTGGTGGTGATTGCCCTCTTGGTCGGTGCCGATCTTCTCGCGGAACCCTTTGCCGGCCCGAACGAGGACCCCTCCGAGCTCGCCCGTCTCTACCGCATCGCCGCCCCCTACGTGCCCCTCTTCGCCCTGATGCAGGTGCTCCGCTACTGCACGCAGGGATACAAGACGATGGTCCCCTCGGTCGTCGCCGGCAACATCGTCCAGCCGACGGCTCGCTTCCTGCTCGGTTTGGGCGTGCTGATCGCCGGGTTCACCGCCGCCGGTCTGCTGGTGACGCTGTTTGTGAGCGCGGGGATCGGGGCGGTCGTCGCGGGATGGTGGTTTCGGCGCATGCTGACGGCCGAGGAGCGGGCCGCGACGCCAACGTCTGAGGTTGGTCTGATGGTGCGGTTTGCGCTGCCGCAGGCCGGGGCCTCGCTGCTGGGGATCCAGACGCTCGGGCTCGGCATCATCGTGCTGGCCGCGCTGAGCACGAACCGAAGCGTCGGGCTCTTTGCCGTGGCGCTCTCGCTTCAGGCTCCGGGGACGCTGTTCCTCGGCGGCATCGTGAACATCTGGGCCCCTGTGGTTACCGACCTGCACGAAAGCGGCAACATCGAGCGGCTCGGGTCCCTCTACCGGACGATCAACCGGTGGATCGCGACGTTCTCGTTCCCGGTCTTCGGGGTGCTCATCCTCATGCCCGACTTCCTTCTGGAAGTGTTCTTCCCGAGGTTCACCGACGCCGGCGCGGTGGTCGCGATCCTGGCGGTGGGCAACCTCTTCTATACCGGCACCGGCCCGACCGGATACGTCCTGTCGATGACCGGTCGCCCGGGGATCAACTTCATCAACTCGGCGGTCGCCGTGGCGCTTTTCATCGCGCTTGGTGTGTGGCTGGTGCCCGCGCACGGCGTGGTCGGGATGGCGATCGTCGACGCGGTCGTCACCGCGCTCGTCAACACCGCGCGTGTGATCGAGGCGAAGATCCTCGTGGGCGTGCAGCCGTTCGGCAGGACCTTCTTCAAGCCCGTGGTCGCGACGCTGGCGGGAGCCCTCGTGCTGCTGGCGGAGCGGGCGCTGCCGGTCGAGGGCGTGGTGTTCGAGGGGATCGCGATCGCGCTGGGGGCGGTCGTCTATCTGTCGGTGCTGATGGCGCTGGGTAGCGACCCCGAGGAACGCCATGTGCTCGAGCGCATCAAGGCCAGAGCCTTTCGGCGCGGTTCTAAGATGGGAGCCGATCGTGAAGAGTGAAGTCAAGTCGTTCGACACTTCAAGGACACGGGTTCTCGACATCACCGACGAAGTCGAGGGCTTTGTCGCATCGTCCGACTCGGACGGTCTCGTTAACGTCTTCGCCCCGCATGCGACCGCAGGGGTTGCTCTGATGGAGACGGGATCGGGATCGGAACGCGATCTCGAGGATTCGCTCGAGCGCCTGCTGCCGCGGGATGATCGTTACGCGCATTCCCACGGCTCGCCGGGCCACGGCGCCGATCATCTCTTGCCGGTGCTCGTATCGCCGTCGCTCACGATCCCGGTCGAAGGGGGCCGCCTCCAGCTCGGCACGTGGCAGCGCGTGGTGCTGATCGACCTCAACCGCGACAACCCCAATCGCAAGGTGAGATTGTCGTTCGTGACGGGGTGACGGTCTCACTCGGGGAGATCGCGCTCCTTCTGAGCCGCATCGGTGCCACCGCCTTCGGCGGGCCGGCCGCGCACATTGCCATCCTGCACGATGAGGTCGTGAGACGGCGCAAATGGTTCGACGAGCAGCAGTTCCTCGATCACATGGGACTCACGAACCTCATCCCGGGCCCCAACTCGACCGAGATGGCGATCTTCGTCGGTCATGCACTACGAGGGTGGCGCGGCCTGATCGTGGCCGGCGCGAGCTTCATCCTTCCGGCCGTGGGCATCGTCCTGGTCTTCGCGTGGGCCTACGTCGAGTACGGCGATACCCCGCAGATCGAGTCCCTTCTGTACGGCATCAAGCCGGTCGTCATCGCGATCGTTGTGCAGGCGATCTACGGCCTCGGACGCAAGGCGTACAAGGACTGGTTCCTGCTCGCCGTGGGGGCGATGGTGTTCGTCCTTTATCTGATCGGGGTCAACGAGCTCGCCCTCTTGTTTGGCGGGGGAGCGCTGGTAATGGCGGTGCGGAATGCCCCCTGGATACGCGCCGAGGTTCTCCTGCCGGGGGCCCTTCTGACCCAGCAACAGGCTGCGCTCCCAGGGTTCGAACTCGACCGGCTCTTTCTGATCTTCCTGAAGGTGGGAGCGCTCCTGTACGGGGGCGGCTATGTCCTGCTCGCCTTTCTGCGCAACGACCTCGTCGAGCGACTCGGATGGCTCACCGACCAACAGCTTCTCGATGCGATCGCGATCGGCCAGGTCACGCCGGGCCCGCTGTTCGCGACCGCGACGTTCGTGGGTTACGTTCTCGGAGGCTTGGCCGGCGCGCTCCTCGCGACCGTGGCGATCTTCCTGCCGTCGTTCGTTTTCGTCGCGGGCGTGGGGCTCATCGCTCGGCGCGTGCGCGAGTCACCGTGGACGTCGGCGCTGCTCGACGGGGTGAACGCGGCCGCTCTCGGCCTGATGGCCGGGGTGACGGTCCAGCTCGAACGCGACGCGATCGTGGATCTACCTACCGTGATCCTTGCGCTCGCGGCGGCGCTCGCGTTGGTACGCTTCCGCGTCAACTCCGTGTGGCTGATTGCCGGCGGGGCCGTCGCCGGCCTCGCCCTCCGCCTCCCCTGACCGCCGAGTGGTCGCCACGCGCCCCCTGAGGGCGTTCTACGACCACTCGACGATGGGTCCCGTGCCGAGTGGTCGTCACGTCCCCCCTGAGGGCGGCGGGGTCTCATGACCACTCGGCGATTTCAGAAGCGGAAGACCGCGGCGACTTCCTTGCTGCCGGGCATGTCCTCCGGCGCGACGAGAAAGACGTCGCCGCCGTGCAAGAGCGTCTCCTTGCTCGCGAGATCGAGGAGATCGGGAGCCTCGGACGAGGCATCGTCGCCGCGCGCTAGCCTCTGCGCGGCCGGGTCGTAGGTTCCCCACACCTCCTCGCCGGCTCGCACGAACAGCGACTCGATCCGGCCCCCATACGCGGCCGACAGCACCTCTTCGAGATCGGAGGACGCGAGCCCGTTTCCGACGCCGGTGCCGAATTTTTCCTTGGCGCGCTCGAGCGGCGTCCGGAAATGGGGCTCTATGAGCGGCCACGCGCGCTTGTGCAACTCGGCATCACTGAGCTGCTCGGGGTTGCCTTCGATCCCTCGTTCGGCGATGCCGCGGTATCCGCTCGCCTGCCGGTAGAGCGGGTGGAGGTAGTCGACCCCGGCGAGCACTATGGGCGCCTGCTCGGCCCCCAGCAGCCTCGAGATGCCGCCGTCGACGCCCTGGAAGAAGCGCAGGAGTTCGTTCTTCTGATCCTCACCACCGGGACCGTGGCCGTGGAACATGTGCTGCTGACCACGTCCCGACCGGCCGGCCGACTGCGAGCGGCCGGTCGCGCCCGGTCCCGCGCTCGGATGGTGCTGCAGGTCGGTCCGCTCGAAGTTGTCGTACTTGAGCGCCTCGGCGAGGCTCAATGGGATGCCGAGATCGTCGAGGTCTACCTTCGCGACGCTGTACCGAGTGGCGCGTAGCAGGCGCACCGCGTTCCCACTGAGGGCGAGGATGTAGAAGTGCCCCTCGGAGGCGAGCGCCGGCACGAGCGGCTTGACGTGGAAGCGATCGCCGACGATCACCCGTTCGTCGACCGCGAAAGGCAGCCGGTAATAGCGGAAGAAATCGGATGCCCGATAGATCGCAAGCCCGTCGAGCCGGTGCCGCCAGAAATCAGAGTCGGCCAGGAGGGCGTTGAGCGGCTCCAGGAGCTCCTCGATCTCGGGTCTCCGAAGCCCGGCTTGAGCGAGTCGGTCATGCGCTTCGGACAGGAGATTCTTGAGTCGAAGAGAGTTGTGCTCGCTTTCGACGGTGACCCGATCGGTCGGGTGAAAGAGTGAAAGCGAAGGTCCGGGCCGATCCTCCAGCAAGGTTCGGAGTACGTCGCGATCAACGATTTCCAACGTCTTTGCTTCAGCCATGCGACCTCCTCGCATCGACGTCGGTTGGGGTCACCAGTAAAGCTACCCCTTTAGCCGTTCGTCGAACGTGGGAGCCGGCCGACCGGGAGTCCCGCCAGCCCGAGTACGGCCAGGAGCTTGGTCGCGATCCCGGCCCGAGGGTAACGCCGCGGGTAACCGGCTTCACTCAGCACGTTCCCCGCGATCCACTCGAACACCCGGACGTGGGGGGCAGGCATCTGCCCTTCCCACGAGCGCACCTGGGCTATCGGTTCTTCGGTCACGTGCGGGTTGTAGCGCGCGGCGCGCGGCAGGACGTCGGAGCGTGCCCTTTCGGTGTAGTCGAGCATGCCGGGATCGAACTCGAGATCCAGGAATTCGCACAGCGCCCGGGCCCCGGCGTCGATGTCCGTGGTGAGCTCCTCGTAGCGCACCTCTGTGTAACGAGTCGTTCCGAGGTCGTTCCCCGCGCGCCGGCCGGCCGCGACGCGATCGGACCACAGCCTCGCAGCTCGGGCTACGGTCTTGGGCCCGAAAGGAAGGTCACCGTAGGACAGGGCGACGTCTCTGCCGTCGCGAATCATGTGGACGAACCGGGCATCGGGCCACAGGCGGGCGATAAGCGGGATGTGCTCGACATAGCGCGGTGTTTTGTCCCCCCAACGGCTCTTGCCGCGCGCCTTTGCGTAAGCTCGGTAGGCAGCCTCGATGCATTCGACGAACGGTGCCCGACCCCGTTCCGGAAGCTGCTCGCGCACGGCGTCGAGATCGAGCGACCAGTTCTGGAAGAGCCGGTGACGGCCCAGTCGCGCGAGGAGGTCGTCGACCTCGACCTCGTCGCGGCCCTCGTATAGCTCCACGACGAAGCGCGATTCCGGTGGGACGGCGACGGCCGCGTGGGCGTTGAGCATGAGGCGCAAGAGCGTCGTGCCCGAACGGGCCGATCCGACGATGAAGAACGGGGGGCCTTCCATTGCCCGATAGTAGACAGCCCGTACGACAGGGGCACTTAGAATGCCCCGCGTCGTGCCCAGTCGAAGAGCGATCCGCAAGAGTCTCAAGACCAATTTCAACCCCGACCTGAGATGGCGGGCGGAGCGCGTGCTGCTTCGTACTCAGCAGCTCGCGCACCTGCCTGCCCTGCTCACGGGGGCCGAGCTCGATCGACCGATCTTCATCGTCGGCGCGCCCCGGTCGGGAACCATGCTCCTCTACCGGATCCTGCGAAGCCACAGCCGGCTCGCGCACTGGCGCCCGAGCGAGGCGCACGAGGTTTGGGAGGCGGATTACCATCCCGCTCTCAGGGGTTGGGAATCGAACGTCCTCGACGCGTCGGACGTCGAGCCTGAGGCCGCGGCGCGCATCCGGCGAAGCTTCCTGCTCGTCGCCGGTCGGCGCCGGCGCCTGATCGACAAGACCCCGCGCAACGTACTGCGGGTGCCCTTCGTCGACGCAGTCTTCCCGGATGCCCGCTACATCTACTTGCAGCGAGACGGACGCGACAACGTGAACTCACTCATCAACGCATGGCGCTCACCTCGTTACCGGACCTACGAGCTGCCCGAGCCCCACTCGATCCCTGGAGCCGACCCCCGCTGGTGGAAGTTCGTTCTCTATCCCGGCTGGCGCAACGACGCGAGCGGACCCCTCGAGATCGTGTGCGCCAAACAATGGTCGATCTGCAACGATCGCGTGGTCGCCGCCTCAAAGGACATCGGACGCGACCGTTGGGTGGGCATTCGCTACGAGGATCTCATCGACGATCCCGTGGGCGAGGTCGGCCGACTGATGGAGTTTCTCCAGCTCGATTACGAGCGCGTGGTACGAGAGAGCGCGGCCGCGACGGACACCACGCCCATCAACTTCGTCACCCCGCCCGAGCGCGGCAAGTGGCGTCGCGAGAATCCGAAGGAGATCGCAGCGATCCTCCCGCTCATCACTCCCACGATGGAGGCGCTCGGGTACCGACTCGACCGGGAAGAGAGCCCGAAGGCTCAGAGGTAGCCGAGGTCTCGCAGGTGCTGTTCGACCGTCGCTTCCTCTTCGGACGTCATGCCCGACGGCGTGCCGGCATCGGTCGACGCGATCCGTTCCATGATCGTCTCGAGGTTGCGGGCGACTTCCGGATAACGCGCATACAGGTTGCGCTTCTCGTTCGGCACGTCGTCCTCGCTCAGGCGATAGAGGGCGGACTTTCCGCGACCCGGTTTGAGGAGTTTCCAATCGGGTGTCCTCACCCCGGTGATCCGGTCCCCTTCGAGCTTGACCCCGACCGCCTCCATGTACGCCGGTTCCTCGGCGAGAGAGCCCCCCTCGATCAGGGGGCGAAGGCTGCGGCCGTCGACGCCCTCGGGAACGGGAGCGCCGCACAAGTCGGCGAGCGTGGGGAACAGATCGATGTGACGGACCTGCTCGGTGAACGCGGCGCGTCCAATGCCCCGCCCCGAGATGACGAGCGGCACCTTGATGAGGTGCTCGTAGAGCGCGAACCCGTGACCGACGGAATGCGCGGCCAGCTTGCGATCGAAGCTCGGCGCCCACTTGCCCGGCTTGAGAGCCCGGCGGGTCCTGCGGCTCAGGCGGTTCACGACTTTCTGCCACGTCGTATCGGGATATTCCTCGCCGTGATCCCCGGTGATCACGACCAGCGCGTCGTCCCCGACGGCCTCGAAAACGGGCTGCAGCAACTCGTCGCTCGCCGCGACCACGCCCTCGTAGCCGACACGGTCCCATCGCTTCTCGAAGGTGGGCGGGGGCCGGAAGGGTCGATGCACCTCCCAAACGTGGAGCAGCATGAACCAGGGTTCGGAGTACGACCTCATGCGGGTGACTATGTCGTCGCGCCAGCCGAAGAACGGCTGCTTGTAGCCGGGGCGGTGGTTGATCTCGTCGAAGCCGCGCAAGACGCCGGTCTCTGGAAGGAGGGGGCCGGTGACCTCGGCGTAGGTCCGGTATCCGGCCTGCGAGAAAGCCTCCGCCATCGTCGTGAGCGCGGGAGAGAGCCGGTAGCCCTGGAGCCCTCGTACGCCGTGCTTGGGTGGATAACAGCCGGTGAGCAGCGAGGAGAAGGACGGCGTGGTAGTCGTTGCGGAGGCGATGCACTGGCGGAAGGACGCCCCTTTCTCGATGTAGCGATCGAAGTTGGGCGTCGGAACGCGGTCGCCGTATACGACGTCGGCCCTCAGCGAGTCGATGACCAGCATGAACAAGTTATTCGCGCTCACGGTGGGCCCATCCTATGGGTCCGCCGGGCCCTAAGGTGTGGCGCGTGAGAGCCAGGAAGTTGTGGGGGGTGCTGCAGGTAGGCGCGATGCTCGCCGTCGCTTGCACCGCGACCGGTTCCGACGAGAGCGCTCAACCCGGGCCGGAACAATCCGCGCCCAAGGTCGCCCAATCCCGCTGTCCGGGTCTGCCCGCGCTGGTGCGTCGCGTCCGGCGCGGCGACGTGACGGGTCGAGGCCCCGACATCACGATCATCCCGAGCGCGCCCAACTATGTCGGTGCGCCCGACAAGCCGACTCATTCCGGTCCGTGGGATTACCTCGCGCGAGTACCGCTGGTCCTCTACGGGCCGCCGTTCGTCCGGCCGGTGGGGCGGATCGACGCCCCGGCGACGATGGCCGACCTCGCTCCGACCACCGCCCGCCTCATCGGTTTCGAGCGCTGGCCCGATCGTGACGGCCGGGTGCTCGACGAGGCGCTTCGGTTTCGGCACTTTGACAATGGCGCGGGGCGAAGCCCCCTCCGGTCAAAGTGTCGAAAGTGCTCTGGTCGCAAGCCTCGCGTGGTCGTCACCATCGTGTGGGACGGCGTCGGATGGAACGCGCTCAACGCACATCGTTCGTCGTGGCCTTTCCTCAGGCGACTCATGGGGCGCGGCGCTTCCTTTGCAAAGATGGACATCGGATCCTCGCCGTCGGTCACCCCTCCGGTGCACGCGACGCTCGGGACGGGGGCCTGGCCCTCCCGTCACGGCATCGCCGGCGTTCGCATGCGTTCGCCCGCCGGCGAGCTCGTCGACCCGTGGCTCGACGAGAACCCGACCAATCTGCGCATTGCCACTCTCGGTGATCTCTACGACCGCGCGCGCGGCAACCGGCCGGTCGTGGGGATGACCGCGACGGTCAACTGGCACCTCGGCATGATCGGGCACGGCGCCGACTTCCGGGGCGGGGATCGCGACCCGGCCGCTCCCATCAACGACGTGGGCATCGTTTATGGGAACGAGAGCGCCTATTCGTTCCCCGAGGTCGCCGATCCCGGCCGCCTCGAGTCCCTGACCGACCGACTCGACACCTCGGACGGCGAGAGAGACGGAAGCTGGAGGGGACGCCCGCTCGAGGACAGGGCCGTGCGCTATGCGACGCCCGCCTACGTCCGCTACCAGCAACACGTGCTTGAGCGCCTCGTCGTCACCGAGGTGTTCGGGGCCGATCGGGTGCCGGACCTGCTTTATGTCAACTTCAAGCAGCCCGACGATGCCGGTCACCAATGGGGGATGTACTCGGCCGAGGTCCGCCGGGTCATCGCCGCGCAGGACCATGCCCTCAGAAGGCTCGTTCGCTTCCTGAACGACGAGGTCGGACGGGGGCGATGGGTGCTCATGCTGACGGCCGACCACGGGATGATGCCCTATCCACAGGAGTCGGGAGGCTGGGCGATCAGAGGTGGCAAGATGGGACGCGACGCCAACGCGGCCCTCGACCGCACAGACGACGGCGTGGGGCTCGTGATGAGGGTGGTGGCGGCCGGTGTGTACGTGCGGCGCGAGCAGCTTGCGGCCAACGGGCTGACGCTCGAAGACATCGCTCGCTGGGTCGTCCGCTACACCGTCGAGCAAAACCTGGAGCCGGGCCAAGAGCTGCCGCGGGCGTGGCGGGCCCGCCGAGACGAGCCGCTCTTCGATGCCGCCCTCGTCGATGGGCGGGTGGTGGCCCGCTCTTGCCGGATCGGTCGCTAGCCTCTGTCGTCCGCCGAACATGGAGAGGGTTCATGAAGCGACTTAAGAAGCGGGTGCGGCTGCTTACCGGCGCGAATAAGCGCCGGCGCGAGGCGCGGCAGAGGGTGTTGACCTCGATGCCGAAGCGATCCGTATGCGCGGAGATCGGCGTCTGGAAGGGCAACTTCTCCGCTCGGATACTCGAGGTCGTTCAACCCGTTGCTTTGCACCTAATCGATCCCTGGGAATTCATCCCGGACGAACGTTACAAGCATGCTCTGTATGGCGGGAGAGCCGCCGGGGGCCAGCAGGACATGGACAGTGTTTTCGAGGCCGTCCGACAGCGGTTCGCGAGCGAGATCGGCGATGGCGTCGTCCACCTACACCGCTCACCGTCGGCAAAAGCCGCCGAGGAATTCCCGAACCACTATTTCGACTGGATCTATATAGACGGCAACCACTACTACGAATTCGTGAAGCAGGATCTGCTCTCTTTCTGTCCCAAGGTCAAATCGGGTGGACACATAGCCGGAGATGACTATGGGACGAGAGGATGGTGGAAGGGGGGAGTGAAGAAGGCCGTGGATGAGTTCATCGCCTCCCGAAAAGCCGAGCTCGTTCTTCAAGAGGCGGGCCAGTTCGTGCTTCGCAAGTCCTGATCGCCCATCCCTAATTAAGGGCGCGCCGAAATCAGTCGAAATCATTCGGAGCCCCTTCAATTGAGCGCGAGGCTTGTCATAGGGTAATGAATCCCATGCGACTGATTTCAGTGAGTGCGGCGTTCATTTTGCTCACGACCGTGGCCGTTCCCGGTTCCCGAGTCGTGGCCCAGTCGACTGCGCCCACGGCCGAGCGGGCCAGTCCGCCGGGGCAGATCTCGGTGGTGACGATCAACGCCAAGCAAGGAGCGGTACTCGGCGTCTGGACGTTCAGGCGTCTGCTCCGGCTCGTCGAGCAGCTCAACGAGCGCCCTCTCGCGTTTGACGGTGGGTTCAAAGGCGCCGTTGCCGCGCCGGACGTGATCCTGCTCCAGGAGATGAGACCGTCCAATCGCGAGATCTTCAGTCGCCTGCTCAACCAGCAGTTCAATCACGATTACAGCATCGTCGGACCCGAGAACAGCGCGGTGGGCATCCTCGCTAACGTCGACATGGTCGAGCCGATCGGCGAGGCCGTCACCTGGAACGATGCCTGCATCACCCCGGCCACGCCGGATAAAAACGGCCGTACGTCCCGGCCCTACCCGATCGCCCGGTTCGCCGAGATCGCGACGGGCACCCCGTTCACAGTGGCTGGGGTTCACTTTGCGCGCCATTTCAGCCCGGACCAGGAGGACTGCCTCCGTCGAAATGTAACGACCCTTCGGTCGCTGCTCGCCGCCGAGCCCGGCCCGGTGGTGGTCGCCGGGGACTTCAACAAGCGAGCCACGGTTGCGACTCATGAGTGCGATCCCGACGAGCGATCCGATCCTCTGCCGTGGTATCAGATGATGACCGAGCCCATCGACGGCGCTCCGTCGTACGACGATGCGGCACGCACCTTTCACCGCCGGCGCGGGGCGTCGATGCTCTCCGAGTGGACGTTCGAACGAAACAGGGAGGTGAAGCTGTGCCACGGCCGCAAGGGCATAAAGAGAGGGCGCATCGACTACGTCTTCGGGAACGGCGTCGTCGTGGCCGAGGGGCACGCCGACCATCCCGGCTGGAGCGGCGGCGAGCCCGGGACCAAGCATCCGGACAACTTCAAGTATTCGGATCACCGCTTCCTGTGGTCGAGGATGGTCATCGCCGGCCCCCCGCGACCGCAGCCGCCTACGGTGACTCTCGGTGCGCAGGGAGACATCCAGATCGCATGGCAGCCGCTTGAGGGCGCCACGGACTTGGTCCTTCTGCGCGCCGTGGCCAAGCACGACTACGGCGTCCTGGCCCGGCTCGCCCCCGACCAGCTCTCCTACACCGACAGCGCCACGCGCCACGGGGTCAAGTACAGATACTCACTGGCCCCGGTGGGGCCCAGTGGCGGTCAGGGGCTGGAGTCCCGGCCGAGCGCGGCGACTGCGGATGCCCGGGGGCCGAAGGTGGTGCGCGTCACTCCTGCGCCGGGCGCCACCGACGTGCCCGTCCGAGTGCTCGTCGAAGTGCGCGTGAACGAACGAGTCGACCCGAAGAGCTTTGATCCTTCGTCGTCTATTCGGCTCTTCAAGAAAGACCGGCTCATCGCCGGTCGAGCCGTACAGCGGACCGGTCGGTACTTGATTTACAGACCGTTCGATAAGTTGAAGAAGGGGGTTAGGTACCGCGTCGTCCTGCGCGGGCTGCGCGACAAGCTGGGCAATCGCGGCGATCGATTCGCGTGGCGGTTTACCACCGAGGAGCCCAAGAAGCGCCGCAAGCGGTAGGCGTGGACCGAGGGCGAGACGGGCCGCCGATCAGTCGCCTGCTCCGGTGCACCGGACCACCTTCGGCAGCTTTCTGCCGGGGAACACGGCGCTGAATACACGCTCGTCGGCTCGGTCCCTGAACTCCTCCGGGATGTCGGACTCCGTCTCACGGTTGTCGCGAAAGGTGTAACTGGATAGGTAGGACGAAACCTGCTCGGGGGTCACCCCGTTGGCTTTCATCTCTTTAGCGTTCAGGAACAGGGAGACGGCCGACGTCGCGTCGATCACCGGCCGGCCGTTGTCGATGTCGTCGAACTGGGCCTGTATGTCCTTGATCGTCTCCGCCCGCGAGATGGGCCAGCCTCCACTCTCGAGGGGGGTTTGCCCGTGGTCGGCGGTTACCAGAACGACGTACTCGTCCCGTCCGACGTTGTCGTCGAGCCAGGAGACGAGGTCGGCGAGAGCGGCGTCGACGGCGCGGATGACCTCTTCTTGCTCGGGCGCGATCATGTTCCATATGTGTCCGGCGTGATCCGGCGACTTGTAATTGATAAAAGCAAGATCGGTGAGATCGTCGGCGCCGAACCCTTCCCTCTCGATGAGTGCCTTGAGCGTGCGCGTCTGCCACGGCGGGAAGGCCGGGGTCCCGGCCAGCGGTTTGATCTCGTGACCGAGCCACTGGCCGTCGGCCTCGCCGTCGCGCCGGTCGAGGGCCTCGATATCGGTCTCGGGGCCGGCCACCTGGGTGTTCACGTAGTCGGGCATAGAGTAATAGGTCGGGTTGGTGACCCACTCGTCGGCCCCCGCCACCGCCAGGATGTCGTGATCTCCGCCGGGCCAGGCCGCACCCACGCCGCCCATCCCGAGCGGGAAGTTCCCGGTGATGATCGTGAGGACCTTGGCTTCGTTTCCGTTGGCCTTATCCCACTCGTCGGCGATCGTTCCCATCTTGAGCACCTGGTCGGGCACCGCCTTCAGGGCACCGAACTGTCGCCCCTTTTTCGAGAATGCGCCGACGAGTGTGCCGTCGTCGGCGCGCACGTTGATACCCGTCACTCCGTGGAAGCGAGGAAACGTCGCGGTCGAGAGCGTCGTGTGTACCGACGGGGTGATCGAGGGGGAGGACCCGACGGTGGCGTTATCGATCGTCGCGCCTTCGTCCATGATCCGTTTGAGGTTCGGCCACGAGTCTGGCCAGTACTGAAGCACGTTCCAGCCACCGCCGTCGATCACGGCGGTCACAATCAGTTTTGGCGTCTCTGAGGTGTCTTTGAGCACCTCGGAGAGCGGTCTGCCGATCCGTTCGGGCCACGCGTCGAAGCGCATCAGCCTCGCGTAGGTGGGAGCGACGTCGGCGAGGGTGACTTCGCGGTCGAGCTCGATGTGCCCGAGCGGCTCGACGAAGCCCCGTCCGTAAAGAATCAGAGGAACCTCCTGAAGGAACCTGTAGGGGCCGGAGTGGCTCGTGTTCGACAGCGTCCCGACATAGTTGGGCGGCGTGGGGACCAGCACCAGGTCGAAATCTCGCTTCTTCCCCGGATCCCACCCGCGATGGATCAACTTGACCCATTCGGCGGAGAGCTCGCATGCTCTTTTCAGGTAGGCCTTCTTCGGAATGAACTCGTCTTCGGGTTCCGTGACACCGGCGCGACCGGGCTCCTCGGGACTTCCCGAGCTGGTGCATGCGCCGATGAGCAAGATCAGTGCCACGAGCAGCCTAAGCTTGGGCCGCAACCGCCCGAGATCTATAGCGACCACACTTCCTCGGTCTCGCCGCGGACGATGTGGCGGGCGGCATCGATCCCCATCTTGACCGCGTGGTCCATGTTGCCGATCTCGTACTTCCACGAGCCGAATCGCCCGCGCGAGTAGATGTCGTGCTGCATCAGCCACGGTTGGAGGGTCTTGAGCGCGCTGTCACGCTTGAGCGTCGGCACCGGGTAGGCGTAGCCCAGATCCTCGACGTGCACGGACGCGATCGCGGGCGCTCCCTCGACAACGCCGGTCGCCCGCAGCGCCTCTTCGATCTTGTCGGCCAGTCCCTCGGTCGACTTCGGCTTGTAGCGGGAATAGGAGGTCTCGGTCATGTACGAGCAGTAGCGTCCGGTGTCGCCGTCGGGGACGTTGGCCGGCGAGTACTTGGCGAAATTGGTCGCGCGATAGAAAGGCGTGCTGTCCTGGGGGAAGTACATCCACGACTTGTCGTCCTTGAGCGGCGTTTCGTAACCGATGCCCACCATGAAAACGCCGTTGTGCTCGAGGTCGTCGGCTGCCGCCCGCACGTTGTCGGGACAGTGCCGCAACATCCGCACAAGCTTGTCCACGGGCATGGTGGACACGAGGGCGTCGTAGCTCTCCTCGCTTCCGTCCGAGAACCTCAGCTGCTTGGCTTCGGCGTCGATCCGAACGACCTCGCGCTCGTAGGTGATCCGATCCTCGACCTTCTTGGCGAGCCGGCGGTAGATCTCGGCGGTACCGCCCATCGCGGGGAACACGAATAGGTTGTTTGGCCCCCACGCGGCATCATCCTCCTCGAACACCATGCTTCTCAGCGCGCGCTTGTGGTCGACGACGCTGACCCTCTCGGCGATCCAGTGGGACGCCATGCGCTCGGGGGGCGTCGCCCACACCTTGAAGTTGTAGGGGCGCATGAAGTGGTGGGTGATGCCCCCGCCGAAGGTCACCTCCATCCACTGGGCGAAGTCCATGTCCGGGTTCCCTCCGGGCGCCTCGATGAGGCCGAGGATGCACTCGTACGCCTCTTCTGGGGGGAGATAACGAAGGTTGTTCTGGAAGGGATAGGGCACCCAGCGGTCGTCGAAGCGGATGTAAGACGACCGCTCGTGCTCGTACACCTCGTCCCCCATAACCTCTTCGAGCAGGCGGTCGAACTCGCCGTAGTGACTGAACACGACGTGACCCCCGAAGTCCCACGTGAAACCCTGTGGGTCGACGACGGATCCGGCGTGCCCGCCGGCCACGTTCGACCGCTCGTAGAGAGTCCAATCCCGGTGTCCGAGAGCGACGAGCTCGCGCGCGCACCCGAGCCCGCACGGACCCGCGCCGACGATAGCGATCTTGCTCTCAGCCATGTTTGAGCACCCTAACGCGCCGTCAACGGCACCGCGATCCCTACAGGTATCCGAGCCCTCGGAGCGACTCCTCGATCAACGCTTCCTCTTCTTCCGAGTAGGGCGATGCCTCGTCGCGCGTTTTCGGCGCGGGCGGCTCGGTGGTTTCGATCGGATTCCTCTCGAGGTGATCCGGTTCGAAGGCCTCGGTAAGCACCTCGCCGTCGAGGCCCTCGGGTACCTTGAGGCCCGCTTGATACAAAAGCGTCGGCGCGATGTCCATGATCGATCCCTCGATGGGATGACCGGCACGCACACCTGGTCCCGCGACCACGACCAGTCCGTCGGGATGATGGACCCCGCGCGGCAGGGCAGTCTGATCGGTGAACGGGTTCTTGTGAAACAGCTCGTCGTCGGGCTCGAAACGATGGTCCTTCATCGCCAGCACCAGGTCCGGGGCGCTCTCGGCCGCGTCCCCGTGGAAGATCTCCTCGGATCGCCAGACGCGATCGGTGACGACGTCCCCATCCGGGCCGCGGAGCGCCCCGAAACGCTCGGCGATCTCGGTCTTCAGCGCGTCGAGCTCGGACTCGGGGACGATGCCGAGCCGTTCTCTCCCCTTCAGGTTCAAGAAGATCCCCTGTAGGTAATCCGGCGACGCGAAGGCTCTCGTTTGCGACCAGTCGATAGCCGCAAACGTCTGACGCTTTGCCTGCCGTCGGAGCTTGGTGGGGAGGACCCTGCGGGCAAGTGGGATGATTCCGCGGGCGATGCGGCTTTGCATCGCTCGTGCCGCGGGCTTGAGCTCGAGCAATCCCCACTGGGCGAGAAGTGCGTTCGTGTGGACGCTCATCTCCCACGCGGTGAAGCCGTGGTCCGAGCACACGATCACGCCACCATCGCCCGCGTAGTCCGCGAGCAACCCGACGATGCGGTCCATGAGCTCGAAGCAGCGGGTTAGGTCCGGGCGCAGGACCCTCGCGTCCGGTGAGTCGTACAGCTCGTCCTTCGGATCCAAGTAGCGGTAGTACATGTGCTGCAGACGATCGGGCGCCTCGAGCACAGAGAAGACCAGATCGCACGGATCTTCTTCGAGCAACCTCTCGAGCGCGGTGTGACGCTGCTCGAGCGACTCGAGCGCTCTCTTGCACAACGACGCGTCGCGCCAGTCCTGCTCCCAGTTGGAGCTCATCTCGACGACGTAGTCCGGGATCCACGCCAGAAGTCTTTGCTCGAGCTCGGCGGGGAAGACGAATCCGGTCAGATGCTGTCCGAGTCCGGGCGTCATCATTCCCGAGACCATCCAGCCATCGAGCTTCTGCGGGGGGAAGGTCAGCGGAACATTGAAGACGCCGACGCGGACGTCCTGAGCGTTGGCCACCTCCCACACCGTCGGGGCCTGGACGCGACCGGAGTGCATCAGTTCCTGCTTCTCGGATTGGGCGTTGCCGCGGTGGAACCCGAAGATGCCGTGGCGGCCGGGGTTGACGCCGGTGAACGCCGAGGTCCATGCCGGAGGGGTCACCGGCGGAACGGTCGAGCGAAGGATGCCCGAGGAGCCTCTGACGCGCAGCGCCCCCAGGTTCGGCATGGCCCCCGCTTCGAGCAGGGGATCGATGAGATGCCACGCGGCACCATCGAGTCCGATGACGACCGCTCGTTGGGGCATCGGGTCATCCTAGAGGGTGGGGTCGTCTTCAGGTCGTGAGGTAAGCTACGGCGTCTCCGGCGGCGAACGATCGTTCGCGACGCCACGACATGACCCCGCATCCTAAGGAGAGGCATGACTGCGAAGAGCAACGCGAAGGTGCTGGTTACAGGGGGCGCAGGTTTCATCGGCTCCCATCTCGTCGAGGGCCTGGTTGACGCCGGCCATGACGTCAGAATCGTCGACAACCTCGATCCTCAGGCCCACGGGGAGAACGCGAAGCTTCCCGACTATCTCCAAGGCGTCGAGTTCATCAAGGGCGACGTCGCCGAGCCGGAGGTGTGGGAGCGGGCACTCGACGGAGTGAGCCATGTCGTGCACTTCGCAGCCGCGGTCGGGCTCGCGCAGTCGATGTACGAGATCGAGTACTACGTCAGGACGAACGTCATGGGCACCGCCCAGCTCCTTCAGGCGATCTCCACGCGGAAGTATCCGATCGAGAGACTTCTGGTTGCGTCCTCGATGGCCTTATATGGAGAAGGCCTGTACCACTGCGACCATTGCGGTTTCGAGGGTACGAATCGCAGGCAGACCGAAGACCTCGAGTCGGAGCGATGGGAGATGTTCTGTCCTCAGTGCGGCAAGGAGATGCGGCCGATCCCGACCCCCGAGTCCAAGCAGCTACAGCCGAGCTTTGTCTACTCGATCAGCAAGCGAGACCAGGAAGAGATGTGTCTGTCGGTAGGACGTGCCTACGACGTACCGACCGTGGCGCTGAGGTTCTTTTCCGCCTACGGTCCCCGGCAGGCGCTCGGCAACCCCTACACGGGCGTTGCCGCGATCTTCGCCTCCCGTCTGATGGGAGGCGCGCCGCCGCTCATCTTCGAGGACGGCGAGCAGACTCGTGATTTCATCCATGTGCGCGACGTCGTGAGCGCGTGCATGAAGGCGTTGTTCAAGGAGGGCGTCGCGGATGTCGCCCTCAACATCGGGACCGGAAAGCCGGTCACGATCAGCCAGGTGGCGGCGGTCATCCAGAAGGCCCTGGGGGGTCCCGACGCAGAGATCCTCAACAACTATCGTCACGGCGACATCAGGCACTGCTTTCCCGATGTCGGTGCGGCCAAGGAGATCCTCGACTGGGAGGCCACCCTCGAGCTCGAGGACGGGGTCGCCGACCTTGTCGAGTGGGTCGCCAGCCAGACCGGTCACGCCGAGCGCTTGGACGCCGCGTTCGACGAGTTGCGCGAGCGCGGGCTCGTAACCGACCGGTAGCGGTGGGATCTTCCGGTACCAGGGTGTCGTCCCGGCGCGGCCGAACCGTCGACATCCTCGGAGTGTCCTTCGCTCGCTTGACTCCCGAAGAGACGGTCGCCGAAGTCGAGCGACTCTACGAGCGTGACGAGCCCGCGTGGATCGCGATCGAGAACGTCCATGCCCTCAATCTCGCGTGCGCGGATCTCACCCACCGTGAGGTCTTGAACCGCGCGGACCTCGTCCTCAACGACGGTAAAGGCGTGATGCTCGGGGCCCGTCTGCTGGGGCAGTCGTTTCCGGCCGATCTCAACGGCAACTTCACCAGTCCGCTCCTCCTGGCGACCGCCGAAGAGAGGGGATGGCCGGTGTTCTTTCTGGGCGCGGCCCCCGGAGTAGTCGAGCGCGCGGTCGAACGCCTCGGGCAGAAGTACCCGAAACTGACTGTCGCCGGGATTCATCACGGTTTCATTCCTCGGGAAGAGGAGCAAGAGGTCGTCGCGCAGATCCGGGCGAGCGGTGCCGGCCTGCTGATGGTCGGCATGGGCATGCCCTTGCAGGAGCAATGGCTCGACCGCCATCTCCACGACGCCGGGGTGCGGCTCGCCAGCACCGCGGGAGCGTTCTTCGACTTCCAGGCCGGGACGATCTCGCGCGCCCCCGCGTGGATGAATCGCGTCGGGCTGGAATGGCTGCATCGCCTCGTGATGGAGCCGAGGCGGATGTGGCGTCGCTATCTGATCGGGAACCCTCTGTTCATCCGACGCGTCCTGAGGCAGCGGTGGGCGCGGAAAGCATCTCCATGAACGAGGTGACCAGTGTCCCGCCGGGTGCGAAGAAGCGCGACTACTGGTGGACGGTTTTCTTTACCGATCCAATAGCTCTTCCGCTAGTTCGTCTGCTGGCGCGCCGCAAATGGTTCACACCGGATCAGATAAGCGTGGTCGCCTTGATCATGGGCCTCGCGGTCGGGCCCGTGTTCGCGTTGGGGACGCGTACCGCGCTGGTGGCAGGAGGCGTGCTCTTCTACGTCACGTTCGTCGTCGACTGTATCGACGGCAAGCTCGCCCGGGCTCTCGAGATCACCAGCCCGCGCGGGGCGGCGTTGGATCGGATCTCGGACGGCGCGCGACGTGCGAGCGCGTCTCTCGGCCTCATCGTGTGGCTGTGGCGGGCCGAGGATGTGGGGAACACGGCCTTCTGGTGGGGGGTGGTCTACGCGATCGCGGCGTACTTCTTCCTCGAGCTCTCGGGCGTAGAGAAGCCGATCGAGAAGACGACGCGGGCGTTCGGGCCGGGCGACGAGCGCCCTGGGCTTGCGGGACGATGGGCGTCTGCTCTCGCCCGGCGACGGTTGCTTCCGATCCCCGGGATGCCCGACGTCCAGGCGGTCGCGTTCATCATCGGCCCGGTGACCGGGCTGGTCGTCCAGGCCCTCGCTGTCGGGACCGCCATGGTCCTGGTCGGGATTCTCGTTAGCGTATACAGGCGAACGAGATGACCGCCGAACCGAGTCTGTTGACGCGCCTGTCTCGCTTCGGGCGTCATGGCACCGATGCCCGGGGGGAGAGCACGACCGGACGCGCCACGCGCTGGCTGTGGGTGGCGTTCGCCGCAAGCCTGGCTCTCGGAGTGGGGGCATGGGCCCTGGGCAAGGGGTTCCTGGCGGCATGGCTCTTCATGGCCGCGGCCGCAGCGATCGGTCTCGTACTCCCCCCGGCGTATGCGCTCGTCTCGCCACTGTTCATGGGACTCTTCGGGTGGCTCGTGGATCTCTTCCCCCTCGTGATCCTTGCCGGCTGGACGACGGTGGTTTTGCGCTGGCTCGCAAGCCTGTGGCGCGAGCGGCGGCTCCCCAGCGGGGGTCGATGGGTGTGGATTCCCATCGTGCTGCTCGCCTGGACCACGCTGGGCATCATCCCGGTCGTGGTCGCCGGAGGCGGTGAGCTGAAGCACTTCATGCTGTTGTTCGGCCTTCAGTTCCTCATCAGCGCGACCGTGCTCGCGGTCGTCGACTGGCTGCACTCGGCCGAGCAGTGGACCAAGATCGTCTCGGGGATGGTCCTTTACGTCGTGATCCTCGCCGCGTCGGTGTTGCTGCAGCATGTTGGCGTCCCCGTCGAATCCCTGCAGGACGACACGGTCGGGGATCGGGTCGAGGAGGCCTACGGCCTGGACGCGTTTCGCAACGAGATCGGGATGATCAAGTGGGCGCGCGCAAGGAACGGGGGCGTGGGAGAGACACGTCGCGCGCTTCGGGGACTTCGCGCCGACCATCCGGGACTGCCCGCGGCCTCCGTCTTCTTGCCGAAGTTCCGCGCATTCCGTCCTCACATCGTGGTGCGGTTCGACGGTTCCGCCCGCCCATACGCAGCCGAGCTCGCCGAGGAGCTGGACATGGACCTCATGTACGACAGCGTCGGACTCGCCCCGGCGAACCTCGTGCCTCGCTGGCGATCGTTCGCGCGCAACGCTTTGACGTTCTCGGGACTGTGCGCCGCATTCTTCCCCCTTGCTCTTTTCCTCGCGTGGACGCAAAAAGGGCGCACGCGGTGGCTCGGGCGGATAGGGGCTGCGGCGTGCCTCGCCGGCGCCGGATTTGCGATCGCGCGCGGCGCATGGGTCGCGATCCTCATCGGGATCGCCTATCTCGTGATCGACGGACTCGTTTCGGGCCGCCGGAAGCTCCAGATGGTGCTCGTCTACGTCGTGGCGGCCGTCTTGCTCACGGTGACGTTCATCGGCCTCTACGGCGACGATCCCCTGCGCGCGCGGGCAGGGGCGGAGGGGAGCGTGGTGACGCGAGAGGAGCTCTACAGCGAGACGATCGAGGCGGTGGGGAACAGCCCCGTCTACCTGTTCACGGGGTACGGCACGGAGCAGCCGCGCACCGAGAGCGGCAGCACGAGGGCCGCCGGCGAGCTGGGGAGATACGTCCCGCGCGCCGGTACCCACTCGACGTATCTCAACTATCTGTTCCGAGCAGGGATCGTCGGCGCGCTCGGTATCGCGCTTCTCTATTTGCTCTCGGCGCTTCACGGCCGTGCGGCCGCGCGAGAGTGGTCGGGCGATGCTCGGATCTTCGCGACCCTTACGACCGCCTCGGTGGTGCTTATCTCCGCGCACGCGGTGATCCTCAGCCTCTATGTGGAACCCGCCTACTCTCTCGGCATCACCCTCGTGATCGGCTTGGGCCTGGTCGGGGTCGGCCGACTGTCTCGGTCGATCCTGCCGTGGCGGACGGGCGCATGACCGACGGGGCTCGAGCAGATTCGTCGTTCATCATCGCCACTCGACACCGGCCCAACGAACTGCTCGACACGGTGAAGAGCCTCTTAGCGCAGACCGTCCTGCCCGCCGAGCTGTGCATCGTTGATTCGAGCGTCGACACGCCGGCGCGTTCACAGATCGAGAGGCTGTGCGCCGACGCGGAGCTTCCGATCGACTATCACCACCCCGCGCCGCGCGGCCTCGCGATCCAACGCAACATCGGGATCGACCGCACGCGCGGCGATCCCGTGTTCCTCATCGACGACGACGTGTGGCTCGCGCCCGATTGTCACGAGCAGGTGCTCCGAGAGTACGAGCGCTGGGGTCCGGAGCTGGGGGGCGTACGGGGGCAGCCGCTCAGGCCGGCCCGGCCCGGCCGTTTGACGCGCGCGTGGCGGCGGTTGTTCGGCATGGGCGGATTCTGGCCCGAGAACAGCGGGCGGATGCTGAAGAGCTTCTTCGTCGAGGGAGTGTCGGAGTCCGCCGGCGTGAAGAAGCTCGACTACTTCAACGGGTGGTTCATGTCCTACCGGCGCGAGGTGTTCGATCGTGAACGCTTCGATGAGGCCCTGTCGGGCTATGCCTACAAGGAGGACATCGACTTCTCGTATCGCGTCGCGCAGCGCTACGTGCTGGTCCAGACTCCCCACGCCGTCATCAACCACTTGAAGGTCGTGACCCAAAGGATGCCGCCGTTCCATCTCCAGCGCATGAACGTCGCCAACCAGTTCTACCTTCACCGAAAGCACATGCCGCAGTCGTTGCGCTTCAAGGCCGCGCTGTGGTGGGCGTTGGTCGGGCTGTTTACCCTCAACCTCGGTAAGGCCATACAGCAGAGGGACCACGGCTACATCTCGGGACTTGTCTACGGCGCGTGGGAGCAGGCGCGCGGGAAAGGGCTGATCGACCCCTCGGTCGAAGGGATCGGGTCGAGCGGCAAGGTCGTGACCTCGTGAGCAAGGTGCTGCTGCTCGGGCTCGACGGCATGACTTTCTCGGTGCTCGGTCCGGCGTTCGAGGCGGGCCACATGCCTCGCCTGCAACGGTTGCTCGAAGGCGGCGCGTCCGGGATCCTGACCTCCACCATCCCCCCCTACACCCCGCCGGGGTGGACGTCGATCTTCACCGGTGTCAATCCGGGGAGACACGGGATCTTCGGCTTCATGCTCGGCAACGCACAGCG
>JBOGXF010000177.1:0-4216 GCA_050694275.1 Actinomycetota bacterium | reverse complement strand
CCCAGAAGGAGGAGCGACCCCAGCTCGCATACGTCACGGTCCCCTCCAAGCCCGCCGCCGAGGCCGCCACTGCGCTTGAGAAGTCCGGCGAGCAGTACGCTATGTCGGAGATCCGAAGGGGCGAGGGCGATTCGGCACCTACTCCGCAGTTCGTCTATGCGGCCGGAGCGATGTCGATGGCCTTCGTGCTCGCCTGGGTGACGGCCTATCGGAAACGGGAGCAGACCCAGCGGGTCCACCGCCGGTAACCTGCCACCATCGAGAGAACGGAGACCAATGGCGATCTCAGGAGTCGAAGACCTCGTCGATCGATTGAGGCGCGTGCCCAAGAAGACGGCGCGTGCCTACAAGGGCTGGCGGTTGCGGCGCCGGCGCGCCCGGGCGATCAAGAAGAAAGCCCTCTCGAGAAAGATGACCTATCTCCTTCTCGCGCTGCTCATCGCGCTCCTGTCGTCATTCTTCGGGGCGGTCCAGTACCTGTCGCCGGACTCTGAGGGGACCGAGCTCGCGCTCGACGAGCTCGCCGCGCTCGCGCAAGAGAAGCGCATCCCAGCGGCTGAGTTCAAGGACGAAGACAAGCGCCTCGAAGGGACTTTCGTGTCCGAGCCGATCGTCGACGAGGCCGAGGAATCGGACCGCGGCCGAAGGAACGCGAACCGCAACCAGAGGGGCGAAGGCAGGGCACGGGGCTCGAATCAGAACGACGCAAGTCGCACCGAACAGGAGCCCGAGTCCAAGGCGCCCCCCGGCGCGGGCCGGTTCTGGTTCGCCTACCCATCATCCGACGCCGCTTTCGGCGAGCTGTCGGAGCTGCTTGCCTCGGCGGGAGCGTCGGTGACGGTCGATCCCCAGGTGACCAAGGGGAGCGTGCGCGCGGTTCAGACGTTCCTGCTTCCGCTTCTCATCCTGGCGACCTTCTTCGGCCTTCTGTTCGCGACCGGACGCGGCGCGGGCTCGGGTATCGGCGACGTCATGGCGTTCGGCACGATCGGCGCCAAGAAGCAGAAGAGGGGCCTGACGCAACCGGTCACCTTCGAGGACGTCGCGGGGGCCGACGAGGCCGTCGAGGAGCTCCGGGAGGTCGTCGACTATCTCAAGGATCCCGAGCGCTACGAAGAGATCGGAGCGGTTCCGCCCAAGGGCGTGCTGCTGTTCGGCCCCCCGGGATGCGGCAAGACGCTTCTGTCGCGCGCGGTCGCGGGGGAGGCGGGGGTCCCGTTCTTCTCCGTCGCGGGGGCCGAGTTCGTCGAGTCCCTTGTCGGCGTCGGTGCGGCACGCGTGCGCGACCTGTTCGCGCGGGTGCGGGCGGTTTCTCCTGCGATCGTTTTCATCGACGAGCTCGACGCCGCGGCGCGTCGCCGCGGCCACGGCGGTGGGAGCGGGGGCTCGGACGAGCGCGAGCAGACGCTCAACCAGCTCCTCGTCGAGATGGACGGCTTCGAGGTGTCGTCGGGCATCGTCGTCATTGGCGCCACCAACCGGCCCGACATCCTCGACCCCGCGCTCCTGCGGCCCGGCCGCTGCGACCGGCACATCACCGTCGATCAGCCCGACCTCGTCGGCAGGCAGCTCATCCTCGAGCTCCACGCGCGCGGCCGCCCGGTATCCGACACGGTCGATTTTGCCCACGTCGCCAAGCGCACACCCGGCTTCTCCGGTGCCGATCTCGCCAACGTGGTCAACGAATCCGCTCTCCTATCGGTGAGAGCGCGCAAGCCCCACATCGAGATGCACGAGCTCGAGGAGGCGATCCAGCGCGTGCTCCACGGCACCCAGCGGCGCGGCCGTGTCTTGACAAAGGACGAGCGAATCCGGTCCGCCTATCACGAGAGTGGCCACGCGATCATCGCGGCGGCGACCGGCCGCGGGGAAGAAGTGCACCGCGTGTCAATACTGGCTCGCGGGCGCGGGCTCGGCAGCACCGCCATCCAGCGCGAGTCGGACGCGTATCTCCTCACGCGCAACCAGATTTACGCGCAGCTCGTCACCGCGATGGGTGGGCTCGCGGCCGAAGAGCTCATTCTGGGGGAGCCTTCGACCGGGGCCGAGGCCGATCTCGAGAAGGCGACCGAGCTCGCCCGCGACATGGTCGGACGCTACGGGTTCAGCCCGAATCTCGGGAGAGCGCGGCTGCTCGCGTCCGACGCCGAGCAGTTCTTGTCGAACGATCCGGGGCTCACCCAGCTCTCGGTGCGGATCCACGAGGAGATGGACGAGGAGGTCCGTCGGATTCTGCACGCGGCCGAGACCGAGGCCTTGGGGCTGCTGGGCGAGCACCGCGACCTGCTCGACGGGCTCGCGCGGCGTCTCCAGGACGAGGAGACGCTCGAGGGGGCCGAGCTCGAGAAGGTGCTCCACACCGTGCCTCAGGCCGAGATCAGCTTCGCCGCGTCGTTCACCCGGGCAACGGGGAACGGCCAGGTCGGGCAAGACGCTCGCCGGGCGCGCAAGCAGAGCGATCAAACCTAGACCCGGCGGTGACGTTTGCGGACAAATCTCCCTTAACCGCGGGCTTTTGGCGTCCGTTAGAAGGGATAGGGGAATCCTCGTAGAAGTGGATTGCTAGGTACTTAGAGTGTTCGGCCGGTCACGCTTCGCTCTGGGCGACGCCCAGCAGCCAGGGAAGGAGACGTAGGCACGCGATGAGAAACGCCGCACGCATCACGCTCGCGGTCGTGCTCGCGCTCGGCGGCCTCGCGCTCCTCCCCGGCTCGTCGTCGCTGCTGTCGGTCACCGACGCGAGCGCGCAGCTCCCGCAACCCACACCGACGCTTTGCGACCTCCTTCCCTGTCCGACCCCGTCTCCGAGCCCGAGCGAGTCGGGCGGCGGCTCCGGGGGCGGTGGCGGCGGCTCCGGCGGTGGCGGATCCGGCGGCGGCTCCCAAGACGGCAAGAAGGACGGTTCCGGCGGCGATGCCAAGGAGCGTGAAGATGGCAAGGCCGGCGCCAAATCGGGACGCGGCGGGAAGCGCTCCCGAGGCGGGGGGAAGGCCCAGCTGCCGGTCTTCAAGGGCACCTACCGTCCCGGCAACTCGTTCGACACCGACCGGCTGGTCGCGATCGCCGCACACCTTCGCTCGCTTGGCTGGAGCCAGGAGCAGATCACGTCCGAGGTGTACCCGCCGTTCATCGTCGCCGGAGAGGCGGCGTGGACCAACACCTGGGGCGTGCCACGCTATGGGCCGGCACCGGGCCAGATCCGCACCCACGAGGGTCAGGATGTCTTCTGCAACTTCGGCGATCCGGTGCTCGCCAGCGAGGCGGGAACAATTCAGTTCGACAACGGTGGGCTCGGGGGCCGCGTTGCCCGGCTGTTCCGTCCCGACGGCTCGTACTGGTACTACGCACACCTGTCAGACTGGAACACCGACGAGTTCTCGAACGGCGATCTCGTCCGCCCCGGAGACGTCATCGCCTATTGTGGGAACTCGGGCAACGCCATCACAACTCCTCCTCACATCCACTTCGGCTGGTACGTCGACGGCCGCGCCAAGAATTCTCAGCGGACGCTCGTCGGATGGTTGCGAGAGGCGCAGAGTCACGCGCTGGACCTCGTGTCGGAGACTCAGGCGCAGCGAGTGCGACAGCACGATCGTCTCACCGCCGCGCGTCGCTTCGGTGACGATCTCGTTCCCGTCGTGTCCGAGCTCAGTGTCCCGAGCGAAGCGCTGCTTGCGGCCGGATCGAATCCCGCATCGGGCGCGTTCGGGCTTGCGACATCCGCGCTTCAGGCCGCGCTCGCCGAGGAGCCTGCAGCGGACGGCTCGGTTCCGATCGACGTCTCGCTCGAGGGAACATTCGACGGCGACGCGGCGTTGCTCGATCCGGATTCCGAGCTCGCCCGGCTGCTCGCCGGGTCGGCCAACGGCTTCGAGACAGGCGACTGACTGAGTTCCACTCCAAGGTTGCGCATTTCAGGCCTCTAGGAGGCTTCAAACGCACAACCTTGGGGGGTGCCGCTCGGTTATCCTTCGTAACCGCTCCGGCGGGATACCCAAGTGGTCAACGGGGACTGGCTGTAAACCAGTTGGCGTATGCCTTCGGGGGTTCGAATCCTCCTCCCGCCACCCCACCACGCGCGTTTTGAATGGGCGGATTCAAGCAATCCACGCAACGGCTCGGTGAGTCGGCCATTGTTAGCCGACTCGACCAGGAGGTTGCGGGATGGGAGCTCATCTGACCCTTGAACAGCGCCGACGCGTGCGCCGGCTGCGAG
>JBOGXF010000176.1:0-17869 GCA_050694275.1 Actinomycetota bacterium | reverse complement strand
CCGCGGGAACCGCTTTCATCATGTGGCTCGGCGAGCTCGTCACCCAGCGCGGCGTGGGCAACGGGATGTCCATCCTGATCTTCGCATCGATCGTCTCCACCCTTCCCAGCGAGGGGGCCGCGATCTTCGCGCAGAAGGGGCTCCCGGTGTTCCTGGGCATCATCGCGATCGGCATCTTCGTGATCTTGGCGATCGTCTTCATGGAGCAGGGCCAGCGACGCATCCCCGTGCAATACGCCAAGCGGGTGGTCGGGCGCCGGATGTACGGAGGGACCTCGACCTACATCCCGCTCAAGGTCAACCAGGCCGGGGTGATCCCGATCATCTTTGCGTCGAGCGTGCTGTATATCCCGACCTTGTTACAGAACACCATCCAGAACCAGACGATCCAGAACTTCATCTCGAACAACCTCGTGAACCCGGCCAGCGCCACCTACATGCTTCTCTTCGGCGTCATGGTCGTGTTCTTCACGTACTACTACACGGCGATCACGTTCAACCCCGTCGACGTCTCCGACAACATGAAGAAGTACGGGGGGTTCATCCCCGGCATCAGGCCCGGGCGGCAGACCGCCGAGTACCTCGATCGCATATTGACGCGGATCACCCTTCCGGGGGCGCTGTTCATCGCTGCGATCGCAATCATGCCTTCGGTGTTCCTCGCGGCTTACAACATCCAGCAGCTTCCTTTCGGCGGGACCTCGATCCTTATTACCGTCGGTGTGACGCTCGAGACGATGAAGCAGATCGAGTCGCAGCTCATGATGCGTCACTACGAAGGCTTTCTCAAGTAAGTGAGGGTAACGTGCGGCTCGTGATCTTCGGCCCCCAGGGCGCGGGCAAGGGAACGCAAGCCGCACGCCTCGCGGAGAAACACGACATCCCATCGATCGCGACGGGCGACATCTTCCGCTGGGCGATCCGGGGAGGCACCGCTCTCGGCCTCAAAGCGAAGGAGTACGTCGACCGGGGAAGGTTCGTACCGGACGACATCACCATCGGCGTGGTAGTCGAGCGGCTCTCGGCCGACGACGCTCGTGCCGGCTTCATCCTCGACGGGTTTCCCCGTAACCTGCACCAGGCGAAGGCGCTCGACGAGTTTCTTGATGAGAAGGGATCCGCGCTCGACGCGGCACTCGTCATCGAGGTTC
This sequence comes from Actinomycetota bacterium, assembly GCA_050694275.1. GTDB lineage: Bacteria > Actinomycetota > CADDZG01 > CADDZG01 > WHSQ01 > JBOGXF01. Next base: position 16,718 of record JBOGXF010000176.1, on the reverse strand, counting down.
CCGAGGAACTCTCGGTCCAACGGTTGCTTGGTCGCAGAGTGTGTTCCAACTGCGGGCGCAACTACAACGTCGACTCACCGCCCCAGAACGATTGGGTGTGTGATGTGTGTGGCGGCAAGGTCGAGGCGAGGGACGACGACACCGAAGAGACGATTCGCGACCGGCTGGCGGCCTATCACGAGCAGACCGAGCCCCTGAAGGCGTACTACGTCAAGAAGGGGATCCTGCGAGAGATCCACGGTAACGGCGCACCGGACGAGGTGTTCGACCGCATCGTGTCGGCCATCTGAGGGTCCCAGGCTCAATGATTTGCGGTTTTACCAGCAGTGGTAGCTCTGTTATCCTGGGCGACCGGATCGTCCCTCTGATGTTCGCGCGCCCCTTTGGGGGCGCTTCTCATGGGGCCCAAGTCAAGTCCGGGCCGAGGTCAACAAGACAGAAGGATTACGCGCATGGCCAAGAACAAGCAGAAGGGCGCCCAGAAAGAAGAGGGCATCCAGGTCGAGGGGACGGTTCTCGAGACCCTTCCCAACGCCATGTTCAAGGTCGAGCTCGAGAACGGCCATCAGGTCCTCGCACACATCTCCGGGAAAATGCGGATGCACTACATCCGAATTCTTCCGGGAGACAGGGTCTTGGTCGAGCTGTCTCCGTACGACCTCACTCGGGGTCGCGTCGTTTACCGCTACAAGTAGGGCGAGCAGGAGCCATCGTGAAGGTTCAGCCAAGCGTCAAGAAAATCTGCGACAAGTGCAAGATCATCCGCCGGCGCGGGCGGGTAATGGTTATCTGCTCGAACCCGCGTCACAAGCAGAGACAAGGCTAAGGAGGGGCGCATGGCACGCATCGCAGGGATCGATCTTCCGAGGGACAAGCGCCTCGATATCGCCCTCACGTACATCTACGGGATGGGCCGCAGCAAGGCGACCGAGACGTGCGTCGGCTCGCAGGTCAATCCCGCGACCAAGGTAAGGGACCTCACCGACGAAGAGATTGTTCGGATCCGGGACTGGATGGGCTCGAACTACTCGGTCGAGGGGGACCTGCGACGCGAGGTCAACCAGAACATCAAGCGCAAAGTCGAGATCGGCTCGTATCAGGGCCTCAGGCACCGTCGGGGTCTACCGGTTCACGGCCAGCGCACGCACACCAACGCGCGCACCCGCAAGGGCCCGCGCAAGACGGTGGCCGGAAAGAAGAAGGTCAAGGGGAAGAAGGGATAGACGGGAGATAGGGCTTGGCTAACCCCAAGAAGGCAAAGAAACCACGGCGTCGCGAGAAAAAGAACGTCGTCCACGGCGTCGCTCGCATCAAAGCGACGTTCAACAACACGATCATCTCGATCACCGATCTCGAGGGGAACGTGCTGTCGTGGGCTTCGGCCGGCAACGTCGGCTTCAAGGGCTCACGCAAATCGACTCCCTTCGCGGCGCAGCTGGCGGCGGAGGCCGCCTCTCGCAAGGCGCAGGAGCACGGCGTGAGGCGAGTGGACGTTCTCGTCAAGGGCCCCGGGTCCGGTCGCGAAACCGCGATCCGGTCCCTCCAGGCATCCGGCCTCGAGGTCATCGGTATCAAGGACGCCACGCCCGTGCCGCACAACGGCTGCCGCCCCCGCAAGAGGAGGCGAGTGTAGTCCGTGGCGAGATACATCGGGCCGGTGTGCAAGCTGTGCCGCCGGGAAAAGACCAAGCTGTTCCTCAAGGGGACGCGGTGTGAATCCCCCAAATGCCCCATCGAGAAGGGGCGGCCGCCCCCGGGTGAGCATGGACGTGGCCGCGTGCGCGAGTCCGAGTACCTCCTGCAGCTGCGCGAGAAGCAGAAGGCCAAGCGCTTCTACGGCCTGCTCGAGAAACAGTTCCGCGGCTACTACGAGGAGGCCGCCAAGTCCAAGGGCGTGACCGGCGAGGAGCTCGTGCGCATCTGCGAGTCGCGTCTCGACAACGTCGTGTACCGATCGGGGCTGGCGATGAATCGATCGATGGGGCGACAGCTCGTCTCTCACGGTCACTTCGAGGTCAACGGCAAGAAGGTAAACATCCCGTCCTATCGGGTGAGGACGGGCGATGTCGTGTCGGTGCGCGGCAAGTCGAAGAAGCTCGGCCGCATCGTCGAGAACGCCTCCTATGCGGAGGGCCGGATCATCCCCGAGTGGCTGTCCTCGAACCTCAAGGACATGACCGTCAATGTGTTGTCGCTGCCCGCGCGGGATCAGATCGATGTTCCCGTCCAAGAGCAGCTCATCGTCGAGTACTACTCGAAGTAAACGTAGTCGGCAGAGAGAGCCACGCGGCCCTAGTCGCCTGGAGAGGAGCGATATGAATCTTCTGATGGTCCAGCGCCCGCAGATCTCCGAGAAGGAGATCTCGGACGCCCGTAGCAAGTTCACCATCGAACCCCTTGAGCCTGGGTTCGGTTACACGCTCGGGAACTCGCTGCGGCGCACGCTGCTCTCGTCGATACCGGGGGCGGCCGTTACCCAGATCAAGATCGATGGAGTGCTGCACGAGTTCTCCACGATCGAGGGCGTCAAGGAAGACGTGACCGACATCGTTCTCAATCTGAAACAGCTGGTCGTCTCGAGCGAGAACGAGGAGCCGACAAGGGTGCACCTGCGCGTATCCGGCCCTGCAGAGGTGACCGCCGGCGATATCGAAGTTCCCGCGGGAGTCGAGATCCTCAATCCCGAGCAGGCGATCGCCACGCTCAACAAGGATGCGACCCTCTCTATGGAGATGACGATCGAGCAAGGACGCGGCTATGTGGTTGCCACCACGGCATCGAACGAGGCGATCGGGACGATCCCCATGGACGCGCTCTTTTCGCCGGTCAAGCGCGTGACCTACGAAGTCGAGCCCACCCGTGTCGAGCAGATGACCAACTACGACCGGCTGATTCTCGACGTCGAGACCAACGGCTCGATGTCACCGTCCGACGCACTCTCCGCCGCCGGCTCGACGCTGGTCGAGCTGTTCCAGCTCGTGGCGACGGTCGGGACCGGCACCGGCGGCCTCGTGCTCGGCCCCGAGCCCGGCGAGGAGGAAGTCTCGGGCGTGATGGCCCAGCCGATTGAGGATCTCGATCTAACGGTCCGTTCGTACAACTGCCTGAAGCGCGAAGGCATAACGAGCGTGGGTGAGCTCGTTGAGCGGTCCGAAGAGGACCTTCTCGAGATCCGCAATTTCGGGCAGAAGTCGATCGACGAGGTCAAGGCAAAGCTCGAGGAGCTTGGCCTCGGGCTGAAGAAGAAGGAGTTTTAGTGCCGCAACCGAAGAAGGGACCGCGCCTCGGTGCCGGCCCGTCGCATCAGAGCCTCATGCTGCGCAACCTCGCGCGCTCCCTCTTCGCGCACGAACGCATCCAGACGACCGAGGCGAAAGCCAAGATGCTGCGTCCGTTTGCGGAACGACTGATCACCAAAGCCAAGACCGCCTCGGTCCACAGCCGGCGTCAGGTCCTGTCTGAGATAGCGGACCGCGAGGTTACCCACAAGCTATTCGAGGACATCGCCCCCCGCTTCACGGATCGGCCGGGCGGATACACGCGCGTGCTCAAGCTCGGACCGAGAGGCGGCGACGGCGCGCCCATGGCGATCGTCGAGCTCGTCACCGAAGGCGTCGTTGCGGTCGCCGCGGCCGACGAGACCTCCACCAGGCGTCGCGGCAGGCGTGGCGGCCGCAGGGCGCCGGCAGGCGCTCCCGCCGGGGAGAGGACCGAGGACGTCACGGAGGAGACCGACGAACGCACCGCTCCTGCGGAAGATCAGACCGAGGCTGAAGAGGCCGGTGAAGAAGGCGCGGCCCCCGGCGACGCGGATTCGGAGACGACACAGGACACCCCCGGCCCCGAGGCGGCGCTCGCAACGGAGGAACCACCACCCCAAGACCCGGTCGCCGAGGATGCCCAGAGGCCCGCCGGCCGCGAAGAGGGCATCGAGGACGAGAAGTAGAGCCCTGAACGTTCGGCTCGATCTGGCGTACGACGGCTCCTTTTTCCACGGGTTCGCCCGTCAACCCGACGTGAAGACCGTTCAAGGAGAGGTCGAGACCGCGTTGTCGCAGCTATTCGGGCACGAGGTCTTCACCGTCGGGGCAGGTCGTACGGACGCGGGGGTTCACGCCCTCGGTCAGGTGATGAGCACGACCGACGCTCCCGACGATGCCGATCTCAACAAGGCGCGCGACGCTCTCAACGCCATGTGCGGCCCGTCGATCGCGGTGTCGGCTTGCGTCCGCGTCTCGGATGATTTCCATGCCCGCTTCAGCGCGCGTTCGCGCACGTATGTCTACGCGATCCTGGACGGCGAGGTCCCGGACCCTTTTCTTTCGGCGACCACGCTTCATCACTCCAGGCCCCTCGACGTCGATGCCATGGTCGAGGCGGCCGGTTACCTTTTGGGTGCCCATGACTTCACCTCATTCGGCCGACTGACCGAGCCGGAGGCGTCCGCCGAGCGCACCCTGTTCGAATTGGCCTGCCGGCGCGAAGGTCGGATCGTAAGGGTCCGCGCGCGCGCCGACGCTTTCATCCAGCAAATGGTTCGCTCGCTGGTAGGAACCCTCATTCAGGTCGGTGAGGGTCGGCGCTCGCCCGACGAGATGCCCGCCGTGATCTCCGCCCGGGACCGGAGCGCGGCCGGTCCAGTCGTTCCTCCTCACGGGCTGTGCCTCGTGTCGGTCGAGTACGACGACGGATGGTCCTCTCCGAATCCTGTGATTTGACCGGCCCGACCGAGGCCGTTTATCCTGCGGTGTCTTACTTCCGAGGCCTTTCGGCCACTCAGAGGCAGGTATGAAGACCCACTCGACGAGACCACAAGAGATAACGCGCGACTGGTGGTTGGTAGACGCCCAAGGCGCCGTCCTCGGTCGCCTCGCGTCCGAGGTGGCCAAGCTCCTGCGGGGCAAGCACAAGGCGAACTTCGCCCCCCATCTAGACGTGGGGGATCACGTCGTGGTCGTCAACGCGGCCAAGATCGTGCTGACCGGCAACAAGATCACGCAGAAGCGTTATTACCGCCATTCCGGGTATCCGGGTGGATTGCGATCCAAGACGTATGAGCAGTTCCTGGTCGATCATCCCGAGCGAGCGATCGAGAAGGCGGTAAAGGGAATGCTGCCGGGCAATCGACTGGGACGGGCGATGCTCAAGAAACTCAAGGTCTATGCGGGGGCGGACCACCCGCACAAGGCGCAGAACCCGAAGCCGCTCGACCTCCACCGCGTTGTCGAACCACACAACGTCGAGCAGGCCCACACGCTTGAGGAGGTGACCGGTGGCTAACGCCCTGGCGGGCGCCACGGGGAAGCGCAAAGAGGCGCGCTGCCGCACCCGATTGGTCGAGGGCTCCGGCCGCTGGGAGATCAACGGCCGGCCCTTCGAAGACTATTTTCCCAGCGCGACCCACCGGATGGTCGTGACCGAGCCGCTCCGGCTGACCGAGACCGAGGGCCGCTACGACATCTTTGCCAAGGTCGAAGGCGGAGGTATCAGCGGTCAGGCCGGCGCGTTGCGCCACGCGCTGGCGCGCGCCCTCGCCGAGTACGATCCCGATCTTCGCGCCACCCTCAAGCGGGCCGGCTTTCTCACTCGTGACGCGCGCGAGAAGGAGCGCCGCAAGTACGGGCTCAAGAAGGCCCGCAAGGCACCCCAGTACTCAAAGCGCTAGACCTAAACCTCGCTTGCTCGGTTCTTCGGTCGTAGCATCTCGGTGGAATGACCAAGATCTCCGCCAGGTGGACGGATCTCTCTCTGCGGGCCAAGGGGCTCGTGGTCGTGTCGATCCCCCTCGGGGCTTTGCTGGTCGCAACGCTTGCGCTGTTCCTCGTTCAGCAGAGAGAAAACGAGGAGCAGGATGCGATCGCGGGGCTGTTTCGGGTGCGCAGCCAGATCCAGACCGTTCTCACGCTGCTCGTCGATGCCGAGACCGGCGTGCGCGGTTATGCGATCTCCGAGCGCCCCGACCTTCTAGAGCCTTACACCACGGCGTTTGCGAGGCTCCCGCGCGCCCTGGCCAGCCTCGAGCGATTGGTCGGCGGCGATCCGTCGCAGGCCGTCCGGGCCCGGCGAGTCCGCTTCCTCTCAGGGCGGCAGCTCGAGGTTCTCGCATCGGTGCGACGGGCGGCCGAGCGCCGGTCCGAGCAAGATCGGCTGTCGGTCCTGCGAGGCAACGAGCTGATGACCGAGCTGAGGGGCGAGCTCGCCGCAATGGAGGCCGAGGCGGAGGCGGGCCTGGAAGACAGGCTCGCCAACCTCGCAGAGTCCCGTGGTCGTGAGGGGCTGATCTTCGCGGCGGCGGTCGCGCTTGGACTGGCGGGCGGGCTGCTGGCCAGCGTTCTGTTCACCACGGGGATCGTACGGAGGATCGGGAGGCTACAAAAGAGCGCGCGCCGGCTCGCTTCGGGAAATCCGTTGACCGACCGACCGACCGGCGAGGACGAGCTGGGTCATCTGGCGGAATCGTTTCAAGAGACATCCGATCTTCTTGCCGAACGTGAGCACATGCTTATCGAAGCCAAGGAGAAAGCCGAGAAGGCGAGCTGGGCGAAGAGCGATTTTCTCTCACGTACCAACCACGAGCTGCGCACTCCGGTGAGCGTCATCATCGGTTTCACGCACTACCTCGAGCAACTCGATCAGGGACCAGACATCAAGGAAATAACTTCGGCCATGTCGAGGGCCGGCCGGCATCTCGCCGAGTTGGTGGACGACGTCATGGACATCGCCCGGATCGAGGCCGGCGAGCTCAAATTCACGATGGAACCCATCGACGTGGGTGAAGTGGTCGCCGAGGCGGTCGGAATCCTCTCCCCCCTTGCGACCGAACGCGGAGTGCGGATCGAGGTAGACGACGGAAGCATTGACGGCGTCCACGTGGTCGCCGACCCCCGCCGCTTGAGCCAGATACTGATCAACCTTGTCTCCAACGCGATCAGATACAACCGACCGGACGGCAGGGTGGCGATCTCTTGTGGCGCCACCGGCACCGACCGGCTCCGTATCAGCGTCGCCGACGAGGGCCCGGGAATCCCACCCGAAAAGCTCGACCGCCTTTTCGTCCCCTACGATCGCCTGGATAAATCCGCAGCCGAGCGCGGGGTGGGGCTCGGCCTCACGATCTCCAAGAGCCTCGCCGAGCTCATGAACGGAAGCATCGAGGTCGAGAGCGCTGTAGGCCGAGGAACCACGTTTCACGTCGAGCTCGCTGCGGCACCGAAAGTCTCGACGTCACTCGACGCGAGAGTTAGGGCTCACAGCAGGCCGGCGTCTTCGAGAAACTCGCGCGCGACCGCCCGGAAGTCGCGGTTGGCGATCTCGACCAACCCGTTGAGGGTCGTCATGACGGAGGTGGTCAGCCGCTCGCTCACTCCGTTCAAGAGAGCAGCTATCTCTTCGGTCGCGATCTTGCTGCGGATCACCGGCGTGATGTTCTCGGCCGCCTGTAGGCGCTTGTCGTCGTCGAGCACGACCCAGCTTCTCTCCTGAATGATCCCCGATGTGCTGAACAGCAACGCGACATCGATCTCGCGGCTTTCGAGCGCGGCGATCGTCAGCGGTCCTCCCGCGTCGAGCCGCTTGAAGTCTTCGAACTCGAGCCCGTAGACATCGCGCAGGCCTTTGAGGCAGAACCTTCGGTCGGGGCACTCCGGCGGTCCGCCGAAAACGAGATCGTGGTCGTGATCCGCGAGATCGCTGACGTCTTTGAGGTCGAGCTTATTGGCGGTTCTGACTTGGACCACCAGCGCGTTGGTGTCGTTGGCCTCGGACGGACGTAGAAGGTCCAGCCCGAGCCGTTGCAAGAGCGGTTTCAACCTCTCGATGTTCTCCGCCGGGTCCGAAGACGGGGTCGCGTTCGGCCTGAGGAAGGTGAGCAGAGAGGCGAGGTATTCGGGTGCGAGATCGATGTCACCTGCCTCCATCCTGGGCTGAAGGCTCTCTCGATCCTGGAAGTTGAACCTGCGCTCGACCGAGAAGCCGGCCTCCTCGAGGACGAGGGCGTACAGCTCGGCGACGATCTGGTTCTCGGCGAACGAGACGGCGCCGACCCTGATCGCCCCCTCACCCTCACCTCCGGGAAGAATGCCGCAGGCCCCCGCCGCCACAGCGACGAGCAGCACCCCCGATAGGGTCAGTGAAATCTTGTGGGCGATCACTGCGTCCATGATAGGGACGAAGCTCACAAATCGGGAGGAGGAGCGTGCGTGGCGGTCACCGATGTGACGAGCGAGACGTTCAGGCAACACGTGCTTGAGAGCCCGACGCCGGTGGTGGTGGACTTCTACGCTGACTGGTGCGGGCCGTGCAAGCAGATCTCGCCGGCGGTCGAGGCACTGTCCGAGAAGTGGGTCGAGAAGGTCCGCTTCGCCAAGGTCGATATCGACGCGAACAGGGACGTCGCCCAGGCGTACCGAATCTCGTCGATTCCCGCCGTCCTCCTGTTCGACGCCGGCGAGGTGCAGGCGTGGAGCATCGGAGTCAAGCCCGGTTACGTGATCGAGCGCGAGCTCGGGCTCGCCAAGCGAGAGAAGCGAGAGCGCCGAGCTGCTGGAGGAGGCGGGGGCCTGCTCGAACGCGTCCGGTCATGGTGGAGCACCACCTGAGTCTCGAAACCGTCGGCTCTATCTGTCGTCGATCGGTTACGGCAAGCCCAAGGAGGATTTATGCCCGTCGAGATTGGAGTCTCCGACCTACGCCGTTTGATTGACGAGGGTGCCCGGCTGGTCGAGGTACTGCCGGCCCACGAGTACGAAGAGGAGCATCTCCCCGGCGCGATCAACATCCCCCTCAAGTCCCTCGATGAAGGTTCAACGGCCGCCCTCGGCCCAGGCGACCCGATCATCGTGTACTGCTGGGACGACCAATGAGACATGAGTCCGCGGGCTGCGTGTCAGCTCGAAGCGATGGGCTTCTCCGACGTTTACGACTTCGTCCCCGGCAAGATCGAATGGATAAGCAACGGCCTGCCCATGGAGGGAAAGGGGCCGCACTACGCCGTTGCGGGCGAGGTGGCGGATCGAGACGCGGTCCTGGCCTGCCGCCTGGGGGATCGGGTCGGCGATGCCGCCGACCAACTGGATACCGTGCCCCACGACTACTGTGTCGTGCTCAACGACCAAGACATCGTGCTGGGCCGGTTGCGCAAGAAGAATGTCCAGGGGCCGGCCGAGGCGCCGGTGGAGAACGTCATGGAACCGGGTCCGACCACCATACGACCGAGAGAGCCGGCGAAAGGCTTGCTCGAGCGCATGAGAAAGAGGAACGTGCCCGCCTTGATCGTCACGACAAGCAAGGGGCGGCTCCTGGGCGCGGCAACCCAAGAGGCGCTGGAGCGGTTGCTCTCATCGTCTCCCCGTTGACCCGTCACGGGGCAGGCCCGTCGGATCACACCGGGAACACAGTCGCGAAGTAGTCGGCCCAGATCGCAAGAGCAATGAACCAGGCTCCGACGAGCACCAAGACCCATCCACCCCATCGTTTGATGCGTCCCGTGCTCGCCCTGAGCCGCGCCACGACCGTCTCGCGTGCGGTCACTACCGCCGTGACCAGCACGAACATCAGAACCACGAGCGTGGCTGCCGCGACGACGAACGCGAGGAGGGCCGGACCGAAGCCTCCTATCGTGAGGGCGTGACCGGCCAGACCGGCCAGGATCGGCCCGGTTCAGCCGAAGCCTGCCAACAGATAGCCGAAGCCGAGTGCCGCGAAACCGACCGAGGGGCGCTCTCGGCGCAGTTGTGCCTGGCGTACGAGCAGCGGTCGGATGAGATCCTCCACGGGTCCGAACGGAGAGCGCAGAACGCCGATCTGCACCAACCCCATCACCAGTAGGAAGGCTCCGACGATCGCTCTGAGGACGATGCCGGCCGCGCTCGTGAAGGTGACGGTCCGAAAGAAGCCGCCTGCGCCCAGGGCTATGAGCGAGCCCACGAGCAGCACGAACGTCGCCGCGCCGAGCGAGAGCCAGGAGCCCGTCCGCAGCGCGCGCGCCAGCGCATACCCGCCCTCATCGGGTGCCATGTCACGGCTCACGACCGTGACCAGGAGCGGAAACCCGCAGGGAGAGAAGAACGAAGCCACGCCCCCAGCGGCCGAGAGCAGTAACAGGCTCGCACCGACTCCCGCCGGCAGATCGAAGCGCGGGTAGAGGACGTAACCGACGTAGCCGATGAGGGCCACGGCGAGCGTGGCAACGACGAGCACCAGGTAGGAGGATCCGGGCTTCGCGTCAGACATCGCCGGCACCACCTGCGCGGTGCTCGATGAGGGAGCAGTATCGGGCCTCGACCTCTGTGGAATCTGCCCGTGCGATGAGACGACGAAGGTCCGATCCGAGCTTCTCGAGTTGAGCGATGCGGTCGTCGACCTCGCCCATCCTGCGACCGGCCCGCTCCAGCACGTATCCACAGGGGGGCTCGGAGCGCTCCTTGAACGCGAGGATCTCGGCGATCTCGTCGAGGCCGAAGCCGAGCGCCCGGGACGAGCGGATGAAGAGTAGCCGCTCTACGTCTGTGTCCGAATAGACGCGGTAGTTGGACGGGCTACGTTCCGGATCGGGCAGCAGGCCAATCGATTCGTAGTACCGGATCGTCCTGGCATCGGTGCCGGCGCGCTGTGCAAGCTCACCGATCCGAAGACCGCCATCGGCTTCCACGACCCCAATGGTAAAGATTCTAGCTACTAGAAGGTCAAACGATCTCCGCTGAGATCAGAAGGTGAGGATTTGATAGCCATTGGAGATGAGCTTGCGGACGCTTGGATGGCCCTCGAACTCGTCCAGCAGTTCGACGTCGGTCTTTTCGATCGCATCCTTGACGCCGTAGGCACCGGCGCAATAGCTGCAGGCTCCCGCGATCACGTCTCGCGTCTGCTCGTACAGGCGGTGATACTTGTGGGCCTCGTCGGAAAGGGCCGGGATCCACTGCGTTCCGGCTCCGTCGAAGATGACGGAGACCTCGTCTCCCGTTTCGTGAAGCTCGCGGGCGATCTGCAATGCATTGACCACCCGACCGAGATCCGCCCTGGTTTCGGTGCCGGCAAGAACCAGCATCGCTGCCGCAGCCATAGATGCCTCCCTTGAATCGAGTTGTCTGAATCCCGTTGTCCTGACGACCGCTACCCGCTATTCGGAGTGCACAAACGATTCTGGCCTCCCTAGGTTCACGCGGCGGTCGGGGCACGTATCGCTGCCTCTTCGCTTTGGCCGGCGATAAGGCCCACCATTGCGCCGAAGAGGACCTGACCCACGGCGAAAGCCCACTGCACCGAGCCGTCAAAAGCTATGGGTGTGGGGAAGTTTCAGGGGGGCCTTGGTCGGACGCGCGATACAGCACTGCGACGAGCCCTCCGGAGACTAGAGAGAACAACGCGAGAAGCTGGAGCGACCCCGCGATTCCGACCGCGTCGGCGAGCGCGCCGGCGACCACGCCCCCGACGACAAAGCCGAGGTCACGCCACAGCCGGTAGTGACCGATAGAGGAAGCGCGATCGGCGGGAGCTGCGACATCGGCGGCGGCAGCGAGCAGGACCGGATAGACAAGCGCCGTTCCGCTGCCGAGAAGAGTGATCCCCGACAACCATCCTGAGATGGTCGTCCCGCGTGCGAGCACTACGAGCCCGAGCGCTTGCACCAGCATTCCAGCAACGATTAGCGGCTTGCGGCCGAATCGGTCGCTCAACCACCCGGTTAGCGGCTGCATGAGTCCCCAGCTTCCTGGATAGGCCGCGGCAAGCAGCCCTATCGTCTCAACTGCGAGGCCGCCCTCTGCCAGAAAGATGGGCAGGAGACCCCATGCCGCCGCGTCTGCGATCTTCGTCGTCAGCCCCGCCTGACACACAGCCGCGAACGTTCCCGTCCGGACGGCTTGCACAGCGGAGGCGAGGACGCCGTTTCGCTCGGCCTCAACAAAATGAGACGTGTCGTCCACGAAACGAAGGGCCGTGACAAGCCCTCCGACCACAAGCGCCTCGCCGAGCAGGAACGGAAACACGCGGGGCCCGAGCGACGCCGCGACGGCGCCCGATCCGTGTGTCACCACGGCCATCCCCACGTAGCCCGTGAACTCGTTGATACCGATGGCGAAACCGCGGCGGCGCGGGCCCGCGACATCGACTTTCATGAAGATCGTCGTCGACCAGCACAGACCCTGCTGCAACCCGAGCAAGACCATCGCGGCTATCACCCAGGTCCAGGACTGCGCGAACGCGAGTAGAAGTGGAAAGGGCAGCCCGAGCAACCATCCGGCGATGAGCACTCGCTTGCGACCGAAGCGGTCTGCAAGAGCGCCGGATCCGAAGTTCAGCGGTGCCTTGGCGAGACCGAAGGCGACGACGAACGACAGCGTCGCGGTCTTCGATGCGATGCCGAATTCGCTCTCGGCCAGAAGCGGGAGGACCGTCCGTGTGACACCGAGGGCTGCGCCGACGAGGCCGACTTGGAACATGAGGAGCAGGAAGCGCGCGAGGTTCGGCCGGACGCCGTGAGCCGGGGCAAGAATCTCGCCTGCCGGCCCCTCTCCTAGAAGCTCGCCGCGCGCGCCTCCCATCGCTTCAGCTTCGCGTGCATCCCGTCCCGATCCAGTCCCCCCGGCAGCCGCTTGCTCTGGAGAAGGAACGCTAAAGCCCTTCGGGACTCTAGATCCTCGAAGGCGCCGCCCCGGCACTCTGGGCTCCAGCCGTGCCGAAGTAGAGCGCGAGCGCGCCCGTCACGATGTGCAGGAAGTTATCGGGGTCGCTTGAATCGACGATGTTCAGCAGGATGTGGACGAGATCGATCGCGGTTAAGCCGAGGATCGCGACCACGATCAGGACGGCGCCCAGAAGCACATTGACGGCTTTGGCGGCAGCGAGCGTCCGGGACGCGCCGAGCCAGACCACCCCCAGGCCAACATGGACGATGTTGTGGAGGTGGTTAATCCGGAAGACGATGAGCTCATCGTCCGCGCTCCCTCTCGTGAACTCGTCTGCGAAGAAGAAACCAACGATGCCCACGAGCAGGTAGACGACCCCGAACACCAAGGCGAACAGCTGCGCGGGGCTTTTCGTCGTCGGTGCAGTTGCCATGTCTCCTCCCTACTGTTGGTCGGCCGGCGTGTCGGTTCCTGGGGACAAAGACGGCTCTGCGTGGTCGGCCGGCATCTGGTCGGCCTCCGCCTCGTCCCACGCGGTGCTGCCTTCGAGGCTCTCGACGTTGAACTGGTAGTCGTAGACGAGAGAGCCTCCGTACGTCGCGCCGAGGGACACGAGCGCCGCGGCAAGGATCGACAGGATCATGGCGGGGAGCTCGGTGTATCCCTCGTCGTATTGGGCGAGCCGTACGATGATGTCGACTATCACTATCGCGGTAACCGTGAGCATGATCGTCATGTGCCAGTTGATCGTGCGCCACACCTGAGTGTGCTTGGCGCGGCCCAGAAACCCGGTTGAACGGTCGCGCTCAATCCCCTTCCACCAGTCCCAGAAGCCCGTTAGTGCCGCCCCGAGCGACACGATGGCGCCGGCAATGATGACCCACGTTCCGGCCACGAATGTGTCGCGCGCGAGACCGGGCGCGTCCTGTTTCTCGGCGACGTAAGAGATGACATCAAAGGACGCGACCAGCACGTAGGCGACGATGGGGAAGTCGGTCAACGGCGGGTGCATCGGTTTTCCGGCCCAACCCCGAAGTCCCTTGAACGCGCGCCCTCGAAGGGTCATCCCGGGCCTGATCGAGAACAGCTTTGGCATGGTCGCCTCCTATCGCTTCGGGTTACCCAACACTACTTGCAGCCACCCTTGAGCCATGGCCTGTCATCCCGCCCTGAGATTCACGCAGCACTGCCCCGGCTTGGGTTCGAGCGCCGCGTCCACGCTGTTGTTCCCGAGCCCCCGCAGTACCCCGTCGATGAAGGCCTGGTTGAGGCCGCACACGAGGTCCGGGGCCTGACGCGCGAGGTGGTGGAAGGGACAGTTTCGGAGCCCGACCTCGCCGGCCGCATTCCGGTGGGGCTCGTAGCCGTACCCGGCGAGGATCTGTTCGGCGACCGTCAGCGTGCGCTCGGGTCCGGGGGGCCTTAGGCCCGTCTCGCGCCGGAACTCGGCGCCCAGTCTCAACCCGAAGCTCGTTGCGACACGGCGCGCCGCCTCGCGCGGCGATTCGCCCGGACGCGCGTCCTCCATCGCGTCCACGAGGATCCGGCCCACGAGGTCGTAACGGCGGGGCGGGATCGAGATCTCGATCTCCACCTCGGACGGCTCGTAGAGCTTGGAGCTCCTACCGGCTCCCGGGCCCGACCGCCCCGGCAATCGAGCGTAGTGAGCCCTGAGCAGCCCCTTCTCGACCAACTTGTCGAGATGCCAGGCGGCGAGCTTCCTTGAGATGCCGACTTCGGCGGCAGCGTCCTCGCGGCTGACCGGCCGTCCGGCCCTGCGAATGAACTGATACATGGCGTTTCTGAGGTCGTCGCCGAGCGCTCCCACCTGCGCGGCCACCGATCCCAGTTCCGGGCTCATAACCGTGACCCTATCACCAATAATTCTTGGTGCAAGTTGGGGTTCTGGTACCAAGTCAGCCCGGTCCCTTCCGGGCGTCAATGACTAAGAGTCGTTTGTCCTAGACCTAGCACGATCAAACGATTACCCGTACACCCCACCAGTTGGCGACGATCTTTGATCTTTCTCGAGACGCAGCGAAACCTGCGGTGGTTGCCTCTGAGTGCAAAGGTCTCGACGCCGCGATAGCAGCCTCGACGGGCTTTGTGCTGATGGCTCATTAGTCGTTCAGGAGGTGGGGGCACTCCGCGGCGTACTGCCGGAGGACGGCCCGCGGCTCGCCCTTGAGGAAGCGGCAGGGGAAGTCGCTCCGGGGGCCGAGCCGCTTGACGCCGATCTCGTAGGGATCTTTCTCTTCGAGTTCTACCTCGATGCTCTCGGTCGCCGCCGCGCACCCGAACATGGCGCCGAACAGCTCTTGCACGTCGACCTCGACCGCGCCGGACGGTGCCTCGACTCCGCCGCCGAACTCTGCGATCGTCGCCAGGAGCGAGAACTCGTCGACATCTCGGGGGACTTCCTCTTCAAGGAGACGGCCGAACTGGATGAGGTCGACCTCGACCTGCCTGAGCTCGTCGTCGTCCACCCACAACTCGATCTCGAGGTCGCCCTTCGGGAGCGAATCGGGCGGCACGGCTCCCGCGCCGAGACCCCCCAAGCCGCCGGTCAGATCCTCGGCCGCCCGCAGGATCTCCTGTAGCAGCACCCCGAGCGGCACCCGGGCGAGAAGATGCGTTCCGATCGCGTCCTCGCCGGCCGCGGTGACTTCGACGCTCGCCTTCAACGCGTCGGTGATCCTGCGCACGAACTCTTCGCCTTGCTCGGCCTGGGCCGCGCCCATCGACGCGAACCGCTCGAGTCCCTTGAGCGCGATCCACTCGCCCGCTAGCAGGGGATCGATGAACGAGAGGCCGAAGTCGGCGGAATTCTGGGCCTCTGCACGCAGCTCTGCGGCGTCCTGGCCGAAGAGCGCGGCGAGCGTGTCGATGTCGACGCGCACGAAGAAGTCGAAACCGATGGTTCGCAACTCGAGCGCGTCGCGTCCGGCGATCTCGAGCACGATTACGGCTTCGGAATCGGCGGGATCGGCGCTCTGGGTCGCCGAGACGGTCAGCGAGGAGTCGAGGATCTTGGACGCGCTCTCGGCCGAGAGCGCGTCCCCGGACGAATCCGCCAGAGCTCTGAGATCCTCGACGGTCGAGCGCAGAGACAAGGCCATCGTGACGCCCGGCGCGTCGGCAAGGTTCTCGAGCGCCCTTTCGAACGCCTCGCGAGGATCGGAGGTCCCGCTGTCGCTGCACGCCCCGAGCGTTAGGGCGAGCAGCAGGGGCACCGCGATGAGTCGTCGCAAGAGACCCTCCGATAATCGAGCGCGTTGAATCAAGCTATCTAATCTTCGGGAGGGCAGCCAGGACGCTTGAGTCAGCCGATATGTGCGGTGTGCTCGGTCTCCTCGTCGAAAGTGTTGCCCTCGGCCGGTATCGGCCTGTCCTTGAGCATGCGAGCGAGGTGCACGAGGTTGTGGGCCATCCAGCGCGTCGTCCGCTTGGTGTACTCATGGTCCTGACCGGCCTCGAGATACGACGGGCCCGGCCCCGCGTCGCCCACCCAATACGTATCGGCGTTAGGTGGGATCGTGCAGCCGAGGTGCGAGAGGTTGAACAGCGTCGCCTCTGCCGCGGAGTGCGCGCCGTCCTCGTTGCCGGTGACGACGACCCCGGCGACCTTGTTGTACAGGGGATACTGTCCGGCCTCGTTGCGCTCCTGGTAAGTGCCGTCGAGCCGCTCGATCACGAGCTGCGCCACGCTCGAACGGTGCCCGAACCAGATCGGCGTTCCGATCACGAGGATGTCCGCGCTCTTGATCTTGTCGAGGATTCGCGGCCATTCGTCGCCCTCGCCCTCGTCCGAGGTAACGCCGGTCGGCACGTGGTAATCGAGGACGCGGACGATCTCGCTCTCGACGTCCATCGTGTCGAACCATTCGACGACCCTGCTCATCAGCGCCTCGGTGTTGGATTTCTCCGGTGAGCGCTTGAGAGTGCAATTGAGAAAAACCGCTTTCAGCGGGCGGATTCAAGCAATCCACGCAACGGCTCGGTGAGTCGGCCATTGTTAGCCGACTCGACCAGGAGGTTGCGGGATGGGAGCTCATCTGACCCTTGAACAGCGCCGACGCGTGCGCCGGCTGCGAG
>JBOGXF010000175.1:0-17898 GCA_050694275.1 Actinomycetota bacterium | reverse complement strand
GAAAGAGGTTGATCTCATAATGGGCACGTTCGAGCACATCAACGGCGATGGCTACGAGCAGGTGGTCTTCTGTTCGGACGATCACTCGGGCCTCAGAGCGATCATCGCAATCCATTCCACCGCACTCGGTCCCGCTCTCGGCGGGACTCGTTTTTATCCGTACCGAAACGAGGAGGACGCCCTCATCGACGTCCTCCGCCTCGCCAAGGGGATGACGTACAAGGCTGCTGCCGCGGGTCTCGACCTCGGCGGGGGCAAGGGCGTCATCATCGGAGATCCCAAGCGGATCAAGACCGAGGAGCTGCTCAGAGCCTACGGGCGCTACGTCGAGACGCTTGGGGGCCGCTACATAACCGCAGAGGACGTCGGCACCGCCCTCGCCGACATGGACATCGTGCGGCGGGAGTCGCGCTGGGTCACGGGCTGCTCGCGGACCTACGGCGGCTCGGGGGACCCCTCACCGGTAACGGGGTACGGCGTGCTTCAGGGGATCAAGGCGTGCGCCCTCGAGGTCTTCGGCGACTCCAACCTGAAGGGCCGCACCGTCGCACTCCAGGGCGTCGGGAAGGTGGGGCACGCCCTGTGCGGTTACCTCGTCAAGGAAGGAGCAGCGGTCACGATCGGAGACATCGACGTCGACAACCTCGGGCTGGCGGTGTCCGACTTCGGAGTCGAGACAGCTCCTCTCGAGAAGATCCACTCGCTCGACGTCGACGTCTTTGCCCCGTGTGCGCTCGGCGGGGTCATCAACGACGACACGATCTCGGACCTGAAATGCCGCATCATCGCCGGCGCCGCAAACAATCAACTGGATCGAGAAGAGCACGGCGAGAAGCTGAGAGACCTCGGGATCCTCTATGCCCCGGACTTCGTGATCAATGCCGGCGGTCTCATCAACGTCGAGGACGAGCTGCGCGGCTACGACCGCGAGCGGGCCATGAAACGCGTCGAGGGCATCTACAAGCAACTCCAGCTGATCTTTGCCATGGCGCGCGAGCGGAACATCTCAACCGCACGAGCGGCGCAGGAGTACGCCGAGGATCGCATTCGCAAGATCAGCCAGATTCGCCTCGTCCGGGTCACCGAGTTCGGTCCTCTCTCTTCGCACTGATGCCTGTGATCGAGCTCCTGCGAATAATTGGAAACGGCGTCGACATCGAGGACGCAGACGTCCCCGACGCCCTCGCCGAAAAGGATCTCATCGAGCTGTTCCGATGGCTCGTTCTGTTGCGCACCTTCGACGAGCGCGCGGTCGCTCTTCAGCGGCAGGGTCGCATCGGCACATACGCTCTCTACTGGGGCGAGGAGGGAACCCAGGCAGGACCGCTCTACGCATGCGACGACTCCGACTGGGTGTTCCCCTCGTACCGGCAGAACTCGATCGGCATTCTGCGCGGGGTATCGCCCGCGGTCGTTCTGTCGTGGTGGCGCGGCTACGGGGGGGAGCACGGCTTCTGGAATCCGCGCGAGCATCGGGTCGCGCCCATCTGCGTGCCCATCGGGACCCACATCCCACACGCGGTCGGCCTCGCCTGGGCGGCCAAGCTCCGCGGGGAGAGGGCCGCGTCGCTGTCTTGGTTCGGAGACGGCGCGACCTCGGAGGGCGATTTCCACGAGGCGATGAACTTCGCGTCCGTCTTCAAGGTTCCAACCGTGTTCTTCTGTGTGAACAACCAGTGGGCCATCTCGACGCCGATCACGCGGCAGATGGCGACCGAGACGATCGCCGAGAAAGCGGTCGCCTACGCCATGCCCGGAGTGCGCGTCGACGGCTTCGATCCCATCGCATGCTGGAAGGTCACCCGGGACGCGCTCGAGCGCGCTCGGGCGGGCGATGGTCCGACGCTGATCGAGGCGTTTTGCTACCGCATCGGCGCGCACGGCACCGCCGACGATCCCAAGCTCTACCGGGACGAGGGCGAGGCTCAGCACTGGAAAGCCCTCGAGCCGGTGAACCGGATGCAGGCGTTTTTAGACCGGCTCGGAATCCTCGGCGAGGACGGAGTCGAGGCCATCCGGCAAGAGGCCAAGGACACGATCGCCCAGTCGGTCAAGGATATGGAGGCGATCCAACAGCCCGAGCAGGAGATCCTGTTCGACCACGTCTACGCCTCGGGTAAGCCGTGGACGTTCGAGGAGGGGCTCGCCGAGCTGCGCGCGGTCGAGCGGCCCCCCGAGGTGAAGCCGATGGGGCCGCCGTCGACCGAGGGAGCCGGCGAGGAAGGGAAGACGCAGTGAAAGAGCTCACGATGGTCGAGGCGCTCAACCTCGCCCTTCATCAGGCGATGGAGCAGGACGACCGTGTCGTGTTGCTCGGGGAAGACATCGCTCGCACCGGAGGCGTCTTCCGGGTCACCGCCGGGTTGCTCGACCGCTTCGGCGAGGACCGCATCATCGACACTCCGCTCGCGGAGGCCGGCATTCTGGGAAGCGCGATCGGCATGGCTCTTTACGGATTGCTTCCGGTGGTCGAGATCCAGTTCGACGTGTTCGTCTATCCCGGCTTCGATCAAATAGTGACTCACGCGGCCCGCTACGCGTGGCGCACCAGGGGCGAGGTCCCCGCGTCGATCGTGGTCCGCATCCCGTTCGGAGGTGGAGTGCGGGCGCCGGAGCTGCACTCCGACTCGCCCGAAGCACTGTTTGCGCACGTTCCGGGCCTGAAGGTGGTCTGTCCCACGACTCCGCGGGATGCGCGCGACATGATGCTTGCGGCGATCGAGCATCCCGACCCGGTGATCTTCATGGAGCCCAAGCGCATCTACCGGGCCGGTCGCCAAGAGGTGCCACAGGACCCCCCTTTCACGATTGGCAATGGTGACGGGCGCACGACCGAGCTCCTGTCCACCGCGCGTGTGGCGCGCGAGGGAGGCGACCTCGCGATCATCACCTACGGCGCGACCGTGCCTCTGTCGGTCCAGGCGGCCGACAGACTGCTCGAGGAACGGGGGATCGACGCCAAGGTGATCGATCTGAGGTCGCTCTATCCGCTCGACGTCCGCGCCATCACCGATGCCGCATCACAATGTGGGCGCGCGCTGGTCGTGCACGAGGCGCCACGAAATGCGGGCATCGGGGCCGAGGTCTCTAGCCTCATACACGAACGCGCCATGCTCGATCTCGACGCCCCGGTGCTGCGGGTCACCGGGTTCGACGTCCCGTTCCCACAGTTCGCCAACGAGGACGACTATCTGCCCTCGGTCGACCGGATCTTGGCCGGTGCAAGAAGGGTCCTCGACTTCTGATGGCCGACTTCAAGCTCCCCGACCTCGGCGAGGGCGTCACCGAGGCCGAGATCGACCGCTGGCTGGTCAAGGAGGGCGATGTCGTCGCGGAAGACGATCTGCTGGTCGAGGTCATCACCGACAAGGCGACGGCCGAGATCCCCTCGCCGTTCGCCGGCACGGTGTCGAAGATCCACGTCGGGGAAGGCGACATCGTTCCGGTCGGCACGGTCCTGGTGACGATCGGCGACGGCGAGGTTGCCGCCGGAGCAGAGGCCACCGCCGACGCCGTCGCCCCGCGCGAGCAGCGTCCGGAGGTGCCGTCCCCGCCGCCAATGCCACCGCCGCAGGCGGCTCGCCGATCCGATGTAAAGGCGATGCCCCCCGTGCGGAAGCTCGCGCGGGAGCTCGGGATCGACATCGCCGCCATCGCCGGCTCGGGGCCGGGCGGGCGGATCCTGCGTGA
The DNA here is from genome assembly GCA_050694275.1 of Actinomycetota bacterium. Classification (GTDB taxonomy): domain Bacteria; phylum Actinomycetota; class CADDZG01; order CADDZG01; family WHSQ01; genus JBOGXF01. Next base: position 14,208 of record JBOGXF010000175.1, on the reverse strand, counting down.
TGATGTCGAGGCGGCCGCGGGCGCGCCCGCGGGCCGGCGCGAGCCGCTGCGCGGCATCCGGCGCACCATCGCCGAGCGCATGTCCGAGGCGCACCGCGCCATCCCGCCGGTGACTCACGTCGAGGAATGTGACGTCACCGAGCTCGACGCGACCCGCCGGATCGCGAACGAGAGGGCGACGGACGGCGTCCGTCTCACCTTCCTGCCCTTCATCGTCAAGGCGGTCGTGGCGGGGCTCAAGCGCTATCCCGCGATGAACGCGTCGCTCGACGAGGACGCCGGCGAGATCGTCTATCACGACTCCTACAACGTCGGCGTCGCGGTGGACACACCGGCGGGACTCACCGTTCCGGTGGTACACGACGCCGACAAGAAGAAACTGAAGGAGATCGCCGCCGAGATCGAGCGTCTCGCAGTGGCGGCGCGCGACAGTCACCTCCGAACCGAGGATCTTCGCGGCGGGACCTTCACGGTGACGAGCCCGGGACCGTTCGGGGGGCTGATGGCGACGCCGATCGTGTTCCATCCCCAGGTCGGGATACTGGGAGTGCACCGGGCGACCGATCGACCGGTCGTGCGCGACGGCCAGATCGTCGTCCGCAAGATCATGAACCTGTCAATCACGTTCGACCACCGCGTGTTGGACGGGATGACCGCGGCTCGCTTCTGCATCGACGTCGTGAACCTGCTCGAGCACCCCGCGGTCCTCGCCCTCGAGGGTTAAGCGCGGGCTCCAATCGTGTTAACGAGCACGCCGAGGCGCTCGATCTCGAGCTCCACGACGTCGCCGGGCCTCAGATCGCGGCCGAGATCGATGCCGCAGCATCCCCCGGGGGTGCCCGAGCCGTAGACGTCGCCGGGGTGGATGTCCTCGCCCGCCGACACATGGGCGATCATGTCGGCCCACCGCCACTTGGCCTCGCTCGAGCGGGCGCGGCCCCATTCCTCGCCGTTGACCCGACAGATCATCTCGAGGTCGGGTTCGGCGCCCACCTCGTCGGCGGTCACGATGCACGGTCCGAAGGCGTTGGCGAAGTCCTTGCCCTTGGTCGGTCCGAGCCACGCGCTCATCTCCTGTGACTGGATATCGCGCGCCGAGAAATCGTTGAACACGGTGAAGCCGAAGACGTGCTCGCCGGCTCGTTCGTGTGCGAGGTCTCGGCCGCGGAGACCAACGATCATCGCGAGCTCCAGCTCGAAGTCGAGCCGGTTGGTGTAGGGGGGCCACGGGCACTCGTTGCCCGGGCCGATGAGGGCGCGGTGGTTGCCCTTGTAGTAAACGGGGGCGCGATACCAGTACTCGGGCACGTCCGCCCCGCGCCGCTCGGCACCGCGCTTGACGTGGTCCTCGAACGCGAGGAAGTCACGTAGCGACGCGATCTCGTCGAACGGGCACAGCACTCGGTATCCATCCACGTGCTCGCCGACGGCCAACTCGTCGGGCGCCTTCAGCGCCGCTTGCGCGACCGCGGCCCACACGCTCGGGCCGGCCTCGATGAGCGCTTTCGTCGAGTAGATAAACGGGCTCTCCGCATCGGATGCGCCCCAGGCGTCGATGAGATCTACCGGGTCCCGCTCACCGACCGCGACCGCAAGGCGCGGCTGGAATCCTCCGCCCGATGTCGCGTAGCGAAATATCCGCACTACTTGTCGACGTCGAGCAGGCCCATGCCGGCCGCCCACGACGTCTCGTACTCGACGACGGTGACCGCCTCGGCCTCGGGCGAGACGACGAGCGGATGGTGGGTCTCGACCATGACCGCGACCTCGTCGGTGCGTTCCTTGGTCTTCGACGCCTCGATCGCCGCGGGCTGCGGCCCGTGGTGGATGCCCTGGGGATGAAGAGTGATGTAACCGACGTCGATGCCGGCCCGGCTGAAGAAGTTGCCCTCATGATAGAAGAGCACCTCGTCGGCGTCGATGTTTGCGTGATAGAAGGGCACCTTCAGTACGTCGGGATCCTCCTCGAGCGGCCGGGGCACGAACGAACAGATCACGAAGTTCTCGTTGGCCCAGGTGCAGTGTGCGCTCGGGGGCATGTGGTAGCTCGGCGAGTAAACCGGCCGGTGATCGAGGATGTTCAGCTTCACCGGGCTGAGATCCCCTTGCCACCCAACCACGTCGAGCGGATGCCAGCTGAAGAACAGTGACGTGAACTCGCCGTCTCGCTTCACTCGGACCTCGAACTCGCCCTCTTCTTCGTGCGGGTCGGGGTCGGGGACCTCGAGAACTCCCGGATCGAAATGCGCGTGCTTGCCCATCAGTCCGCGGTCTGGGAGATGGTATTCGCCGGTGCCTTCGATGACGAAGAAGAAGTTGTCGTCGCCTTCGGGGACGACGCGGTGAGTGGTGCCCTTGGGGATGACGACGTAGTCACCCGGCGTGAAGGTGAGGGGGCCGTAATCGGTCTCGATCGTCCCGTTGCCCCGGTGGACGAAATAGCAGACGTCGCCGTCCGCATCCCGCAGAAAGTAGGGCATGGGCTGGGTCCGGCGACTGACGAACAGCCTCACGTCATCGTTGCCGGCGATCAGCTGCCATGCGCCCTCGCTTTCGGTCTGGTCGTCGGGCTTCATCTCGTTGACGTTGATCGCGCGCGGGCGAAGAGAGCCCTCGATGCGGGTCCACGCTGTCGGAGGATGGCTGCGGTAGAGGTGCGACGCACGCCCGAAGAACGTCTCGCGCCCGTGCTCTTCCTCGTACGTGCCCCCGGGAACCCCGACGTGAGCCTGTTTGGTCACCTTTCCCTTGCTGTGAACTACGTCCATGGTTGGTGCCTCCTCGCGCAAATAGACGACACGTCGATACTTACGCGAGGAGGCACTACAGATTCCCCCTCGCCGCCTGATCACGCTCGATCGCCTCGAACAGCGCCTTGAAGTTGCCGGCGCCGAAGCCCCTCGCGCCGTGTCGTTCGATGACCTCGAAGAACACGGTCGGACGATCCTGTACCGGCTTGGTGAAGATCTGTAACAGATAACCGTCTTCGTCCTTGTCCGCCAAGATGCCGTTTCGCTGCAGCGCGTCGATCTTGTCGGCGATCTCCGGAACTCGATCCTTAACGTCCTCGTAATACGTCCCCGGAACGCGCAGGAACTCGATGTTCTGTGCTCGCATCGCCTCGACGGTCGCGATGATGTCCTCGGTCGCCATCGCGATGTGCTGGACGCCGGGGGAACGGTAGTACTCGAGGTACTCCTCTATCTGGGACTTGTTCTTTCCCTCGGCCGGCTCGTTGATCGGCAGCTTGATTTTGCCCTCACCGTCCCACACGACCTTCGACATCAGTGCCGAGTACTCGGTCGAGATCTCCTCGTCGGAGAAATGACGCAGCTCGACGAACCCCATGACCTCCTCGTAGAACTTGACCCACTCGTTCATCTTGCCGAGCTCGACGTTGCCGACGACGTGATCGATGTATCGGACGCCGACACCGTTCTGTTCCCCGGCGGGTTCGAGCGACCGGAAGCCGGGGAAGAAGACGCCCGAGTAATCCCTTCGGCTGACGAGCGAGTGGACCGTCTCTCCGTAAGTTGCGATCGAAGCCTTGACCACCTTGCCATGCTCGTCCTCGAACACCTGCGGCTCGTCGATCCCCGTGGCACCGCGCTCGAGTGCTATGCGGTACGCCTCCTCGGCGTCCGGGACCGTCAGGGCGACGTCGTGGACGCCGTCGCCGTGGAGTTCGACGTGCTCGGCGATCGGGCTCTCGGGCCCGAGCGCGCCGGTGAACACAAAGGTGACATCGCCCTGCCTGACGCACCACGACACCCGGTCGCGGCTCCCGGTCTCGAGCCCCATGAACGCGATGGGCCTGAATCCGAGGGCGCGATAGAAGTGCGCGGCCTGCTTGGCGTTCCCGACAAAAAACTGGACGTAGTCGATGCCGAGGATGGGAAAACTGTCATCGCGCTGGGACATAGAACCGCACCTCCTCGTGTGGTTTTCCCTTCAGGATACTGCCGAGTGGTCGTGAAACGCCCTCTGAGGCGCGTGGCGACCACTCGGCGGGTTAATGGCCGCGGAAATTGGGGGGGCGCTTCTCGAAGAACGCCTGCACCCCTTCCAAGTGATCCTGAGTGAGGCCTGCCTCGGTCTGCGCGCGCACCTCGGCGTCGAGCTGTTCGTCGAGCGTCCGTTCGGTCGCGCTCGCGACGAGCCCCTTGATGAGGGCGAACGCGCGCGTCGGGCCCGCAGCGAGCTCCCTGGCCAACGACAGCCATTCCTTCTCGAACACATCGGCCGGCACGACGCGATGAACGAGCCCGAGGAGCAGAGCGTCGTCGGCCGAGACCGGGTCGCCGGTCGCGGCGAGCTCCCACGCCTTGGCTGCTCCGACCATCTTGGTCAGGAACCACACCGCGCCCGAGTCGGGTACGAGCCCGACCTTCACGAATGCCAGGACGAGCTTGGCGTGCTCGGACGCCACCCGAAAATCGCACGCGAGCGCGACGCTGCAGCCGGCCCCCGCGGCGACTCCGTTCAGGGCCGCGATGACCGGCTTGGGGGCCGCGCGCAGGGCCCGGATGAGAGGGTTGTAGCGATCGGTGAGGGTGCGGCCGAGCTCGGGGACCTCTCCCCTCTTGTATCCGTCGGCGAGGGCACCGAGATCCTCACCCGAAGAGAAGGCTCGGCCCGCCCCGGTGATCGCGATACAGCGCACGGAATCGTCTCCCGAGGCGTCCCGCACGGCGTCGAGCAGCGCATGGCCCATCTCGTCGTCGAACGCGTTGAGGACGTCGGGGCGGTTGAGAGTGCAAATGGCGACGCCTTCCTCGATCCGGTAGTCGACGGTCATCCGTCGAGGTTAACGCCGAGCTACTGAGTCGTCACAGATCGGCGCGGGAGTCCGCGGGAAGCTCGTCCTCGAGCACGTTCTTGCGACGCAGCTCGAGGTCGGGAATGGGAACCGGGTACCGGGACGAGAAGCAGGCGGTGCAGAACGAATCCGCGGGGATCTCCGTCGCCGCAACCATGCCCTCGAGCGACAGGTGGGCGAGAGAATCGGCCCCGATGTGGGCCCGCACCCCATCGACGTCGAGTCTCGAGGCGATCAATTCGTCTTGATCCGGCATGTCGATGCCGTAGAAGCACGGCCACCTGATCGGAGGCGCGGAGATGCGCATGTGCACCTCGCGCGCGCCCGCCTCGCGCAGCATCGCAACGATCTGCCGGGTGGTGTTCCCCCGCACGATGGAGTCGTCGATCACCACCACACGTTTGCCGCTGATCACTTCGCGCACGGGATTGAGTTTCATCCTGATGCCCTGCTCACGCATCGACTGCGTCGGCTGGATGAACGTCCGTCCGACATAGCGGTTCTTGACGAACCCGTCCCCGTAGGGAATCCCGGACGCCTGGGCGAACCCCTGAGCCGCGGGCACGCCGCTGTCGGGTACCGGCATGACCAGCTCGGCCACGGCGGGAGCTTCCTCGGCGAGTCGCTGACCCATTCGGTAGCGGGTCGCATAGACGTTCTGCCCCATCAGGTTGGAGTCCGGCCGAGCGAAATAGACGTGTTCGAAGACGCACGCCGCGCTCTCGATCGGAGCGAACTTGTCGCTCTCGATTCCCGAGTCGTCGATCGTGACGAGTTCGCCGGGTTCGACGTCGCGTATGAACTGCGCTCCGAGAAGATCGAGCGCGCACGTCTCGGAGGCGACGATCCATCCATCGCCTTCGAGCCTTCCGATGCACAGCGGCCGAAACCCCTGCGGATCGCGCGCGGCAAAGATCTTGGACTCGCTCATCATCGTGAACGAATACGCGCCCCGTAGCTTGGGCAGCACGCTCAGGACCGCAGCCTTCATGTCACCGCGGTTGGCGCGCGCGATGTGGGCGGCGACGAGGTCGGTGTCGGACGACGACGCCAGGCGGGCCCGCTCGGGCGTTGGATCCCCTCCCGCTTCGTCGAGGCTCCGCTTGAGCTCGAGCGAGTTGACGAGATTGCCGTTGTGGGCCAGCGCGATCTGGCCCGCAGGCGCGCTCTTGAAGGTCGGTTGCGCGTTCTCCCACGAGGACGAGCCGGTCGTTGAGTAGCGAACGTGCCCGATGGCAACGTGACCCCGGAGGCTACTGAGCACGGTCTCGTCGAAGGCCTGCGCGACCAACCCGAGCTCCTTGTAGACGACGATGGTCTGCCCGTCCGAGATCGCGATACCGGCGGACTCCTGACCGCGGTGTTGCAAGGCGTAGAGGGCGTAATAGGTGAGGCGCGCGACGTCCTCGCCGGGCGCGTAGATGCCGACTACGCCACAAAGATCCTTAGCTTCTGTCGTCATCTGCCCCCACCGTACTAGCCGCAAGCTGCGCCACGAGTGAATTCTCGTAAGTGCGTCGCGCGTCCACCGTCGATACCGAAAACGCCCCGAAATCGAGATTCATTCCGCCGACCGAGCCGATCTCCGCGACGGCGACTCCGTGCGCCCGGGCGACTCCCATCAACGCATCGAGGTTGCCCGGTGCGCACGACACGAGCGCGCGCGACGGCGATTCCGAAAACAGCATCCTGTGCGTCTCCCCCTCGGGTGGCGAGATTACGAACCCATGCTCGCCTGCGAGCGCGCTCTCCGCAAGGGCGATGGCGAGTCCTCCCTCGGCCAGATCGTGCGCCGAGGCGAGGATCTCGGCGGACGCCGCCTCGATGAGCGTCCGGTGCAGGGCGAGCTCTCGGTCGAGGTCGAGCCCGGGAGGCCGACCGGCGACGACGCAGTGCACGATCTTCGCGAACTCGCTCCCGCCGAAGTCGGTCGGCTCGGTCGTCCCGAGGAGAACCACGATGTCCCCCGGTCCCCGAAACGCCAGCCCCACGGCGCGCTCGGGGCGGTCGAGGACGCCCAGCATTCCGATGACCGGGGTCGGATAGATAGCCCGGTCGTCGGTCTCGTTGTAGAAGGACACGTTCCCCCCGACCACAGGGGTCTCGAGCGCTCGGCATGCATCGGTAATGCCCCGCACCGCCTCGGCGAACTGCCACATCACCCCCGGTTTGGTGGGGTCGCCGAAGTTGAGACAGTTCGTGACGGCCAGGGGCCGGGCTCCGGTGCATGCGACGTTGCGCGCCCCCTCGGCGACCGCCAGCCGAGCCCCCTCGTACGGATCGAGATAGCAGTAGCGTCCGGAGCCGTCGGTCGTGAGCGCGACGGCGACGTCGTGGTCGGGGAGTCTGATCACCGCGGCGTCTCCGCCGGGGGGGCCGATGGTGCCGAGGAAGATCATGTGGTCGTACTGCTCCCACACCCATCGCTTGGACGCCACCGACGGCGACCCGAGGACGGAGAGAAACGCCCCTCGCAGGTCGTCGGCGGCTTCGTCTCCCGGAGAGGCGGACCGCAGGTCATCGATCCACACCGGGGGCCGGAAGGGCCGTTCGTAGATCGGACCCTCCTCGGCGAGAGCGTGCGCAGGGACGTCGGCTACGACCTCGCCGTCGTGCATCACCTCGAGTCGATCGCTCGACGTGACCTCGCCGATCACGTTCGCCTGGAGCCCCCAGCGCGTGCAAACCGCGAGGACTTCGGCCACCTTCTCCGGTTCGACTACGGCGAGCATGCGTTCCTGTGATTCGGAGATCATGACCTCGAACGGCTCCATGGTGGGCTCGCGCAGATGAACCCGTCCGATCTCGACCGTCATTCCGGTTTGCGCCTTGGAAGTCATCTCGGACGTCGGGCACGAGATGCCGCCGGCACCGAGATCCTGAAATCCGACGAGCAGGTCGCGCCGGATCAGCTCGAGGCACGCCTCGATCAAGAGCTTCTCGGTGAAAGGGTCCCCGACCTGGACCGAGGGTCGCTTGTCGAGCGACGCTTCGTCGAACGTCGCCGATGCGAGCACGCTCGCGCCGCCGATGCCGTCGCGTCCGGTGGACGAGCCGATCAACACGACCGCGTTGCCGACACCCTCGGCGCGGCCAGACATCATCCGATCCTCGACGATGCCGAGACAGGCCGCGTTTACGAGCGGGTTCTGTGCGTAGCAGTCCTCGAAGACGACTTCGCCTCCGACGGTTGGAACCCCGATCGAATTGCCGTAGGCCGATATGCCGTGCACGACCCCGTCGACCAGATAGCCTGTGCGCGCGGCGTCGGGGGGGCCGAACCGAAGCGAGTCGAGCAGCGCGATCGGACGCGCTCCCATAGACAGGATGTCCCGCACGATCCCCCCGACCCCAGTTGCCGCGCCGTTGAACGGCTCGACGTAGCTCGGATGGTTGTGGGACTCGATCTTCCACGCGACCGCGATGCCCGGAGCGACCTCGACGACGCCCGCCCCCTCACCCGGCCCTACCAGGACCTGCTTGCCTTCGCTCGGGAGATGCCGCAGATGCACGCGACTCGACTTGTACGAGCAATGCTCGCTCCACATGACGGAGAACATGGCGAGCTCCGTGTACGAGGGATCGCGGCCGAGTCGGGAGCGGATCGACTCGTGCTCCTCGTCGGTGAGCCCGAGCTCGCGGTGGAGTGACTCTCGAACGCTCATAGAAGAGCGCCGGCGATGACGTGGTCGAGCATCGAGCCGAAGATCACCGTTCCGTCCTCGGAGCCGAGCAGTCGCTCGCACGCTCTCTCGGGGTGAGGCATCAACCCGAGGACGTTGCGGGCCTCGTTGCAGATACCTGCGACATCGTCCAGCGACCCGTTCGGGTTATCCACGTAGCGAAAGACGATTTGCTCGCGCTCCCGCACCTCCGCCAGCACGTTATCCGAGCAATACCAGTTGCCCTCGAAGTGGTTGATCGGTACCCGCAGCACCTGCCCCCTCTCGGCGCGCGACGTGAAGGGCGTGTTGGAGTTGTCGACGCGCAGGTCCACCCACCGGCAGATGAACTTCAGCCCCGCGTTCTTTCGCAGCGCGCCGGGGAGCAACCCGGCCTCGCACAGCACCTGGAAGCCGTTGCATATCCCGACCACGAGGCCGCCGGAGTCGGCGCGCTCGATCACCGAGTCCATGATCGGTGAGAAGCGCGCGATCGCGCCGGTGCGGAGGTAGTCGCCGTGGGCGAAGCCGCCCGGGAGCACAACCAGGTCGGCGTCGGGTAGCTCGGTGTCCGCGTGCCACACGCGCACCGGCTCGGCCCCCAGCGAGCGAAAGGCGCGTTCGCAATCCTGCTCGCAGTTCGACCCGGGGAACACGACGATCGCGACGCGAGCAGTCATCTAATCGTCACCTCGTAGCTTTCGATCACCGGGTTTGCGAGCAGCTTGTCGCACATCTCTGCCACGCGGGCGCGCGCCTCGTCCAGATCGGCGGCGTCGACCTCGAGCTGTATGAGCTTTCCCACGCGCACGTTCTGGACGCCGCGATACCCGAGCGCGGGAAGGGCTCGCTCGATCACGTTCCCCTGAGGATCGGCGATCCCCGGCTTCAGGGTGACGTGCACCTCGGCGGCAAAGCTCACGCCAGGCTCCCCGCCAGCGAGCTCAGGCCGAGCGCGGTCCCGACCACGACCGCCGCCAGGCAAGCGATGGCGACGACCACGCCGACGGAGGCGCGCGCGCCTCCCAAGCCGGAAGCGGTCTCGACCCCTCGCTCCACCAAGAACAGCGACCACATCCCGAGCGCCAGTCCCACCGACAGCGAGAGCGCCGACCACACGGTCGCCAAAGGGTCCGCAAGGCGTTCGCTGGTGAGCGCGTCCGGCCCGACGATGACGAGATCGAGCGGCAGCAGCACCAGCAGCGCGACGACGTGCGGGAGGGATGCCGCCCCCCACACGAGGCGGAGCGCGCCGGGCCGAACGCTGCCTCCGAGGGCGCGCACAACGTAGGTTCCGACCACTCCCCACACCGCCTGTGCGATCAGCGCGACGGCCGCCCCCAGCGCCAGCGTGGCCACGACGAAATCCCAGCGGTAGCTCTCGCGCGCGACGTCCCGGGTGCCGGCGATCGCTCCGACCTTGAGCCACAGAGCCGCGGCCGCGGCTCCCCCGATCGCCGCGAGCACATAGGGGGTGTAGCCGGCCGCGGGCCGCTCGCCGGCCGCGGAGCGGCGATCGAGCGCTTTCATCGCGTCCCGAAAGCCGTCGCGCGGGCTCAGCAAGACGGATCGCAGCGTGAGACCGAGACGGGCCGACGCCCGTCTGCTGCCGATCGCGGGCGTCGTCGCGCCGCTCAAACTCCGACCTCCTCGAGCCAAGCGTCGAAGGGTTGCTGGGCGATCCGTTCGTACGCCTCGAGATAGCGCTGTCGGGTCGCCGCCACGACCTCATCGGGGAGGTCCGGGGGCGGCGGCGAGTGATCCCAGCCGGTTTCATCGAGCCAGTCCCGCACGTATTGCTTGTCGAACGAGGGCTGCGGACCTCCCGGCTCGTAAGAATCTTCCGGCCAGAATCGGCTCGAGTCGGGAGTGAGGACCTCGTCGATGAGGATCACCTCGCCGTCCTTGATGCCGAACTCGAACTTGGTGTCGGCGATGATCACCCCACGGGCCCCGGCCAGGCCTGCCGCCCGTGCGTAAACGTCGAGCGCGTAATGGCGCGCCTTCATGTAGACGTCCTCGCCGCAGATGTCGGCGGCCTCCTTCTCGGTGATGTTCTCGTCGTGCCCACTCGTCGCCTTGGTGGCCGGAGTGAGGATGGCCTCGGGCAGCCGATCCGACTCCACGAGCCCCGAGGGCAGCTCGTGCCCGCACACGGTGCCGCTCTCCGAGTACTCACGCCATCCCGACCCCGACAAGTAGCCCCGGACGACGAACTCGACGGGGATGGGATCGGCCTTGATGCACAGCATCGCCCGGCCGGCAAGATCATCCATCCCGACGGCGGGCAGCTCGGCCGACGCAACCGACACGAAGTGGTTGGGGATGTCGTCCATGATCTCGAACCAGAAATGAGATAGGCCGGTCAGCACCTTGCCCTTGTCGGGGATGTCCTGGGTCAGAACGACGTCGTAGGCGCTGATCCGGTCGGACGCGACGAGAAGGAGCTGATCCGACCCGACCTCGAAGAGCTCCCTGACCTTTCCGGAACCGGCGTGCCTCGCCGTGGTCACAGCTACAAAGCCTCCAGGCGCTCGAAGATCGGATCTATGTTCTGAAGGTAACGCGCGGGATCGAAGCAAGCCTCGATTTCGTCGGGATCCAAGTGCTTGGTGACGTCGGGATCGGACTTGAGCAATTCCGCGAGCGGGCGTTCCTCGTCCCATGCGGCCATGGCGTTTCGTTGGACCAGCGCGTAGGCCTCTTCACGCTGCAGCTCGCCCTTGGCGAGGAGCGCAGTGAGCACGCTCTGCGAATGGACGAGCCCCCACGACGATTCGAGGTTATGTCTCATGCGCTCGGGATCGACGATCAGGCCCTCGATCACCCAGCGCATCTTGTCGAGCATGTAGTCGAGCAATATGCAGGCGTCTGCGAGAGCCACTCGCTCGACCGATGAGTGCGAGATGTCCCGTTCATGCCACAGGGCGACGTTCTCGTAGCCCGTGAGCGCATAGGCCCGTAACAGGCGGGCGAGACCGCAGATGCGCTCGCACACGACGGGATTGCGTTTGTGCGGCATGGCCGACGAGCCCTTCTGGCCGGGGCCGAAAGGCTCCTGCGCTTCGCGCACCTCGGTGCGCTGCAGGTGGCGGATCTCCTGAGCAAAACGTTCGAGCGACGCCCCGGTGACCGCGACCGCCGACAGGAACTCGGCGTAGCGGTCCCGCGTCACAACCTGGGTTGCGGCCTCTTCGACCGAGAGGCCGAGCCGGTCGCAGACGTATGCCTCGACCTCCGGAGAGAGCTGTGAGTAGGTCCCGACCGCCCCCGAAAGTTTTCCGACCGAGACCCCGTCCCGCCCCCGCCGTAGACGGTCGCGGTCGCGAACCAGCTCGAACGTCCAGCCGGCGAGCTTGAACCCGAAGGTCGTCGGCTCGGCGTGGACGCCATGCGTCCGACCCGCCATGAGCGTGTTTCGGTGTTCGAGCGCCTTGTGGCGGATTGATTCGGCAAGCCGACCCACGCCCTCGATGAGGAGGTCGCCGGCGTCACGCAGGGCGAGGGCATTCGAGGTATCGACCACGTCCGAGGAGGTCATCCCATAGTGGACGTGTCGCCCCGCCTCGCCGACGTTCTCGCGCACGTTCTCGACGAACGCCACGACATCGTGATGGCGGGTCTCCTCGATCTCCGCGATACGGGCGACGTCGAAGGCGGCCCCCTCCTTGATGGCGGTGAGGTCGTCGACCGGAACCTCGCCGAGGCGAACCCGAGCCTCGACCGCGAGGATCTCGATCTCGAGCCAGCGCGCGAACTTCGCCTCGTCGGAGAAGATCGCCGCCATCTCCGCACGGCTGTAGCGGGGGATCACCGGCCCATCCTACCGGGGAATGAGTTCTGGTCGGCCCGAGATACCGGTTTGTGTATATTGCTTATCATTAATCGTATATACTATTCCCATGAGCATTGGCGGCAACGTGATCAGAGAGGCTCGACTTCGCGCCGGGCTGACCCAAGCAGAGCTTGCCTATCGGCTTCGCACACGCCAGCCGGTCATCGCGACCTGGGAACGCGGAACCCGGTCGCCGAGCTTCGACACGGTGGTGCGCGCCGTACGCTCGTGCGGCCTCGAGCTTGGATTCACCTTTTATAACTACGACCACGACGACGACATTGCGATCGAAGAGACTCTGAAGCTTGAACCGGAAGAGCGGATCGATCACCTTCTGCGCTCGCTCGAAGTTCAGGAGTTACTGCACTCCGCCCGGATCGTTGACCACGACTGATGGGCAAAAGAGTCTTCAGCCCCATAGACATCTTCCGAATCCTAGCTCGACACGAAGTGAAATATGTCTTGATCGGAGCTCTCGCCGGCACTCTCCATGGATCGCCCATTGCCACGCAAGATGTCGATATCTGTCCCGATCGCTCGGAGGACAACATGGAACGATTGGCGCGCGCTTTACAGGAGATGGATGCACGCGTGTACACCTCCGAACACCCAGACGGCTTTCCTTTTGCCACCGACGCAACCATGCTCAAGCGCAATGACATCTGGAATCTCGTGACCCCGTACGGGCGATTCGATATCAGCATTGAACCGACCGGGACTCGCGGTTACGCGGACCTCAGCCGCAAGATGACCTGGATGGAGATCGGTGGCGTCAAAGTTCCCGTGGCGGACTTGAGAGATGTCATTCGTTCGAAGGAAGCGGCGGGTCGAGAAAAGGACGACCGCCACATCCCCACCCTGAGGAAGCTATTGGAACGACTGAACCACGAAGAGCAGTGACCGACTCGCTGTCGTTCGATCGGGCGAGTGAGTTCTACGATGCGACTCGCTCTTTGCCCTCCGCCGTGATGGAACGCGTCGTCGAGCTATTGCGCGCGGAGCTTCGCGGACACGACACATGCCTTGAGATCGGGGTGGGGACGGGACGCATCGCCCTTCCGCTACGCGAAGCAGGAATCACGATGGCCGGAGTTGATCTCTCCCTCCCGATGATGGCGAAGCTCGTCGAGAAGTCGGGCCGCCGGACACCATTTCCGCTCGCGGTCGCCGACGCGACTCGCCTTCCGTTTCGAGATGATGCCTTCGGCGCGTCTCTTGCCTGTCACGTGCTGCACCTAATCCTCGACTGGAGGGTGGCCGTGTCGGAGCTCGTCCGGGTGACGTGTCCGGGGGGAGTGATCCTGATCGACCTCGGTGGATGGGGTGGAGGCCCGAGGAAGGAAGTCGAGAAGCGGTTCGAGAAGGAAGCGAGAATCGATAACCCTCGTCCGGGCGCGACCGATCCCTCAGGGCTGGACGAGGCCATGGCGACGCTCGGTGCGCTCTACCGAGAACTGCCGGAGGTCAGGGTCATGCGCACGGTCGATCTCGGCGAGTTGCTGCAGCGGATCGAGAACGGCGTCTATTCGTTTACCTGGCACGTCGACGACGCCGAGCGCGTGCGCGCGGCGCGCGCCACACGCGAATGGGCCGAGGAGCGCTTCGGGAACCTCGATCAAGCCCTCGAGCACGAGCTTGTCGTGTCGTGGCGGGCCTACGATCTTCCCTGACCGGGGCGTCGCGGCACAATCGTCAGAGCTTGAGGCCCTCGGCGAGCTCGTCCTTGAACTCGCGCAGTCTCGCCTTCAGCTTGTCGTCGCCGGCGGCGAGGATCTGGACCGCCAGCACCGCCGCGTTCTTGGCGTTGCCGATCCCGACCGTGGCCACCGGGACTCCGGGCGGCATCTGCACGCACGAGTAGAGCGCGTCCGCGCCGGCCAGCGCCTCTTGAT
>JBOGXF010000174.1:0-1604 GCA_050694275.1 Actinomycetota bacterium | reverse complement strand
TCGGCGCCCGAAAAGACCTGACACTGCACCGACGCGCAGATATCGAATCCATAGACCGCGGCCGCCCCGCCCGGCGGCTCTCGCAGCGTCCACAGCGCATACGTGCGAGCCGCAACGGCCTGGGCCCTGAGGGCCTCGACCGGCCACTCGGCCGGGACCTCGTTGAGGCCGAGGAGGTAGCGCTCCAGAGGCAGTCGGTTGGTGACGACGATCCCGTCGGACGCGGAGCCGAGCCCGATCGTTCCGAAGTAGCGATGCAGGCCCGCGATCGAGATCGGCTCGCCGGAGTTGGGAATCAAGCGGATCGGGGCGACAGCCGCGCCCAGCTTGCGCTGCTTCCGCTCTCTTTGGGCCGGAGCGGTCCCGCCCAAGAGCGTGGCAAGCAGAAACGCGACGAGCACGATTGGCAGCGAAGTGCGGTACATGACAGACAACTATTGTGCGCGATGTACCGAACTTCCGGAGTTGAGGCCGTTGTCGTGGAGTTCGATCGAAGCGCCCAGTCCCTGCAGCTTGGCCACGAAGTCCTCATAGCCGCGGGCGACGTGTCCGCTGTGGTCGAAGACCTCGGTCCTGCCGTCGGCACAGAGGCCGCCGAGCACGAGCGCGGCGCCGGCGCGGATATCGGGCGCCATCACCGGGGCACCCGACAGGCGGTTGACTCCGCGGATGACAGCGTGATGACCCTCGACCCGGATCTGGGACCCCATTCGGTTGAGCTCGTCCACGAACAAGAAACGCGCCTCGAAGACGTTCTCGGTCAGGATCGATGAGCCTTCGCCCTGCGACAGCAGAACCATGACCGGCGGCTGGAGGTCGGTCGGGAAACCGGGGAACGGGAGAGTCACGAGGTCGATTGCCCGGGGACGACGCGCCATGCGAACGCGTACCTGATCCGCTCCGCGATCGATATCGGCGCCGACCTCCTCAAGCTTCTGGAGCGGCAGCGCGAGATGCTCCGGACGGACGTTGAGAAGCAGCACGTCGCCGAGCGTCGCCGCCGCTCCGATCGCGTAGGTCCCCGCTTCGATGCGGTCCGGGATGATCGCGTGACGCGTCGGCTGCAACTCGTTCACTCCCCGAATCGTCATCGTCGGGGTGCCGACGCCGTCGATCTCGGCGCCGCAGGAATTGAGGAAGTCCGCGAGGTCCTGGATCTCCGGCTCGCGCGCCGCATTCTCGATGACGGTAACCCCTTCCGCGACCACCGCCCCCATCAGGAGGTTTTCGGTCGCGCCGACCGACGGGAACTCGAGCAGGACCGATGCGCCTTTCAGGCGATCCGCCACCCCTTCGATGTAACCGTGTTCCGCTGTGAACTTCGCGCCCATTCGTTCGAGGCCCTGGATGTGGAGGTCGATGGGGCGAGAGCCGATCGCGTCCCCGCCGGGCATGGCGACACGCGCTCGACCCAGACGCGCGAGTAGGGGGCCGAGGACCTGGATCGACGCGCGCATCTTCGTGACGAACTCGTAAGGGGTTTCCTCGCTCAGCTCTCCGGAAGCGTCGATCTTCAGGGTGTTCGCCTCGAAGGACACCTTGGCGCCGAGTTTCTCGAGGACCGAGACCATGAGGGAGACGTCGGTGATGCGCGGCACTCCCTC
>JBOGXF010000173.1:0-30140 GCA_050694275.1 Actinomycetota bacterium | reverse complement strand
TGAACCTCCCCGAAGGCACGCTCCATGATGCCGCGTAACCGCTCGTTGACCTCCTCCTCGGACCAGAAGTAGGCCTGGATGTCCTGGACCCACTCGAAGTAGGAGACGGTCACGCCGCCGGAGTTGGCGAGGATGTCCGGGACGACGAAGATCCCCCGGTCGTTGAGGACCTTGTCGGCCTCGAAAGTGACCGGGCCGTTGGCGGCCTCGACGATGACCTTCGCGCCGATGTTGTCGGCGTTCTTGACCGTGATCACGCCCTCGATGGCCGCGGGGACGAGGAGGTCGCATTCGATCTCGAGCAGCTCCTGGTTGGTGATCGGCTCGGCGCCCGGGAACCCGGCGACCGTGGCGGCCTCGTGCTTGTGACGATTGATCGCCTCGGGGTCGAGCCCCTTCTCCCGGTAGAGCCCTCCCTCGTGGTCGGACACCGCGACGACCCGGCACCCGGCGTCGTGGAGCAGCTGGGCGGCGTGCCCGCCGACCTTGCCGTAGCCCTGAATGGCGACCGAGACCTCCTCGATGCCGATGCCGAGTGTCTTGAGGGTCGAGAAGATCGTGTACATGACGCCGCGCGACGTCGCCCCGGCGCGTCCGCGCGAGCCTCCGATCGATACCGGTTTGCCGGTGACCACCCCGGGAACCGAGTACCCCTGATTCTGCGAGTACGTATCCATGATCCACGACATGACTTCCTCGTCCGTGTTCATGTCGGGGGCCGGGATGTCGCGCTCGGGTCCGATCAGCGGGAGGATCTCGCTCGCGTAACGGCGGGTCATCCGCTCGAGCTCGGCGCGCGACAGCTCCTTCGGCTCGACCGCGACGCCGCCCTTGGCCCCCCCGAACGGGATGCTGACGATGGCGCACTTCCAGGCCATCCACATCGCCAGCGCCTTGACCTCGTCAAGCCCGACGCTCGGGTGGTAGCGGATTCCGCCCTTGGCCGGACCGCGGGTGACGTTGTGGTGGACTCGGTAGCCCTCACACACCTGGGTCGTGCCGTCGTCCTTGCGGAACGGGACCGAGACGATGAGAGCGCGCTTGGGGGCCCGCAGCGTCTCGTGCACCCCGGGGGCAAGGCCCATGAGCTCGGCGACCTCGTCGAGCTGCGCGAGGGCGGTCTCCCACGGAGCGTCGTGGGACGCGTCGAGGGCCGGCGCGAGCGCGTCGGGCACCACGTCGTCTCCGTTGACGTCGTCTCGGCCACTCACGAGCCGGGTGTCGGATTCGAACCGACGGCCTGGCGGTTACAAACCGCCTGCTCTGCCAGCTGAGCTAACCCGGCGCTCTCAGCGCTCAGGTTACCTTCGCCGAGCGCTGCCAGTAAGGGTTAGACCGCGCCGGAGGTGGCCTTCTCGGTGACGTGGGGCTCGAGCTTGCGCTTGATGCGCTGGAGCGCGTTGTCGATCGACTTCACGTGTCGGCCCAGGGTGTCGGCGATCTCCTGATAAGACTTGCCTTCCATGTAGAAGCGCAGGACCTCGGTCTCGAAGTCGGACAGGAGCCGGCCCATCGACGAGCGGATGCGCTCGACCTCTTCGGCGGAGATGACGAGGTCGGCGGGATCTCCGACCTCGCTGCTGACGAGCGACTCGGCAAGGGAACGATTGTCGTCTTGTTCGCCGGTAGTCGGCTTGTTGAGTGACACGTAGGAGTTCAAGGGAATGTGCTTCTGGCGCGTGGCGGTCTTTATCGCGGTGATGATCTGTCTCGTGATGCACAACTCGGCGAAAGCACGGAACGCCGTGTTCTTGGTGGCCTGGAAATCCCGCACCGCCTTGAAGAGCCCGATCATGCCTTCCTGGACGATGTCCTCCTTGTCCGCGCCGGCCAGGAAGTACGAGCGGGCTTTGGAGCGCGCGTAGTGCCGGTACCGGGTGAGTAAGACGTCGATGGCCTTGTCGTCACCCGCCCGGGCGCGCTCGACGAGAGCTTCGTCGGTCTCGACCTGGATCTCCTTCGTCCTCACGCCCTCAGAATTTCTACGAGGGACGCCAGAGTACCCGAGATGTCCGGTTAGGAGCGGCGAGCGACCTCGAACATGGCTATCGCCCCCGCCACGGCGACGTTGAGCGAGCCCAGTCGCCCCCTGGACGGAATCCGGACGAGGTCGTCGCACCGCTTACGGACGTTGGGGGAGATGCCCTTGTCCTCGGCTCCCAGAACGAGCCCGAGAGGAGGCTCCACGGATTCGGCGTGGAAGAGGTCGCGTTCGGCCGTCGCATCGAGACCCACCACCCACACGCCCGCCTCGCGCGCCTGATCGACGGCGCGCGCGAGATTGATCACTCTCGCCACCGGAACGATCTCGGCCGCCCCGGCAGACACCCGCCGGACGGTCGCGGTGACTCCTGCCGCGCGACGCGCCGGGATTACGACTCCCGAGAAGCCCGCGCCATCCGCCGACCGCAGAAGGGAGCCAAGGTTGTGCGGATCGGTGATGCCATCGCAGAACAATAGGGCCGCGTTGGGCGCGCTCAACAGCTTCTCGAGCGGCGTGTAACGGTAGCGGCCGGTGAGCGCGACCACGCCCTGGTGGTTGGTGCCGGCGGCGGCTTGCTCGACCTCGGAGCGGGGAACGATCCGCACCGGCACTGCCAAGCCGTCGGCGAGGCGTCTGATCTCACGCATCGCCTGCGCCGACGCGGACTCCCGGGCGACGAGAATGCGCTCGGCCGGCCGGCCCGCGCGCAACAGCTCGACGACCGGACGCCGTCCGGAGACGATCGACGAATCGTCGCTCAAGTCCGCCAGCGTGGGCCGGCGGGCGTGTCCTCGATCACGACGCCGAGGTCGGACAGCTTCGCCCGGATGGAGTCGGCGCGCTCGAACTGCTTTTCGGCGCGCGCGTGCTCGCGCAGATCGAGTAGGTACTCGACGAGCCCGGCGACGAGCTCGGACGCCTCCGCCGGAGCCTCAAACCTGAAGCCGAGGACGCCCGTGAGCTCGAGGAAAGCATTGACGTATGCGATGAGGGCGTCGCGGTCGCCCTGGGCTCCTCGCTGCGCGCCTTCCATCCGCTTGTTGGCCTCGCGCACGAGATCGTGCACCGCGGCAAACGCCTCGGCGGAGTTGAGATCGTCGTCCATCGCGGCGACGAAGCGGTCGATGTGATCGGCCGCGGGACCATCCGGCGTCGGTGAGTCGAGCGGCCGGATGACCGGCTCGGATACCGAGGGCATGGCGGCCCCCAGTGCGTGGCGCGACGCCTCGACGAAGGTCTTCCAGCGGTCGTAGGACCCGACCGCGTCCTGAACCGCCTCGTCGGTCATCGCGGCCTCGGTCCGGTACGAACCCATGAGCGCCCAGTAACGCATCGCTTCGCCCGGGACGCGCTGCACGATGTCGTGTGCGAGAACGACGTTACCCAGCGACTTCGACATCTTCTCGGCTTCCATGTGCACCATCGCCGCGTGCATCCAGTAGCGCACGAACGCGCCGTCGTCGGCGAGGGCTTCTGCCTGCGCGATCTCGTTTTCGTGATGGGGAAAGATGAGGTCGGTCCCGCCGAGGTGGATGTCGAACCCCAATCCCAGATACTTGGTCGACATCACCGAGCATTCGATGTGCCACCCCGGGCGCCCCGGCCCCCACGGCGAGGGCCACGAGGGCTCGTCTTCCTTGGCCGACTTCCACAACGCGAAGTCGAGGGGGTGGCGCTTACCCACATGCGGTTCGACACGCTCGCCGGCGCGCATGTCCTCGAGCGATCTGCGGGACAGCTTCCCGTAGCCGTCGAACTTCTCGACCGCGAAGAAGACGTCGCCCTCGACCTCGTATGCGATGCCGCGCTCGATCAACCCCTCGATCGCCTTGACCATGTCGTCGATGTGGTCCGTGGCCAGGCTTGTGATGTCGGCCGACCGCACCCCGAGAGCGGCCATGTCCTCCTCGAAAGCGCGCGTGTATTTGGATGTGACGCCCTCGGGCGGAAGCTTCTCTATCTGGGCGCGTTCGATGATCCTGTCGTCCACGTCTGTGTAGTTCATGACATAGGTCACGTCCAGACCCCGATAGACGAGGTACCGGCGGATCATGTCGTACCAGACGAAGGTCCGCGCGTTGCCGATGTGGATGTAGTTGTAAACGGTCGGTCCGCACCCATACATCGCGACCCTGCCGGGCTCACGCGTCTCGAGCGGCACCACCTTGCGCCTCAACGTGTCGAAGATTTGGATGCCCATGAGGCGAAAGCTTAGTGGACTACCTAATTTCGTTCGATGAGGGCGACGGCGAACGCCGCGATCCCTTCGCCCCGGC
The DNA here is from genome assembly GCA_050694275.1 of Actinomycetota bacterium. Lineage (GTDB taxonomy): Bacteria > Actinomycetota > CADDZG01 > CADDZG01 > WHSQ01 > JBOGXF01. The sequence continues at coordinate 25,880 of JBOGXF010000173.1, read as the reverse complement.
CGATGACGCCAAGCCCGTCCGTCGTCGTCGCCTTAACCGACATCCGCTCGGCGGAGATCGCCAGGGCGGCGGCCACCGCCTCGATCATCCGATCGCGATGAGGCGCGATTCGGGGACCCTGTGCGACGACGGTCGCGTCGACGTCGGCGATGGACCACCCGCCGTCCAGAAGGGTGCGAGCCACCTCCGCCAGGATGCCGGCGCTCGCCGCGTCTTGCCACTCCGCAGTCGACGGAAACCTCTCTCCGAGGTCGCCGAGCCCTGCCGCCCCCAACAGCGCGTCGGCTACGGCATGGGACAGGACATCGCCGTCGGAGTGCCCGGCGAGCCCCGGTGAGCCCGGAACCTCTATGCCGCCGAGCATGAGTGGGCGCGTCTCGTCGAACGGATGGACGTCGAACCCCAGGCCGACCCGAATCACGACCAGGACCTCGCGATCGCCTCCGCGATTGCAAAATCCTCGGGGTAGGTGACCTTCATATTGGATCTGTTGCCCTCGATCACGGCGACCCGGCCCCCGGCCCGCTCGATCAATTGGGCGTCGTCGGTGCCCACGAAACCCTGCCGGTCGGCGAGCGCGTGGGCGTCCCTGAGCACTTCGGTGCGAAAGGCTTGGGGCGTTTGGATCCGCCAGAGCCCGGCGCGCTCGATTGTGGTCGTCACGATTAGATCGTCGACCTCCTTGACGGTCTCGTCCAGAGGGAGGGCGGGAACGGCACCGTCGGCGGCGTCGAGCGCGGCAACCGTACGGTCGACCAGATCCACGGTCGCAAAGGGGCGGACTGCATCATGGACCACGACCACGTCCGAGGACACCCGTTTGAGCCCTGCCGCGACCGAAAGGCTGCGAGTTGACCCGCCGGGTGTGACCTGGACTCCGGGGCGACCGTGGACGACGGCCTGTGCGGCGTCGATGAGATCCTCGGGAACGGCCACCACGACAGGCGCGCAGCCCGCACGCAACACGAGATCCAGGGACCATTCGAGCAGGGGTCGCCCACCCAGCGGTCGGAATTGCTTCGGCGGATCGGAAAGCATCCCGCGAGCTCGTTCCCCGCTGCCGCCGGCGGCGAGGATCGCCGCGCGCTGTTGCCCCCGTGCTGTTATCCGAGAACCTCGTCGAGCATCTTCTCGGCCTCGTCCTCGTTGCAGTCCTGGGCGAAGGTGAGCTCGGACACGAGGATCTGGCGCGCCTTCGTCAGCATTCGCTTCTCGCCGGCCGAGAGTCCCTTTTCCTTGTCGCGCTGGTGAAGGCTTCGGACGACGTCTGCGACCTGGTAGATGTCGCCCGACTTGAGCTTCTCGACGTTCGCCTTGAATCGCCGTGACCAGTTGGTCGTGTTGGTCGCAGGCTCGTTCTTCTTGAGAACCTTGATGACCTTCGGCATCTCTTTCTTCGGAGTTACTTCGCGCAGCCCGACCTCTTCGATCGAATCGGTCGGAACCATCAGGGTCAACTCGCCGTAGGCGAGCCTCAGGATGTAGTAGTCGCGCTTTTCGCCGAACAGCTCCTTCTCCTCGAGAGCTTCGATGATGGCGGCGCCGTGGTGGGGATAGACGACCTTGTCACCAACCTTGAAGGCCACGTTCAGACTTACCTCCTGCCTGTGCGTCGGTTCGGCGCGCGAATGACGCCGGTTGAAGGAATGCGATCCCGCTCGCTTGCTCCGAGCATCGTCTGCAACCAAGGGTAGCACGCCGGTGGCCGGCAGTAGGTCCCGCTAGGCGCTCCGGGCTTGGTCGATACGCGTCGGACGACGAAACGCCGCGTCGCGTGCGGCCGGCAGGTCGCGCACCACGACGACGTCCATCGTGCGCGGAACGGTTTCGGCCCCCGCAGGGATGATCGCTCTCCCGAACCCGAGCCGAGCCGCTTCGGCGAGCCGGCGTTCGATGCCGGGCACGCGCCTGACTTCACCACCGAGCCCGACCTCACCGATCACGACCGTGTCGTCGGGAGCGGGAATGTTGCGCGCCGCCGAGAAGAGCGCGAGGCACAGAGCGAGGTCGACGGCCGGTTCCCGCACCGCGATGCCGCCCGCGGCCGCCACGAACACGTCATTGCTCGTGAGGACGAGCGACGCGTGCTGCGCCAATACTCCGAGCAACAGGGACAGTCGTCGGTGATCGATTCCGCCGGCCACGCGTCGTGGTTGGCTCGGACTCCCCGTAGGCACGAGGGCTTGCATCTCGACCAAAAGAGGACGAGACCCCTCGAGGGAGCACGACACCACGGACCCGCTGACCCCCTCGCGCCGATCCGAAAGAAAAAGCGCCGACGGATCCTCGAGCTCAGCGAGGCCTCGTTCGCGCATAACGAACACGCCGATCTCTTCACAGGAGCCGAAGCGGTTCTTGGCCGACCGGAGCACACGCAGAGATGACGTGCGCTCGCCTTCGAGGGTGATCACCGCATCGACCATGTGCTCGAGCGTCTTCGGCCCGGCGACCGATCCTTCTTTGGTGACGTGGCCCACGAGCACGACCGCGGTCCCCGTCCCCTTGGCGTGGGCGACGAGCCGTGCTGCGCAGTCGCGCACCTGCACCACCGAGCCGGGGCCCTGATCGAGGGTCGGGTCGGTCAGCGCCTGGATCGAATCCACGACCAGGAGGTCTGGGCGCTCCGACTCGGCCGCCGCGACGACCGCGGGCAAAGAGGTCGACGCCGCGACCCGGAACCGGTTCAAGGCGAGCTCGAGCCGGGCCGCCCGCAGCGCCACCTGGTCGGGCGACTCCTCGCCGGTCACGAGCAGGGCGCGCCCTTGTCGCGACATCAAGGAATCGATGAGTTGCAACACCAGCGTCGACTTTCCGATGCCGGGCTCTCCCGCGAGGAGAACGACGCCCCCGGACACGAGCCCGCCGCCGAGGACACGGTCGACCTCGCCGATGCCGGTGATCAGCCTTGGCGTCGCCGTTTCGGATGCTCCGAGCGACGAGACGACCGGCATCAGGCCGGGGGCCTCGGGGGCGACCGCGGTGGACCACTCCCCGCAATCGGGACAGCGCCCGAACCACTGATGGGCGAGGTGCCCGCAGGCGGTGCACGAGAACGATCGGCTCATGCCCCCAAGCTACAGACGGGCACCGACAATTTCGCGAGAGGCGCGAAAAGGCCCGGCATCACGCCGGGCCCGTTCGCCTTATAAGCCGATATCGGTCAGCTCTCTTCGCCCTCGGAAGCACCCGCCCCCGCGAGCTCTACAGGAGGTTGATCGGGCGCTCGGTCGGCCTTCTTGAACCCGATCTTTTCCTCGCCATCTTCGTCGGTCTCGACGTCGACGATGATCATGTCGCCCGCCTCGTACTCCTTCCACAGGATCTTCTCGGAGAGCGGGTCCTCGACGTGGCGCTGGATCGCCCGCCGGAGCGGCCTCGCCCCGAGGGTGGGGTCGTATCCAGTCCGGGCGAGCAGGCTCTTCGCCGCGTCGGTGAGCTCGATATCCACGTCCTGGCTCTGGAGCTGGTCCTCGATGCGAGTGATCATGAGGTCGACGATCGCCTTGACCTCGTCGCCGGTGAGCTCGTGGAAGACGATGACCTCGTCGACGCGGTTGAGGAACTCAGGCCGGAACGCCTTCTTCAGTTCCTCCGTAACGCGCTCCTTCATCTTCTCGTAAGAGAGCTCCTCGGTTGCCTGACCGAAGCCCACGATCGGCTTGCGCAGGTTCTGAGTCCCGAGGTTGGACGTCATGATGATGACCGAGTTCTTGAAATCGACGGTCTTGCCCTGCGCGTCGGTAAGGCGCCCGTCCTCGAGGATCTGCAGCAAGGTGTTGAAGACGTCCGGGTGGGCTTTCTCGATCTCGTCGAGCAGGACCACCGAATACGGCCGGCGACGCACCGCCTCGGTGAGCTGGCCGCCCTCCTCGTAGCCGACATAGCCCGGAGGCGAGCCGACGAGGCGGGACACGGTGTGCTTCTCCATGTACTCGCTCATGTCGAGCTGAATGAGAGCATCTTCGTCCCCGAAGAGGAACTCCGCGAGCGTCTTGGCGGTCTCCGTCTTACCGACACCCGATGGGCCGAGGAAGATGAACGACCCCGCGGGACGCTTGGGATCCTTGAGGCCGGCCCGCGTCCTGCGGATGGATCTGGACACCGCGGCGATCGCGTCGTGCTGTCCGACGATGCGGTGGTGCATCTCCTCCTCCATACGGAGGAGCTTTGCGGTCTCCTCCTCGGTGAGCGAGGTCACCGGGATACCGGTCCAGGACGACAGGACCTCGGCGATCTCCTCCTCGTCGACCTGCGCGAGGACCGCGCCCTCGGATTCGCGGCGCTCGGCCTCTTTGAGAGAAAGCTCCTCCATCAGGCGCTTCTCGTCGTCGCGGAAGGTGGCGGCCTTCTCGAAGTCCTGGTTCTCGATGGCCTCTTCCTTCTTGCGACGAACGTCGGCGATTTTGTCCTCGAGCTCGCGATAGTCGGGCGGCGCGCTCATGCGACGGATGCGCAAGCGCGACCCGGCCTCGTCGATAAGGTCGATCGCCTTGTCGGGAAGGAAGCGGTCGGAGATGTAGCGGTCGGCGAGATTCGATGCGGCCACGACCGCTCGGTCTGTGATCTGTACGCGGTGGTGGGCCTCGTAGCGGTCGCGCAAGCCCTTGAGGATGTCGATCGTGTGAGCAACCGTGGGCTCGGGCACCTTGATCGGCTGGAACCGGCGCTCGAGCGCGGCGTCCTTCTCGAGATGCTTGCGATACTCGTCGAGCGTGGTGGCGCCGATTGTCTGGAGCTCTCCGCGCGCCAGCATCGGCTTGAGGATGGATGCCGCGTCGATCGCCCCTTCTGCCGCGCCGGCACCAACGAGCGTGTGCAGCTCGTCGATGAACAGGATGATGTCGCCGCGCGTCTTGATCTCCTTGAGGACTTTCTTGAGACGTTCCTCGAAGTCTCCGCGGTAGCGCGACCCGGCCACGAGAGCACCTAGGTCGAGCGTGTAGAGCTGCTTGTCGGTGAGGGTCTCGGGCACCTCGCCCCTGACAATTCGCTGCGCGAGCCCCTCGACGATGGCGGTCTTGCCGACGCCCGGCTCGCCGATCAGAACCGGGTTGTTCTTGGTCCGGCGGGACAGCACCTGCATGACTCTCTCGATCTCGTTTTCGCGTCCGATGACCGGATCGAGCTTGTTCTCGCGCGCGTTCTGAGTGAGGTTCCTGCCGAACTGGTCGAGCACCAGCGATCCCTGCGGGGCCTCGGTTGTGCCCCCGGCGGTTTCGGGGCGTCCGCCGGAGTAACCCGATAGGAGCTGGATCACCTGCTGGCGCACCCGGCTGAGATCGGCACCGAGCTTGACGAGGACCTGGGCCGCGACGCCCTCGCCCTCGCGGATCAGCCCGAGGAGGATGTGCTCGGTTCCGATGTAGTTGTGGCCGAGCTGCAGCGCCTCTCGGAGCGACAGCTCGAGGACTTTCTTTGCTCGCGGCGTAAATGGGATGTGGCCGGTCGGAGGCGACTGCCCCGCGCCGATGATCTCCTCGACCTGCTGGCGAACCTTCTCGAGCGAGATCCCGAGCGACTCGAGCGCCTTCGCGGCGACGCCCTCGCCCTCGTGTATCAACCCGAGCAGGATGTGCTCGGTTCCGATGTAGTTGTGGTTGAGCAGCCGCGCCTCTTCCTGGGCGAGCACTACAACCCTGCGGGCCCTGTCAGTAAATCTCTCGAACAAGGGGGCCACGCCTCCTTTTCTCACTAGACCGGGGGTCTTACCCCTGGACGACCATTATAGAGAGGGGGTGCGCCGAAACCCCCGCTTCTCCTCTACTTCCCCCTAAAACGCCGAACCGCCTCCAAAAGTTCCGGTTTTTTGTGTCATCGACCGCTTTTCGGGTCGTCTATAAGGACGAAATCCCTACCGGCTCGGTTGCATCCAGGGCACCTAGTGAATCGGATCGGAGCGAGTGGTGCTGATGCCGAAGCGCATCCTCGAGAACCGGGGGGCAGGAGCCCGCGGCGGGGGTGGGTTTCTAAACAGGTACCTCCAGTCCTCGGCCTGGATGTCGGTGCGCCTTCCGTCGATGGAGAATCCCCGGGCAAGCGGGACCCAGGGCAGCGTCTCGAAGAATTCGCGCTCTTCTGCCGGGAGGACGAGATTCGGCTTCGGAACCGCCCACAGCCCCACCGTCGTCTGCTCCACCGACGTGTGGTCGTCTGGGCCGAGGGTGATGTCGAGGCCGCCGAAGCGCCGGTTCCTGAGGCGCTCGAGGGAAGAGATCACGCTTTCGTCGCCGCGTCGCTGGCGGGCGGCCCACCCAATCATTCGGGTCGCCTCGTAGGCTCGCAGCTCCCAGCCCAGGGGGCGGAACTCACCCCACCAGTTCGCGAACTTGTCGGTGAAAGATTCGAAGCTCGGGATCGGCAGATAGTGAACTCCGCGCGCGTAGGTCTCTGCGGCGATGGTGCCCGAGGGGAGGCGGTCGCTGCGACGCGCTGCGACGGCGAGGTCGAACGCCACGAGCTGGGGTCGCCAGTGACCCGCGCGCTGCCTCCGTCCCCGCACGCTGCGGGGGGCCGAAGCGATCCGGGCGGCGGGTGTCGAGCGATACGCCGCCCCCATCTTCCGTAGCTCGGTCGCAACCGCGTGGACCGCCCGAGGTCCGCCCTCGATCACGAGGGCCTCTACTCGCCGCGTTCTCAATCGGTCGAGGGCGGGCCGAAGGTCATCGAGGTCGTCATAGGCGACCGTCGGGCCGAGCCGTCCGCGCCGTTCCTCGAGGGCGATCCCCAGAACATCCGCCGCCGTGCTCCCGTCGAGCGAGGAAGACACGAGAGCTCCGACCTTGTTGTAGCGACGATCCCGAAGCAAGTACGGCGCGATCCGGCGCGCCTGCCAGATGAGCGGCGGGGACGTCTGGAACAGGGGCGGTCTCAATAGCTGTGCCGAGTAGAGATCGCCGTAACAGAGGATGCCCGGCACGCCTGCCACGGCCAGCGCGCCCGCGGCCGGCGGAAGACCCTCGGTCGGCCCCCCGTACACCACTCCTACTGTCCGGGGTGAGGCCGCGAGCTCCTGAACCAACCGAGCGGCTTCCGCGGGATCGCCCTTGTCGTCGAGCGTAACCAGCTCGAACCGGCGCTCGTCCGGCTCGAGCGAACGGTTCAGCTCGTGCACGGCGAGATCCGCGCCCTCGAACGCATCCTCTCCCCGGTACGACTCGGGACCGCGCAGCGTCGTGACCAGCCCGATCACCGAGGTGTCGGCGCGCGTTGGGCTGGGGACCGGCGTGCCGCCGGCAGGGGGGTCGCCGCTGCTGGCGTCACAGGCGGCGAGGAACAGCAGCAAAGCAATCGCGACAGCAGATTGTTTGCGAAGCATCGGAAGAAACTACGGTCTCTCGGGCTTGAGCGTGGGGAACAGAATCACCTCGCGCAGAGAAGGGAGCCCGAGCAGGACCGTCAGCAGTCGGTCGATACCGAGCCCGAATCCACCCGCGGGCGGCATCCCGTAATGAAGCGCTTCGAGGAACTCCTCATCCGGGAGCTGTGCGTCCTCCTCGCCCGCGGCTCGTGCGCGTGCCTGTTGCTCGAACCGTCGCCGCTGCTCTGCGGGGTCGTTGAGCTCCGAATACACCGGCGCGATCTCAAGCCCGCCGATGATCAGATCGGCGTGCTCGGTGAAGCCCTCGATCGCCCGGTGGTCCCTTGCGAGCGGCGAGACATCCTTCGGGAAGCCCACGACGAACGTCGGCCGGATGAGGGACCTCTCGGTCGTGGTCTCGAAGATCTCGAGCATGAGCCTTCCGCGCGACGACGACTCGCTCGTTTCGACGCCGAGGCTCTTGGCCGCCGCTCGCAGGTCATGCTCGTCGCCGGAGCGCCACGCCTCCTCGAGGTCGCTGCCGGTGATCTCGGCTATCGCCTCGAACATCGTGAGGCGCCGGAAGGGGGCCGCCAGGTCGATCTCGTCGTCCCCGATCTCCAGCGCCTGTGCTCCGAGCGGCTCGGCGATGGCCCGCACCAGCGATTCCACGAGAGTCATGGTGTCGTTGTAATCCGCATAGGCCTCGTATGCCTCGAGCATGGTGAACTCGGGGTTGCGTCGGGCCGACACACCCTCGTTCCGAAAGCTCCGGTTCAGCTCGTAGACCTTCTCGAAACCACCGATCAGCAATCGCTTCAGATAGAGCTCGGGCGCGATCCGGAGATATAGATCGATATCGAGCGCGTTGTGATGAGTTACGAAAGGGCGAGCGATGGCACCTCCGGCGATCGGTTGCAAGAGCGGTGTTTCGACCTCGATGAATCCTCGGTCGCCGAGAAAACTTCTGACCGTCGAGTTGGCGACGGCGCGCGCTTCGAGCGCGCGCCGCGCCGCTGGGTTCACGAGAAGATCGAGATAGCGTTGCCGGTAGCGCACCTCTACGTCGGCGAGCCCGTGCCAGCTATCGGGCATGGGGCGCTCACACGGCGCAAGCAGAACGATGGACGTGACCCGGACCGAGAGCTCTCCCCGCTTCGTTCTGACCACGTCGCCCTCGGCCCCCACGATGTCGCCGACCCCGAGCGCGGCGAATGCTGCCATGCCCGCGTCGCCGATCACCGCGTGCTGCGCGAAGAGTTGAATGCGCCCGGTGGAATCGACGAGGTCGGCGAACGCCACCTTGCCGTGAGTACGTACCGTCTTCAGGCGACCGGCAACCGTCACGGTTGCTCCGGCCTCTTGCTCCGGTTCCAATGACTCGAAGCGACGCAGCAGATCTCCGGCGTGTGCGGTCACGTCGAAGCGGTACGGATACGAGCTCGTCACTCCGGTGCTCCCACGTTCCGCTCGAAGATAAGCCGCAGGCCGATGAGTGTGAGCTGGGATTCTATCTTCTCGATCGAAGTGCAGTGGTCGACGACCGCAGGCGCGAACCCCCCGGTCGCGATCACCCGGGCATCGCCGCCGAGCTCGTCTACGGCTCGGGCGACGAGACCGTCTACGAGGGCCGCGGCTCCGTACACGAGCCCCGACTGCACCGCGTTCACCGTGTTCTTTCCGATCGCCGAGGGCGGCGCGATCAGTTCGACCCGACGGATCTGTGCCGTCGACTCATAGAGCGCGGTCGCGGCGACGTCGATTCCGGGTGCGATCGCTCCCCCGAGATAATCGCCTTCAGCCGAGACCGCATCCACGGTGATGGCGGTTCCGAAATCAACGACGACCAGCGACTGCCCCGGGAACATGTGATGTGCGGCAACCGCATTTGAGATCCGGTCCGCTCCCACTTCGCGAGGGTTGTCGATCTTTATTGCGATCCCGGTCTTGATCCCGGGTTGAACGACGACCGGAGGGAAGCCGAAGTAGTTCTCGGTCATCGCGCGCAACTCTTGAGTGGCTCGAGGCACGACGGAGCAGATGGCGACGCCGGTGACCTGGCGGGAGAACGACAGGTCGGCCTGACTCAGGAACTGCCCGAACATCAGCGCGAGCTCGTCGGCCGTCCGGCGCTCTTCGGTCGTGATCCTCCACTCGTGGCTCAACTCACCCCGCGCGAAGACCCCCAGGTGCGTCTGTGTGTTCCCCACGTCGACTGCTAGCAGCATCAGAATTCCTCGCCATCATGCGTCACCAGCAGGTTGTCGATCAGCCGTGCGCCCCCCACTCGGGCTGCGACCACAAGGAGGACGGCATCCTCAGAACCCGGTTCCGCAAATGTGGGCGCAACCGCTCGAGCGTAGTCGGGTTCCGCTCCTGCGTCGCTCAGAACCTCCAACATCGTGGATTCCGCGGCGGCGACTCCTTCGGACAGAAACGCCCTCCGCCCCGCCTTCAGCGCGGCGTAGAGGCAGGTCGCTCGACGGCGCTCGTCGTCGGAAAGGTACGAGTTGCGGCTGCTCATCGCGAGCCCATCGGACGCTCGCACGATGGGACAGACCACGATCTCGGTCGCGAACGAGAGATCGCGCGCCATCCGCCTTATGACCGCAGCCTGTTGCGCGTCCTTCTGCCCGAAGAACGCCCGGTCGGGCTGAACGACGTTGAAGAGCTTGGCTACCACCGTGCAGACGCCCTCGAAGTGGCCGGGGCGATGTGCGCCTTCGAGAATCTCTCCGATCGGGCCCGCATTCACCACGGTGGTCCGACCCTCGGGATACATCTCGTCGATCGAAGGAAGGAAAGCGATGTCGACCTTCTCTTCTTCCGCGACGGCCAGATCCTCGGTCTCCGTTCTCGGGTAGGCGGAGAAGTCCTCATGGGGGCCGAACTGCAGGGGATTGACGAAGACGCTCATCACGACGACGTCGCTGGAGGACCGGGCCGCTCGCAGGAGCGACAGGTGTCCCTCGTGCAACGCGCCCATCGTGGGTACCAAACCGATCGTCTGCTTCCGATCGCGCGCCGCGGCTGCCTCCGAACGCATCTCGCCCTGAGTGCGGATCACGTTCATCTTGTCTCCAGCAAGGCGCTCATCGCCCTCTCGGTTCCGGTATCGATCCGTCCGGCTCGTCGCGCCGACGCCAGGATGGCGCGCGCCGCCGACACGTAGGACTCGACCAGATCTTCGGCGCGTTCCTCCAGAGCAGCGAGATGACGTTCGACCGTCGAGACCTCTCCTCGCACGATCGGCCCGGTCAGCGTCGTTCCCCCGCCGCCTCCGGCGCGGGCGTTCGCCACGGTTCCGGCCGCGAGCGGCCCGAGGACCCGCTCGGGCGCGTCGACGGCGATGGCCGTAAGGATCGACTCCCCCATCGACAACAGCGCGGCGATGCCGTTGGAGGTCACGACCGCGGCCGCGTGCCACAGCACCCGATCCTCCTCGCGCACGAGGACTGGGGCGCCGGCGAGATCCCGACGGATCAGGCGGAAGACCTCGTCCTCGACGTCGGGCGCGCACGTCACGCCCCACGCCGAGCCCGGGATGCGGACGATCGCCGTGTCCACGTCGGGACAGGCTTGAACCGGATGCAGCGCGCACGTACGACCCCCCGCGGCGGCAACATCTCTGAGGGGGCCGGTTCCCAGCGATCCCGCGAAGTGGCAGACGAGCGCGCCCGGGTGCGCCGATGCGGCGAGTGCACGGGCAATCGACGGGATCGCGTTGTCGGGTGCCCCGATCAGATAGAGATCTGCGTTCGGGATCGAGGCCACAGAGTCGAACACGGAGGCATCGAGCCGGACTCCGGCAGCTTCAGCCGACCGGCGCGTCCTCGACGTAATGCCAACGACTTCGTGTCCCTTTCGCTGAAGCAGCGTGGCGACCGCGGTGCCGACGCGGCCGGCGCCGACGAGGGCGAACCGTACGTGAGAAGGGGTTGACGTCACTGTCGCTCCAGTCCGTTCGGGCCGGTACCGGGCCTGCTTCCAAATGGAGAAACCTAAGACGGCTCGAGCAACTCTACTTCGCCCTCGGCCTCATCCAACCAGTCCTCGTAGCGTTTGCCCCACGGATCGGTTGCATCCGGACTGACCTCGAGAAGTGGGACGAGCGCGAAGCGACGGTGGGTCATGCGGGGATGCGGAATCTCGAGGTCGGGGTCGTTAACCTTCTCCTCGCCGTAGGTGAGGATGTCGAGATCCACCACGCGTGGCCCCCATCGGATCTCGCTTGGATCCCTGCCGATGCGCGTCTCGATCTCCTTGCACGCATCGAGCAGCGCATGTGGGTCAAGCGAGGTCGAGATGAGAACGACCCCGTTGACGTAGGAGCGTTGGGGGGGACCGCCGACGGGTGACGTCTCGTAGAGGCTCGATGTGTCCACGACCTCGATGTCGCGCGTGGCGCGCAGCTCCTCGACGGCGCGGCGGCAGTGACCGACGCGGTCGCCGACGTTCGAGCCGATACCGATGTGTGCCGCGGTCACCTGAACTCCCTGGAGATCCTCACCGCTACAGCCTCCACGACTTGTGGGATGGGTGGTTTCTTGGACACTTCTACCGTAACCCGGTCGATGCCAGAGAAGCGTCCCATCGTGTCGGCGATCTTGCCCGCAAGATGCTCGAGGAGCCTGACCTCGCCGCCCTCGATCACCTCCGTCACTGCGGTCACCACGGCCGCGTAGTCGATCGTGTCGGAGAGGTCGTCGCTCTCTCCCGCTCGGTCGAGAGACGTCTCGAGCTCGAGATCCACGACAACCTCGCGTGGCGCGCTTCTCTCTTCGTCGCTGACCCCGATGCGGGCCTCGGCCCTGAGCGCGCGGATCGCGATGACCCCCATCAGCGTGCGTCCCTTATCGCTTCGACCATGCGAGCCGTGCGCACCCCCGCGACGACGTCGTGGACCCGCACGATCTGCGCCCCCCGGGCCACCGCCCACGCCACCGTCGCCATGGTTCCCTCGACGCGTTCGCCCTCGGGCAGATCCAGCACCGCTCCGATAAATGATTTCCGTGACGTACCGACGAGCAACGGATGGCCCAGGGCAAGGAATTCGTCGATGCGGCTGAGAATCTCGAGGTTCTGCGGCGGTGTCTTGGCGAAGCCGAAGCCCGGATCCAGCACGACCGCGTCATGTGGCGCGCCCCTGTCTTCGAGCCGTCCGGCGCGTTCTCTCAGCCACGACGAGACATCTGCTACCACGTCATCGTAATCGGTCAGCGATCTCATGGTCGAGGGCGTCCCGCGCGAGTGCATGACGACGACCGCGGCCCCCGTGTCGATCACGACGTCGTCCATCGCCCGATCGGCCTCTTCTCCGGCAGTGTCGTTGACGATCGACGCTCCCGCCTCCACCGCGCGCCGAGCCACCTCCGGCTTGCGCGTGTCGATCGAGACCGGCGCGTCGAGTTCTGCGCTCAACGCCTCGACGACCGGGATGACGCGCCGAAGCTCCTCTTCCTGCGGAACCGGTACGGCTCCCGGGCGGGTCGATTCACCCCCCACATCGACGATTGCCGCACCCTGCTCGACCATCTCGATGCCGTGCCTGATCGCGGCATCTGGGTCGAGCCACAGCCCTCCGTCAGAGAACGAGTCCGGGGTGACGTTCAGCACCCCCATCACCGCGACGCGATCCAGCGGCAAGAAGCCGGACGGCAGGCGAAGCTTCATGGGTGGAGTGTAGGCAACCGTTAGGCCCGGATGCGCCGGAACAACAGGTAGCCGGCCCCGACCATCAAAACGGCGAGCGCGGCCAGCGCGGCGATGAGCGTGCCCGAGCCGTAGTCGACCGGGGGCCCGGGCGCGTCGCGATCACCGGAGACATCGCGCGCCGCAAACGGCAGTTCGGCCCCACGAGCGATCCCTCGTGTCTTGGTGCAGAGATCGGTGTGGAGAGGCTCGTCGGGATCGGCCTCCCCCCTGCCGTGGTAGGCGAACACGAGATAGCGGCGGCCCTCCTGGAAGCCGAAGCCACACGAGGCGCCGTCCGCGGCCGAGCGCACCTGCTGGCGATCATCGACGTCGCCCTTCGCGACGGCGTCGACCTCGAAGGTGTAGAAGATTGGTCGTCCGCTGCTGACGATTCGCCCGTCTCCCTGAGGGTCGCTAGCGCTCATGACGGTTCCTGCGAACACCGCGTCGGAGCCCTGCATCGCCTCGAGATCGCTGCCGGGTGGCGCGCAACTGCAGGCGAACGCGGGTTGCGGGAACAGCGCGATCGTTGACGCCGCCATGATGCATGCCGTGAACAGTGTCAGTCTTCTCATATCGGTTTAGACGGCGACGGGTCCCCTACTGTTCCCTAACCTCGGTTGATTAGTCCCATCGCCTCGGCGCGAGTCGCGTCGTTCTCTCGAAAGATGCCGCGCACCGCCGACGTCACCGTCTGGCTCCCGGGTTTCTTGATGCCGCGCATCGACATACACAGGTGCTCGGCCTCGATCACGACGAGCACGCCGCGCGGCTCGAGCGCGCGCTCGATGGCGTCGGCGATCTGGGTGGTCAGCTTCTCCTGCACCTGCGGACGCTTGGACAGAAGGTCCACGACCCGAGCGATCTTGGAGAGCCCGGTGATCTGGCCTTTCTCGTTCGGGATGTAGGCGACGTGGGCCTGTCCGCTGAACGGAACTAGGTGATGCTCACACACGGAATACAGAGGGATGTCGCGCACCATGATCATCTCGTCGTGATTCGCGTCGAACACGACGTCGATCACCTCGGCGGGGTTGCGCCCGACGCCCGAAAAGATCTCCTCGAACATCTCGGCGACGCGCTCGGGTGTGCGCATGAGCCCGTCGCGGTCGGGCTCCTCGCCGATGGCCTTGAGCAGACCCCGCACGCTTTCGGCAATCAACTCACGATCGATCTTGGTCATGGCAACAGACTAAGGCGGCCCAGCGGTGAAGGCGGCGAGTGGTCGCTCAGTAGGCCCGTAGCCGACTCATCGACCACTCAGCGGGCTAGATCTCGCCGAGGCGCGGCTTGGGCCGGGTCCGGGGCAGCTTGCGGCGCTCCTCGCTCGCGGCCGCGGCCGCCTCTTGTTCCTCTCGTGCCTTGCGCCGGAGCCGGGCGCGCTCGATGGGATCGGTCGGGAACTGCTTGGCGACCTCGGCGAGGATCTCGGAGACCTCTTCCTTCTCGATCGACTCCTTCTCGAGCAGGCGTTCGACCATGAGGTCGAGCTTCTCCCGATACTTGGTGATGATCTCGCGCGCTTCGTCGTGGGCTTCCTCGACCAGACGCCGGACCTCGGAATCGATGTTGGCCGCGAGCGAGTCGGAGTAGTCCTTGACGTGACCGAAGTCCCGGCCGAGGAAGGGCTGCGAGTCGCTTTCCCCGTACTGCAGGGGGCCGAGATCGGACATGCCGAACTGCGTCACCATCTGCTTGGCTATTCGGGTTGCGCGCTGGATGTCGTCCTGCGCCCCCGTCGTCGGCTCGTTGAAGACGACCTCTTCCGCGACCCGGCCCCCGAGAAGCATGGCGAGCTCGTCGATGAGCTCGGACCTCGTTACGAGGAACCGGTCCTCGGTTGGGAGCGTGAGCGTGTAGCCGAGGGCCCGGCCGCGGCTCACGATCGACACCTTGTGGACGGGATCGGCGTTTGGCAGGGCGTGCGAGACAAGTGCGTGGCCCGCCTCGTGGTAGGCGATGACCTTCTTCTCCTTCTCGGAGATGACCCGGCTTCTGCGTTCGGGGCCGGCGAGCACGCGATCGATCGCCTCTTCGAGCTCGGGCATGCCCACCTCGGGACGCGAGAACCGGGCCGCGAGGAGCGCCGCCTCGTTGACGACGTTGGCGAGGTCCGCCCCGGTGAAGCCGGGCGTGCGGCGGGCGAGGACCTCGATGTCGACCTCTTTGCTGATCGGCTTGCCGCGGGTGTGCACCTTGAGGATGCCGACTCGACCGTTGAGATCGGGCCGGTCGGCGACGATCTGGCGGTCGAAGCGACCGGGACGCAGGAGCGCGGGATCGAGGATGTCGGGTCGGTTGGTCGCGGCGACGAGAATGACGCCGGCCTTGATGTCGAAGCCGTCCATCTCGACGAGGAGCTGGTTGAGCGTCTGCTCCCGCTCGTCGTGCCCGCCGCCGAGGCCCGCACCGCGGTGCCGACCGACGGCGTCGATCTCGTCCATGAAGACGATCGATGGAGCGTTCGACTTCGCCTGCTCGAAGAGATCGCGAACCCTGCTAGCCCCGACTCCGACGAACATCTCGACGAAGTCCGAGCCCGAGATCGAGAAGAACGGGACCCCGGCCTCGCCGGCGACGGCGCGCGCCAACAGGGTCTTGCCGGTTCCCGGCGGCCCGTAGAGCAGCACGCCCTTGGGGATCTTGGCCCCCATGGCCTGGAACTTCTGAGGTGCCTCGAGGTACTCCTTGATCTCCTGGAGCTCCTCGATCGCCTCGTCAAGCCCGGCAACGTCGGCGAAGGTGATCTTCGGCTGGTCCTTGGTGACGAGACGCGCCTTGGCCTTGCCGAAGCTCATGACCCGGTTGCCGCCGCCCTGCATCTGCTGCATCAGGAAAAAGAAGAAGCCGACGATGATGAGGATCGGCAGGAACTGGAACAGGACCGACAGGAACACCGACCCCTGCTGCGGATCGGCGGACACGTTCACGCCATTCTCGCGCGCGAGCTCGGCGAAGTCGTCGACCGTGTCCTTCGGGAAGCTGAGCTCGTAGGTGTCGCCGTTCTTGAACTCGCCGGTGCCCTTCTCGTCCTTGTTGAGGAACTTGACCGATGCGATCTCGCCGTTCTCGACCGCGGCGACCCACTCGTTGACGGACTCGATCTTCTCGGGCGCGTCCGAACTCGCCCGGTACAGGTTGAAGACCCACACCACGGCGATGATCAGTACGAGATAGAAGATGGCGGAGCGGAATATCCGATTCATTGGCTAAGGCTACCAGCGCGCTAGGACAAAGAAACCCCGTTAGCTCGTACGAGCAAAGCTTGACCGGGCGACCTTCGGGCGGCTGTCGCCTCCCTTCGCTTGGCCGTTGTCAAGCTTCACTCGTTGATTCGACCTCGTAGGCGCTCGGCTTGAGCACCCCGATATAGGGGAGGTTGCGGTATTTCTCCGAGTAATCGAGCCCGTAGCCCACTACGAACACCGGGGGTATCTCGAAGCCCGGATACTTCACCTCGAGCGGGACGGCCTGCTCACCCTTCTTCCAGAAGAGAGAGCAGATCTCCAGCGAGGCCGGCCGGCGGGCCTCGAGATAGCGGAGCAGGTAAGAGATCGTCAGCCCCGAGTCGATGATGTCCTCGACCAGGAGCACATGGCGCCCGGTGATCTCGTAATCGAGGTCTTTGAGGATGCGCACGACCCCGGACGACTTGGTCGACGAGCCGTAACTGCTCACCGCCATGAAGTCGAACTCGATCGGGAGCTGGATGTGGCGCGCGAGATCGGACATGAACACGAACGCGCCCTTGAGCACACCGACGAGAAGGACGTCCTTGTCCCGATACTCCTCGGTGATCTGTTTGGCGAGCTCGGCGATCTTGTCTTGGATCTGGTCCGCGGTGACGAGGATCTCTTGGATGTCTTCGTGCACTTCGGCCGTCATGACGCCATCCTACTCATCGGCTCAGTCGGGTTTATTGACGACGACCTGATTGGGGCCGACGACGATCTCGATGCCCTGTGCGACCGCGAACCGAAGTTCGCGGGCGGGGCTTGAGTCGAGCGAGTCGAGCGCGGCATCGATGCCGCCCGAGCGGTCGCGGACACGCCCGACCGCCAGCTCGAGGATCCTCCTCCGGAAGGCGCGAGGCATCTCGAGGAGCGCGTCGCCGTCGAGCCTGATGCTCCTTTCGGTCGTTTCGGCGATCTCGGCGAAGAGGCGCTCCGCGAGGCCCTTCAGGGCCGTGGCGTCTTCGGTCAGGCGATCGGCCGAGGTCGCCATCGCCTCGATCGCTCCCGGCCCCCAGTGCGACTCGATCGAGTCGAGCACCCGGGCTCGGATCGCAGGGCGCTCGAAGCGCTCGTCGACGTTGGCGGGGTCGTCGAAGAACGGCAGCGAGAGCTCCTCGCAGTAGGCCCGCGCTTCGGCCCGGCGGAGGTCGATGAGGGGGCGGATGCGCGCTAGATCCACCGGAGGGATGCCGGCAAGCCCGGCCGTGCCGGCGCCGTGGATGAGCCGGGCGAGAGTGGTCTCGACCCGGTCGTCGAGGGTGTGACCCGTGGCGATTCGGCTCGCGTCCGTCTTGGCGGCGATGGTGTCGAAGAACGAATAGCGGAGGTCTCGGGCGCGGGCGTGGAGGTTGGGGCCCTCGAGATCCTTGATCCGCATGACGTGGACGTCGTAGCCCGCCTCCGCCCCCCCGGCCGAGACCCGGCCGGCGATGCGCTCGGACTCCTCGGAGAGGCCGTGGTCGACGTGCGCGACGACGAGGTTCAGGCCGAGCTTGGAGTCGAGACGGGCGAGGATGTCAAGCAGGCAGGTCGAATCCGGCCCCCCGGACGCCCCGACCACCACGGTCTCGCCGCCCTCGAGCATGCGGTAGCGACGGATCGTGTCCCGGACACGCTCGACGACGTCGTACCCGACCCCCCCGAGCGGCCGGCTCACGCGACCCGGCGCAGCCACAGGTTCGGCTCCTTGAGCTCGGCGAGGGCCGGGAACGACTCGGGCCCCTCCCACAGCCGGGCGAGCGCGGCCTCGCCTCCCGTGGCCACCACCTCGTCGCAGAAGCGCTGGCCCAGCTCGTACTGGCGCAGCTTCATCTCGAGCCCGAGGACGTGGTTGATGGCCCGCTGGACCGCGCCGAGCTGGCTGCGCCGGCGGTCGAAGACGTAACGCATACGCCGGATCGACGGGATGACGCGGGCGCCGATGCTGTCCATCACGTAGTTGCCGTGGCCCTCGACCACCGCCATGAGGGCCTGGATGTCGTCCAGCGCTCGGCGCTGCTCGTCGGTTGCGAGCAGGTAGACGGGGCTCTTTTCTTCGGGCGGGAGCGAGCGCGACGCAAGGCGTCGGGCCGCCCCCGCGAGGCGTGCTGCGAGACCCGACGCGTCGAGTTCGACCGATCCGAGGTAGGCGGAGACGAGCTCGAAGAAGCGTTGTTTGAGCCACGGAACCCCGGCGAACTGAAAGCGATGGGTGACCTCGTGGAGGGCGACCCACAGCGCGAAGTCCTCGGGCACGAACGAGGCGCGCCGTTCGGTCTCGACGATGTTGACGCCGACGAAGTAAAGGGGCGCTCCATCTGCCGACCGCTTCGGCGCGTCCGGGGTGTCGTCGGGAACGAGGAGGTCGTACTGACCGAGGACCCGCCGCGAGACGTAGCCGAGAAGCACCCCGACCTCGGTCGACACGATCGTCCGCTGGGCCAGGCGAAGCGGCCACGGAAGCCGGTCGAGACGGGCCTCGATTCGCTCGGCGAGCGGCCGCACGAGCACCGTCATGGCGTCGATGTTCCGATCGGCCCACTCGGCTCGCCCGATGATCCCCCACCGAACCGCTGGGGGGGCCGGGATCCCGCTCTTCTCCGCGACGAGGGTCTCGGCGAGCGGCACCGAGCGTTCAAGGTCCCGGGTCAGCCGCTCCATGAGGTAGGAATCGCCGACCCGCGCGTCGCCGGCGATGCGCCGGGCGACCGGGCGGGCGATCAACGGGTCGATCAGACGTGCCATCTAGAAATCACACAGGTCGAGTGGTCGCCACGCGCCCTCAGAGGGCGTTTCACGACCACTCGGCGGGCCGGGTGAGGAGATCAGACCCCGCCTCGTCGCCGCATGACCACGAAGCGGTAGTAGGCCGCGCCGATCGCGAGGCCGAGCGCGACCACGCCGACCATTGCGATCCTCGCCATCTGATAGGTCCACTGCGGTCCGGTCTCGGTCGCGGCCTCCCCCTCCTCGCCGCCCGCACCGGTCTCCTCGGCGGTGTCCTCCTCGTCCCGCTCCTCCTGCTGCTCGGCCTCCTCTTGCTCCCCGACTGGATCCCCGGCACCCCCCGGGGATTGCTCCTGGGCGAGCACGGGCGTCGCGGACGCGTGGGCCGCAACGGAGAACAGGCCCAGCGGGGACGCCACCAGGGCGAACGCGAGCCAAATCAGTATCAGTAAGCGAGGGCGCATCCGAGAGCCTCCGGAAGATTTTCGGTACTAATCGGGCTCAGGATATCGGATGCGTCGCGGCGATGGCAGCCGGTAGGAAGGATCAGACCGAGCCGGATGCGGGCTTGCGGCCCCTCAGGCGGGGAACCCTCATCTCGGCGTGAGCCCAGCACTTGTCGCGCCGGTTGTACTTCGATAGGCGGGTATCGCAGTGGGGGAACGCGCAGATCCGTCCCTCGGGGTGCTGCTGCGAGGCTCGCGGGAGCGCTTGCGGTCGGGAGCCCCGTATCGACGGGTTTCTGGTCATCGATCCTCTCCTTGTGGCTCGATCGGCGCAGCCCCGGAGACTGCCTGGGTCGACCGAACCGGCCCTCCACCTGTGTATTCGGTTAAACAACCCTTTGCGGTTTGGACTTCCGTTGCCTCGGAGCGATTGCATGGCTAAGGATCGGAGATCCGTTCGACGCGGGATCGAGCCCCCGATCAGGTGGATCGGGCTCGCCGTGCGCGCCGTGTTGGGAACTCCCGCCCGGGCCGTCCGGGGCACCGCCCGGGTGGTGGGCGACCCCGCCCGGCAGGTACGGGACTACTTCGCGTCCGAGCGGGTCACCGTTCGCCAGGGCGTCGTCGCCGTATCGATCGCCGCCCTCACCTCCCTTGTCGCGGGCCTGGTCCTCGCCGGGATGAACCGGCGGATCGAGGAAGTGGCGGGACTGCTGCTGCTCATCCCGGTGTCCATCGGGATGCGCGGCGCCATCTTCGGGGCTCTCGCCGCACGTCTCGGAACCTCCATCCATTCCGGTCTGTTCGAGGCATCGCGCCGGCGCGAGGGCGTTCTCTTTCAAAACGTCTACGCCGCCACGCTGCTCACCGTAACGACCTCGGTGATGATGGCCGTGCTGGCGCGGGCGATCGCCGCGCTGCTCCACATCGACACCGTGTCCCTCTGGGACTTCATCGCGGTCGCGCTCGTCGGCGGGGTCCTGTCGTCGGCCGTCGTGCTGGCGGTGACGGTGCTTCTGTCCATCACGTCGTTTCGCAGGGACTGGGACCTCGACTCCGTCGGGGCTCCGCTCATCACCGCCATCGGCGACGTTGTGACTCTGCCGATGCTGTTCGTCGCGTCCTTTCTGGTCGACATCCCGGTCGTGACGCCGCTCATCGGAGCCCTCGGCGTAGCCGCGGCAGCGCTGTCGCTCGCGCGAGGGTGGTCGACGGTGAGCCTCCTGACTCGCCGCATCGTGCGGGAAAGCTTTCCGATTCTGAGCGTGGCCATCGTTCTCGCCGTGCTGGCGGGGGCCGTGGTCGAGCCCCGGACGGAAAGCGTGTTCATTCCGTTCCCGGCGCTGCTCATCGTGTTGCCGAGCTTCCTCGAGAACACGGGGGCGCTCGGCTCAATCCTCGCGGCACGCCTCGGCTCCAAGCTGCATCTCGGCGCGGTGACGCCGACCGCAAGACCCGAGGCGGCAGCTTTGCTCGACGGGACGATCGTGCTCGCTCTGGGCCTCACCGTCTACACGCTGACGGCGGTCTCGGCCCTGGGCCTGGCCGCGATCCTGGGCGCGGCTTATCCGGGAGTGGTCCGCTTCGTCGGCTCCGTGCTCATCGGAGGAATGCTGGCGACCCTGGTCGCGGCCGTCATCGGTTACTACGCGGCGATCGTCACACACCGCTTCGGTTTCGATCCCGACAACCACACGATCCCGCTGGTCACGAGCGGCATGGATCTCCTCGGCGTGATCTGTTTGGTGATCGGCTTGACCCTGTTCGGAGTAACGTAAGGAGACATCGTGGACCCCTCAGCAAGCCCGAGCACCGTAAAAGAGTTCCTGGCGGAGATCAAGGACACGTCGGAGCTCATGGTCGACCTCGCGTACGCGTCGGTGTTCTTCAGCGACGCGGATCTCGCCAAGGAGGTCGGTCGCCTCGAGGAGCGAATGGTCGTTCACCTCCACGGTCTCCGGCGACTTGCGATCCTCGCGGCGCGTAGTCCCGAGGATGCCGAGCACATGGCCGGAGTGCTTCAGATCGCGTCCGCGGTCGAAAAGATCGCCGACGCGGCCGAGGACATCGCGCGCGCGGTCGTCCTCGGCTGGGGAGTGGTCGAGGATTTGCGCAAGGACCTCCGTCACGCCGACGAGATCGTGTCGCGCGTCAAGGTGCGGGAAGGGGCCCCGGCGGTCGGGCAGCCGCTGCGCGACCTCGCGATGCCTACCGAGATCGGCATGTGGATCATCGCGGCTCGACGCGGCGGCGAATGGAACTTCGATCCGGGAGCGGAATACGTCGTGTCGGCCAACGATGCATTGCTCGTCAAGGGTCCCGAAGATGGCGTCGCCCTCGCGCGCGAGCTCATGGGCGCGCCGGCGCTCCCCGAGCCTCCCGAGCCTCCCGAGATCGTGCTCTCCGACCTCGATCGCGCGGTCGACATCCTCGTCGAGATGAAGAACTCCTCAGAGGTCGCGGTCGGCCTCGCGTATTCGGCCCTGTTGTTCCGCGACCAGGCGCTGGCGGCCGAGGTCGCCAACCTCGAAGCGCGTTCCGACGTGCTTCACGACGAGCTCGAGTCGTGGGTGTTGCGCAGCGCCCAGGAAGCGCGCAACCCCGACGACCTGCGCGGACTGCTGCGGCTCGCCACCGCGTCCGAGATGGTCTTCGACTCGGCGCGTGAGATGACGCGGCTCGTCGAGCAGGGTGAAGAGCTCCATCCGGTCATCGCCGCTGCGCTGGTGGAGTCGGACGAGGTCGGTCACGAGACCGTCGTCGCCGCGGGATCGCCGGCCGATGAAAAGTCGATCAAAGAGCTCTCGATCGAGACCGAGACCGGCATGTTCGTGCTCGCCGTGCAGCGGGGCCGGAGGTGGACCTATCGGCCGAAACCCCGGTTCGTTTTCCAGGCCGACGACCGCATCATCGCCGTCGGCCCCCCCGAGGGCGGCGAGGAGCTCGACCGCCTCGTCGGCATGGTGAGGGAGTTGCAGGAAGCGTAGGGCGGAGAGGGTCGGGCATAGTCTCACCAACCAACGACCACGGAGGTACGAGATGGCCAAGGACGTCGTTCAGCAGGACGGATCCGATGCCCGGAAGCCGTCGGTGTTCCAGACCGTCGGCGCGATGGTTGCCGGCCTTCTCGCGGTGAAGGTTGCGACCTACGTCGTCACGACCGCCTGGCGTCTCGCGACGCGCGAGGACCCGCCTCAGGTCGACGAGGCCGTGCCGGCGGCCAAGAAGGCCGCGTGGCTCGCACTCATCGGAGCGGCCACCGGGGCAGCCCGCCAGACCGCGCGCGACTTCATCAAGCCGCCGACGATCGGCCCCGCGTAGGCCCCAGCCCCTCAGCCAAAAGAAATCGGTTAGTCCGCGTCGCTCAAGAGGGCTTCGACCGTCCGTTCCGGTGCCATCACGAGGCGCGCCGCGTCATCCCGGCAGCGCACCTGTATGTACAGGTCCTTCGTCTTGAGCGCGCCGTCGAGCCCGGGTGCGAGTGACGTTGCGCCCGGATAGGCGAGGCGCGCCCACTCCTGAAGCTTGCGGCAGAGCCCGGACGCAGGCCGCAACGCGATCGTCGCGACCAGAGCGATCTTCCGGCCTCGGCTCCAGGCGTGAAGCTCGCCCCCGTTCCAGCCGACCACGTCCAGCGCGCCCTCACGCGGGGTCCTAGTCGGTTCCCCCTGGGGCGCGCTCAGCAGCCACGAGAGATCGGCTGCGCCGAACGAATAGACATTGTGATCCCGCCAGCCGCGCCCGGGGGCCGGTGGGTCGGGGGGATCGACCGGCTTGACTTCGTCGCGGTAACGACCGGGGAAGAGAATCTCCGCGGTCGAGCGTGGGGGGTTCCGGTAGGCGCGGTTGACTGCCTTCCATCCGCCCTCGGCATAAAGGTGACAAACGAACAGCGCGCCTTCGTCATAGGAAAATGCGAGCGACCGCTCGAGGAAATAAGGGATCTCGGCCGTCGCCGCCGCAGCCTCCGCGACGGAGGGGTCGCCGGCGAGCGACGCGCGATCACCGGCGCTCAGCATCCCGAGCGCGTACTGCTGCATCGTGAGCGTCGCGTCGCCCTCGATCAGAGCACGTTTCGCCTGGCTGGCATCTCCTTTGCGAGGCGGGGCGTGCTCCCGTATCGGAAGCCCGAGCCGCTGATCCGCAAGAGCGTGCTCCAGCTCGTGAGCGAGAATCAACTCTTCGAACGGGGATGGGTGATCTCCGGCCGCCGGCGCAAAGATGGTCTTGGTCGAGGGAACGTAGAAGCCGGCGACCTGAGTACGGACGATCTTCCTGCCGAGGGCCTTCAGGTCCGCCCGCGGCCC
Organism: Actinomycetota bacterium; assembly: GCA_050694275.1. Lineage (GTDB taxonomy): Bacteria > Actinomycetota > CADDZG01 > CADDZG01 > WHSQ01 > JBOGXF01. Next base: position 2,197 of record JBOGXF010000173.1, on the reverse strand, counting down.
GATTATGCCGAGCGCCTTGAGGATCCTCTCCTCCTGCCGCCCGCCGCCCTGTTCGAAGGACGCATCCACCGAGCGGGTCATGTGCTCGTCGATCTCGTCATCGGTGACGAGCCGGGTCGCTACCGGCCCGGTGAAGTCGAGCCTGCGGACTGTGGCGACCCCCTGCGCGATGCGCGCGAGGTCCCCGGTCATGCCCTCCACCGGCCGGCCGCGCGGCCCCCTGAGCCCGGCGGCGGCGCCCGCCAGGCAACCGCGCCGGTCCCCGGCCAGGTCGTAGACGGTCGGCTCGGCCGGATCGGCATAGATCTCGTATCGCAGGTCCCCCGGGGCGGCGGCCGTCGGCGGGTCGGCCATCCGGGACGTCGGGAAATACGCATCCCAGCGCCACGCGACGACCCCAACCAGTGCGATCGCGAGAGCTCCGGCGAGCCATCGCATCGGTCTCGATCGGGGAGCCGGTCTTGGCCACGTCCGGGTCGCGGGGAGCGCAGGTGGAGGGGGTGGAGGTGGCGGTGGAGCCCCCGAAGGCGCCCAGACGCGGCGCTCCGGGTCCCACCGCAGCCAGGACCTGTCGTCCGCTCTGCTCCACCAGATCCCAGCGCGTTGAACCGGTTGCATCGCGTCCCTTCCCTCGGGTCCTCATCGGGACATATGCCGCCAACTTAAGCCCGGCCGCGGTTCCTCGGTACGACGGCCAGGGGAAGAGCCGGGGAGGGGAATCGAACCCCTGACCTGCTCATTACGAGCAATCCGGCGAAGAACGCTGTGCTAGCGAACGTACGAGCAGGTCATGGCCGACCGAAACTGCACTAATATTCTGCTCTTGCCAACGGCGCTCCAGCAGGTCCTTTGCTTGGGTTGTGCTTGAGCCTCCGTCGCATATCTGCTACGGTGGCTCAGTGAAAACCATTGCCCAGCGGGAGCTGCGTAACAACAGCGCGGCCGTCCTGCGTGAAGCTGAAGACGGCGAGGAGTTCGTGATCACTGTCGACGGCAGGCCGGTCGCGATCCTCGGCCCCTATCGAAAGCGTCAGTGGGTGCCGCGTGATGCGGTGCAGAAGATGCTAGACACGCCCACTGACGCAGGCCTCTTGGAGGACGTTCGGCAGCGGGTCGATGATGAGGTCCGCGACCCCTGGGCCTCTTGATGCGAGGGCTGCTCGATACATCGGTCGTCATCGCTGATGGGGTCGCGAATCTGCCCGACGAGGCCGCGATCTCTGTCGCCACTCTCGCGGAACTCCATTTCGGCGTGTATGTCGCGAAGAATGCTGCGGCTCGCAAGGTCCGTATTCGCAGGCTCACTGAGGTCGAGAATCGCTTCGACGCACTGCCGGTTGATGAAGCGGTGGCCCGGGCGTATGGCTCGCTTGCCCACACACTAGTGAGCATGAAGCGGTCGCCGCGCGCGCGGGTCATGGACGTGCTCATCGCCGCTACCGCCCAGGTGCATGAGGTGTCGCTCTTCACGCGAAATGCCGACGACTTCAAGCCATTCAAAGATGTGATTGACGTCCGCGTCATTTGAGAGCCGGGGAGGAGAATCGAACTCCTGACCTGCTCATTACGAGGAATCTGCCGCTGAACGCTGCGCTTAAGGCCGTTTCCCCAGGTCGCCGCGGAACGAAAAGCTGCTAATAATCTGCTCTCGCGCGCGGGGAAAGGGGCCGCTCATGCTCCTCCAGAGTGAGCCACTTTTCAGGGGAGCAGCTGGAGGCCCGGGATGTGCGCGAAGTCGCGACGGTTGAATGTTAGGAGTGGCACGTCCTGAGCGATGCAGCAGGCAGCGATCCAGAGGTCGTTCACCGGAGTCGGACGGCCTTTGCCCTCAAGCTCGGCGGCGAGCCGCCCCCACGTTTCCGCCACCGCAGCGTCATACTCGAGAACAACCGTCAATGCGAACCATCGCCGGATGGCATCGATCCTCTTTGGGCCCCAGCGTCCCTTGAACGCCCCCTTGTAGAGCTCTCCGACGGTGACGAAGCTGATCGCTACGTCTGAGCCATCTATCAACGCTTGAACTTCGGTGGAGATGTCGGCACGCTGCAGTCGCGAAACGACGTCGGTATCTGTCGGCGGCCACGAAAAACTCCACAACGGCGGCCATGAAAATCCCCACTGACGGCCATCAGAAATCCCCACTGACGGCCACCTGATCTCCTCGGAAATCACCGAAGCGAGCGCCCTCCTGGGCTTG
>JBOGXF010000172.1:0-3794 GCA_050694275.1 Actinomycetota bacterium | reverse complement strand
CCGGGACGGGGCCGCATACCGACACCAACGGGACCGGGACGGGGCCGCATACCGACACCAACGGGACCGGGACGGGGACGAGGCCAACCGCGCCAACGCAGCCCACGGATATGACCCAACCGACCGTCGTGCTACCGACCGGTCCGATCCGCCCGCCTCGCATCGATCGTCCCGCAGTGCCGCCCCCGACGGTCGTCCTCCCGCAACCTCCGGCCGTTCTCCCGCGCACCGGCCCCAATGACCTGGCATGGATCGTTCTGATCGGGACCTTCCTGATGGCCTCGGGGCTGCTGATCCTGTTCGCCGACCGGATGCATGCGTCGGCGCCGAGCTACGGCTCCTTTATCGATCGGTTCTCCGCGAGCGATAGCAGTCGAGGGCCTCCCGTAAGCGACCCCGACGACCGCGAGCGAGCTCCGCCCGATCGCGGCGCATGACATCCTCGGCCTGCCCGGCGCTCCGAGAGGACATAGCCGGCGCAGACCGATTCATTTGCTGGAACCTCAACCGGTGGTCCAAACCCTCGCTATAACGACGGTTTGAAACACCGGTTCGCGGCTGAGGGGTAGGCAGGGCGGAGTTGCCCGCCCCGCTCACTCTTTCTTTGTGCGATTCTGGACGAAATTCGTCCTAGATTCCGAAAGGAAAGCTAGCTGAGCTTGCGGTTCAGGGCCTGCAGCATCGCCCGGACCGCCGCGGTGGCGATGTCGTCTTGGATGACCGCCGAGCCCATAAGTGCCGTGCGCATGCTTCCCTCGTAATAGAAGAGGTGGACGAGCACCGACTCGCTCGAGTTCACCTTTTGTACCGAGATGTGATCGACCTCGATACGCCCCCTCTTGGCAACAAGAATCTGCTCGAGCGCCTTGAGCAGCGCCCCGATCGCCCCCCGTGCGCGTGCCTCACGAGTGGGGGACGCGGCCCCCGCCCCCTCGGTGGTGGTGCCATCAGGCCACCTCAGGGCAACCTTCACCCAGCCGGCGTCTCCTTTGGTCGCGAGAACCACCCTCTCGATTGCGGGACGAAACCCGTTGGCATGGGTCGGAGCGGGCGCCTTCGCCTGTTCGGGCCGGTCGACTTCGGCCTGCTCGTCGTGGGGCTGCTTCTCCTCGGGCTGCTCGTCGAGCCGAACGACCGACACGATCCGGTGGTCGATCGGCATCCCAAAACTGGCCGCGCACAGCGACTGGACGTCTCGCACGATCTGCTTGGGAGGGCGCTCCGCGGTGGCGACGATGTGGATCTCTGAGGGGGCCTCTTCGCCAACGACGCGGGCGCCGGTGACGCCGGGGACGCGAGCAAGCTCTCCCTCCAGCCGACTCAGCTTGGGGTCTCTCATCGATCACCTCCTGACGTGGTCACGGGCGCACTAGAAGAAATTGGCACGCGAGCCCGTGCCAGTCAAGGACGTCGCGGCCGATCAGTCCTTGAGGTCGATGAAGATCTCCACCACGTCCGGGTCATACGCCTTCCCCGCTCCCGCCGTGATGGTTTCGAGAGCCACCTCGTGGGACAGGGCCGAACGGTATGGACGATCTGAGGTCATCGCGTCGTAGGTGTCTGCGACCGCGAAGGCGCGCGCGCTTATCGGTATCTCGTCGCCTACGAGGTTGTTGGGATAGCCGGTACCGTCCCATCGCTCGTGATGACACAAGATGATGTCGGTCGTCGTGCTCGAGAAGCCGATCGGCTCGACGATCTTCACGCCCATCGCGGGATGCCGTCTCATGACGTCCCACTCCTGAGTCCCGAGGGGGCCGGGCTTGCCGAGAATTGCGTCGGGGACGCCTATCTTTCCGATGTCATGGAGCATGAACCCGTAGGACACTTCCTCGTTCGCCGCGAGACCTGAATCGATCGCAGCCATGCAATCCGTCGCCAGCTTGGTCACACGATCGAGATGCTCCGCCGTGATTACGTCGCGAGCTTCCACCGCCGCTGCGAGCGCTTCGATTACGGCAAGGTCGCGAGTCCTCTTGTCTTGAAGCGTGCCGAGGTAGGAGTTGAGCAAGAGACCGGCCGCCTCCTCTGCCATCACCGGAGCCTGCCGCGACGACATCGCCAGCGCGCGTCCGAGATCCTCGACCGAGGTTTCCTTGTAGATCGCGCCGACGGCACCCGAACTCAGCGCCTTGACCAGGCCCTCGGCGTCGCTGCCGCCGCGGTCGGCCATGACGATGATGCGGGTTTCGGGCGAGAGCGCAGCAAGCCCGGTGACCAACGCGCAGGACGGCGACAGTTCGAGATCGATGATCGCGACGTCGGGCGCGATTTTCCCGCCGACCTCGATCGCCTCGGTCGCACTCGTCACCATCGCCGCGACCTCGGCGGAGCCGACCGCAGAGACAACGCGGCCGAGTGACTCGGCGATCGTGCGGTGGCGTTCGGCGATCAGCACGCGGATGGGATGTTGGTTGATCGTCGTAGCGGTTTGTTCCATGTTCTTCCTATGGATGGGTATCCATCCAATAAACGGCAGACCTCGGGGTGTAGGAAATCCCCCGAACGGGTCGAATCCCCCACCCCTGACAGGGGGGCACACCAGGGGCGGAATAGGTACCAATTACGTAAAAGCCGCAAGGTTTGAAACTCCCCATTGCCTCTGAGGGCCCAAGTGCTTACACTTCTCGGAACCCCTCGAAACGGTCGAACTCGACATGGGGGGTCCGGGAATCGGCCATTCCAAAGGAGAGTCTTAGCGAAGGACTAAGCGGAGCGACCTTCTGATTTTTAGCGGAGCGGCGGCCCATCAGGGCCGGTCAGTCCACTGACACCTCTAGAACTCGAAGGGAGGTCCGCATTGAAGGTCCGTCTAATCGGTCTTGTGACCACGCTAGTGGCGCTGTTTCAAGTTGCCGGCGCACACTACAAGTACTAGCGCTCTAGGGGGAACCGCAGAAGGTGGTTCCCCCTATTCGCGTCCTCTGCCGAATGTAGGGGTCGGACTTCGAAATCTTTCTAAGATGACTCCATGGGTGGGGGTAGACGCTTCGGCTGGGTAGTAGTTTTCATCAGTCTCACGATCCTCGCTTCCCTGCTGGTAATCGGAACCGAGGAAATTCCCCCCCCGTCCGAATTCGTCTTTTGGATTGCGCTTCTGCTGGTGGTCGAGTTCCTCCCGGTTTCTCTCGGCTTCGGAACCGTCGTCACGATGGGGTTTCCTATCGCCGTAACGGTCGAAATCCTCTACGAGCCAGCCATCGCCATGGCGATCGTCGGCGTCAGCGCCTTCGATAACCGGGAGCTGCGTGGCGAGATCCCGCCGTGGAGAGCGCTCTTCAACCGGGCCCAGCTAATGCTCGCTGCAGGTGCGGCCTCCGGCATCATCCACGCGCACGGAGACCCGATCTTTTCCTTTCCCGTGGGCGCAACCTTCATCGCCCTAGCCGCGATTAGCGATCAGGTCGTCAACCTCGGGCTCGTGGTCATGATGATCTGGCGAGACCAAGGCATCCCCCTGATCGACGCTCTCAGGCGAATTCATCCGAAACCTGTCAGTGGTTTTCTGGTTTCCCAAGCCGTCCTTGCCGCCCTTGGCGCGGCAACCGCGGCCGCTTACGACGGTATCGGCCCCTTTGTCGCGGCGTTTCTCATTCCACTGTTGTTCGCTCGTCTCAGCCTCCTCGGGGCGCGGGCTCAGCAGGAGCTCTCCGAGCGCGTCCAGAAGCAGCAAGAGGCGCTCCTGGCCGCGACCGAAAAGGTCTTCGAGGAACGCGAGCGAGAACGCAAACGAATCGCGGAAGACATCCATGACTCCAGCCTGCAAATGCTGGCCGCCGCGACCTATGGGACCG
>JBOGXF010000171.1:0-9791 GCA_050694275.1 Actinomycetota bacterium | reverse complement strand
ACCCAGGGCACGTTCCAGAGCCTCTTCTTCGTCGGGCTCCTTCTGTTTCTCATGACGCTCGCGCTCAACATCGCGAGCGAAAGGTTCGTGCGCAGGGTGAGACAGAAGTACTGATGGCCACCAGCGCACGCTCGGTCAGCACCACGGATGTCGTCCATCTGCGACTGCGCGGGGCCCGCCGCGACTTCATCGGTCTCGCCTTCGAGGGCCTGCTGCTCTTCGCCCTGTTGCTGTCGCTGCTCTTTCTCATCGTCCTGCTCTACGAGGTCGTGATCGAGGCCATTCCCGTGTTCTCGGAGCGGGCCGGCGACTTCCTCACCGGCCGGCTCTCGGTCGTGACCGCGGCTACCGCCGGCGTCGGCCAGGGCATCGTGGGCTCGCTCATGACCGCGATCTTCGTGGTCATCGTCGCGTTCCCCCTGGGGATCGGGGCTGCGGTCTACCTCGAGGAATATGCATCCGACACGCGTTTCAACCGCTTCATCAACGTCAACATCCGCAACCTCGCGGGCGTCCCGTCGATCGTCTACGGCCTTCTCGGGCTCACCATCTTCGTCAAGCTGATGAGCGAGTTCACCGGGGGCACGACCGTCATCGCCGGCGGTCTCACGCTCGCGGTTCTGGTGCTTCCGATCGTGATCATCACCTCGGCGGAAGCCCTCAGAGCGGTCCCCGACAGCATCCGTGAGGCCGGCTACGGGGTGGGGGCGACCAAGTGGGAGGTCATCCGCAGCCACGTCTTGCCGTCGGCGGCGCCGGGGGTGCTGACCGGGACGATTCTGTCGCTCTCGCGCGCCATCGGCGAGACCGCTCCCGTATTGCTGGTGGGCGCGGTGACCGGCTTCCTCGCAACCGGCGGGGCGAGCTTCTACGAGCAGCTCTACGGGCAGTACACGACGCTTCCGACCATCGTCTACAGGTGGTCGAGCCTTCCGAGCTCGGACTTCCGCGCTCTCACATCGGCTGCGATAGTCGTGCTGCTCGCGATGACGCTAACGGCGAACGCCGTTGCGATCATCTTGAGGAACCGTTACGACCGAAAGTGGTGAAACAGTGAAGACTAGGACCATGAACGAGATCGGGCGGCCCATCGCCGTCGAGGTCGGGCACCGCGAGCACGAGGCCGCGGGGCTGCGGGATCTCGTGTTCGAGATCGAGAACCTGTCCGTCTACTACGGTTCCTTCCGCGCCGTGCGGGACGTCTCACTGAGCATTTTCGGGAAGCAGATCACCGCGCTCATCGGTCCCTCGGGATGCGGCAAGACGACCATGCTCAGGTGCTTCAACCGCATGAACGATCTCATCGAGACGGCCCGCGTGGACGGCTCGATTCTCTATCACGGGATCGATCTGTACGACAAACGCGTCGACCCGGTCGAGGTTCGTCGCCGCATCGGGATGGTGTTCCAGAAACCCAACCCGTTCCCCAAATCGATCTACGACAACGTCGCGTTCGGTCCCAAGATCGCGGGCATGAAGGGCGACATGGACGACATCGTCGAGCAATCGCTGCACAAGGCCGCGCTGTGGGACGAGGTCAAGGACCGGCTCAAGGAATCGGCGTGGAGCCTGTCGGGGGGACAGCAGCAGCGTCTGTGCATCGCTCGTTGCATCGCGGTCGAGCCCGAGGTGATCCTCATGGACGAGCCGTGCTCGGCCCTCGATCCGATCGCGACCGGTCGCATCGAGGATCTCATGCAGCAGCTGAAGGACGAGTACACGATCGTCATCGTCACCCACAACATGCAGCAGGCCGCGCGGGTCAGCGATCTCACCGCGTTCTTCACAGCAGAGGTCCACGAGGAGCAGGACCGCCGCACGGGGATCCTGATCGAGTACGACAAGACCGAGAAGATCTTCACGAATCCGACCGACGAGAGGACCGAGAACTACGTCACGGGCCGCTTCGGCTAAGCCGCCCGAGGGGCAGCTTCGCGCCGGGGACACCCCCAAGGTTGTGCATTTGAAGTTCCTCACGAACCTCAAACGCGCAACCTTGGTGTGGGAAGTTAGGGGACGAACTTGTAGCCGAGCCCCCTCACGGTGACGATGTGCGCGGGGGCATGGGGGTCGCCTTCGCACTTTGCCCGGAGCCGCTTGATGTGGACGTCGAGGGTGCGCGTGTCGCCGAAGTAGTCCGACCCCCACACCTCGTCGATCAGCTTCTCCCGGGTCAAGACCCGGCCCGCGTTCTCCATGAGGAGCTCGAGCAACTCGAACTCCTTGCGCGGGAGGTGGACCGGATCTCCGTTGACGGTGGCTTCAAAACGATCGGGATCGAGGCGGATGCCTCCCGCTTCGAGAACGCCGTCGGATCCCGTCCCGTCCCTGGAGGAGCGCCGCAGCACGGCCTTGATCCGTGCGAGGAGCTCGCGGCTGGAGAACGGCTTGGTCACGTAATCGTCGGCCCCCAGCTCCAGCCCGACGACCCTGTCGATCTCGGCGTCGCGCGCAGTCAGCATGATGATCGGGACCGCGGAGGATCGCCGGATCTCCCTGCAGATCTCCTCGCCCGAGAGGCCAGGGAGCATGAGATCCAGCAGGACCAGGTCCGCGCCCGACACCTTGAAGCTCTGCAGGCCGGCGGCGCCGTCGGTCTGCCAGTCGGCGTCGTAGCCCTCGCGTTTGAGCTGGTAGACGAGGGCCTCGCCGAGACCTTGCTCGTCTTCGATCAGTAGGATCTTGGGCACACCTACCTCCGGTCAGATGGCAATGGGAGACGCATTGACTCCCTCGGAAGGCTCCGTCAGCGGAAGCCGGGCTGTGAAGACCGAGCCTTCGCCCAACTCGCTCTTTACCGCGATGTGGCCGCCGTGGATCTCCAGGACATGTTTGACGATCGACAGCCCGAGTCCGGTCCCACCGCTCTCGCGTGCGCGGTCTTTGTCGACGCGATAGAAGCGTTCGAAGATGCGCGCCTGCGACCGCAAGGGAATGCCGATGCCGTCGTCTTCGACAGTGATGGTCGCGGCGCCGTCATCCCTGGCGACCTCGAGCTTCACGGCACCTCCCTCGGGCGTATAGCGGACCGCGTTGTCGAGCAGGTTCTTGACCACGAGGGCAAGCTGGTGCCCGTCGCCGCGAACGTAGATGCCGGGCTCGATGCTCGACTCCAGCGTCAGGTTCTTGTCGCGGGCTTGGGCACCGATCGCCTCGAGCTCCGAGCGGGCGACCGCGGACAGATCGATCGATCCGATCGACACATTGAGCGGATCTTCGAGCCTGGACAGGTCGAGCAGGTCGTTAATCAGCCGGGCGAGCCGTTCGGACTCGTGCGCGATCCGTTCGGCGAAGCGATCGGCCTTGCCGGGATCGTCGAGGATCGCCTGGCGGAGCGCCTCCGCAAGGGCCGCCATGCCCGCAACCGGGCTCTTGAGCTCGTGGGACGCGCTCGCCACGAACTGACGCCGGATCTGCTGAGTGCGCATCTCCTCGGTGACGTCGCGCATGACCACCACCACCGCTTGCTGCGCGACGAGGGGCGCTGCGTGCACCTTCAGCTTGGTCTGCTGGGGCCACAGGGTGACGATGTCTTGGACCGTGGTGTCCTCTGCGAGCGCCCGGCGGGCGACCGACAGAATCCCGTCCACCGGGACGATCGGGGGCAAGGCGGGCGACCGGATGTCGAGCAGGGTCCGGGCCAGGCGGTTGGCGAAGGTCGGAGTCAACGATTCGTTCAGGACAAGGATGCCGTCGTCCATCTGCTCGAGGATCTCCCTCGTCTGGCGGTCGGCGGGACCGGGACCGCCGTTCGGTGCGGGATCGGACGCGCGCTCGAGTCGCTCACGCGGCGCGGGAGCCGCCCCGCGCGGTCGTCTCGTAAGCCAAACGACCAGGGCGAGGAGGGCCGGCAGGGCGATGAAGAACAAGATGGCTTCGTTCATTTCGTAGTCAAAGTCTCCAGCCGGAAGTCTAGTGCCGGCCGCTCCTACAGCGGGCGAGGCGGAGGTAAAGGAGCGCGTCATTTCCCGCAACGTTCATCTGTACGTCAACTCATAACCTCGCGCCCCCGTGGGGGAGCCGGATATGGTGGAGCCATGGTGCGGGTGAGCTTCCACGAGGAGTTGGGGATCGCCGAGCAAGAGCTGCTCGGCGAGGGCGGCCTCGTTCGTAAGCAGATCGAGCGAGTGCTCGAGGCCGTCGCTCGCCGCGACGTCGACCTTGCGGCGCGCGTGATCGAGGAGGACGACCGCGTCGACGAGGTGTACCTCGCCGCCGAGGAGCGGATTCTCAACGTCCTTGCTCTGCAGGCCCCCGTGGCCGGCGATCTCCGGCTCGTGAGCGCGATCCTGCACTCCAACATGCACGTCGAGCGCATCGGCGACCTGTGCGTCAACATCGCCAAGTTCGTCCAGAACCAGGATCCCTACCCCTCGAACTCGCCGATGGTGACCCGGCTGCAGGAGATGGGTGGGCACGCCATCGGGATGCTCGACACCGCCCTGTCGGCGTTCGCGCAGCGAAGCGCCGAGCTTGCCGAGGAGTTGCCGGGCCGGGACAACGCGCTCGACCGTCTCAACCGCGGAATGCTCGACGACCTCAAGGACTACGTCGACGACGAGAGCTTCGAATGGGCCACCAAGCTCATTCTCGTGTCCCGTTATCTTGAGCGCATGGGCGATCACGCGGTCGACATCGGCGAGCAGGTGGCGTTTCTCGTGACCGGGGTGTTCCGCGAGTTCACCGACGCGTCCCACCCGGAGAAAGCTCCTCGCGCCTAAGGGCCCCTAAGCCGGTCTGAGCCGCAAGAGGGTGGCCTCCGGTCGACAGTTGAACCGGATGGGCGAGAACCTCCCGGCCCCCAGCCCCGGGCTCACGTGAAGCCACGAATCACCGATTCGATGCGCGCCCCCGGCCAGCCCGGTCGGGAGGGTGCAGTTGGTCACGATCGCGCCGATGCCCGGTAGGCGCACCTGCCCCCCGTGCGTGTGCCCGCCCAGCACGACGTCGAACGAGTTCAGCACCCATTCCGAGACGACGTCCGGGGAGTGGACGAGCCCCACGGCGAGAACCTCGTCCCGCCGCCGCTCGATGTGATCGGTGCGATCCCAGCCGAGGTAGGGATCGTCGACGCCCGCCACGCGCACCCCCCCCGCCTGGGTCGCCAGCATTTCGGTGCGGTTGCCGAGCGAGATCCACCCCTTGTTCTGCAGCCCGGTCTCGAGACGGTCAGTCGGAAGCCGACGGGCTCGGATCATCGACCGCCGGCCGGTGACGTATCTGAAATAGCTCTGGAACTCAGACGCGAAGTAATCGTGCGAGCCGAGCACATAGAACCGCCCGAGCCTCGCTTCGAGCCGGGCGAAGGAGTCGATGACCTCGTCGATCCCGGACTCGTCCTGGATGAGGTCGCCGGTCGCCGCGACGATGTCGGGCGTCTCGGGGAGGTCGTCGACAAGGCGATCGAGCCAGCGCCGGAGCGCTTTCGAGCGCGCAGACAGATGAGTGTCTGAGACATGAAGGATCGACAACGGCGGGCAGGGCTCGCTCACCGGCAGCTCGCGGATCGAAAGGCGGAAGCGGCGCGGCTCGTAGAGGGCATAGGCCCCGAGGGCGGCCGCTCCCAGGGCAGGCCAAAACAGGCGTCTCATAGGTGGGCCGCCCGGTAACAACTCGGCGGTTGTGGCGGCGAAAAGCCGGCGCCTCGCGGCGTTCTCGGTCGCGCACGTACCTTCCAGGTACGCACGCTCCCTGCGGCCTTGCGATGCTTGCTTTTCACTCGCCAAAACCTGCCTCTCATCACCGGGCGGCCCACTGTGCAGGATACTTAGACGGTGAGACTGTCCCTGCGGCGCAAGATCGCCGGCGGCTTCGGCCTTCTTTTGATCCTCATCGTTCTTTTGGGCTGGGTCATGCTGTCGTTGCTGGCGTCGCTGCGCGGGGTGCAACGCACCGTGTTCAACGAATCGATCCCGGCCCTCGCCACGGTCGACGAGATCGTTCGCTCCTATACGGCCCAGTCGGCCGCGGTCAGGGGATTCCTCATCCAGAGCGGCCAGCTCGGGCTGCTCGAGCAGTACCGGCGCGAGGTCGCGACCGCGGAGGTCGCGCAGGAGGAAGCCATGGACCTGCTCACCGACCCGGAGGAGCGCGCCGATCTCAGGGCGCTGATCGCGGCCGGCGACGCCTTCCACGTGCTCGTCGACGACGACGTCGTCCCGCTCGCCGAAGAGGGACTCAAGGCCAACGCCTTCGCGCTGCTGGGCCAGGAGGGCACCCCGCTCGTCACCGAGATCGAGACGCTCGGCGCCCGGCTGAGCAGCGGGCAGCGCCTCGAGGTAGCGGGGGCCGAGTCAGACCTCAGACGCCGGGCGAATCAGGCGGTGCTCATCCTCGCCCTCGTCGTGATCGGGGCGCTCGGGCTCGGAACCGCGTTGACGTTCTTCCTGCCGCGCCGGCTGTCCTCCAACATCGGCTACCTGGTCGAGGCCGCGCGCGGCATCGGTCGCGGCGACCTGGATCAGGACATCGCGATCCGCTCGGGCGACGAGGTCGAAGAGCTCGCCCTGCGTTTTAGCGAGATGCAGTCGGGGCTCAAGCGACTTCAACAGCTCGCCCTTCAGGATCGCGAGCTCGAGATCGCCGCGTCGATTCAGCAGAACCTGTTGCAAAGGACGATGCCCGAGATCAGCGGCGCGCATCTGTATTCGGTACAGCGCCAGGCCAACCTGGTCGGCGGCGACTGGTTCGACGTCGATTCCGGTGCGAACACGCTGACGGTCGCGGTCGGCGACGCGTCCGGCAAGGGCATCGCCGCCGCGCTGATGGCGACGGTCGCGCTGTCGGTGTTACGCGCCGAGCGCCGTCTCGGCGCCACGCCCAAGCGCATCATCGAACGCGCGAACGAAGCGTTGCGAGAGGCCACCGACCCGGATTCCTTCACCACCGCGGTCTACGCGGTGATGGACTCCACGACGGGCGAAGCGACCTGGTTCAACATGGGCCACCCGGCCCCCTTTCTCTTGAGGGCACAAGCGGCGACCACCGATGGGCGCAGGGGCTACTACCTGGAGGGCCCCCGCAACCGCGCCTTAGGATGGTTCGAGGACCCCGGTCTCGCGGAGGCGATCGTCAAGCTGGAGCCCGGCGATCGTCTCGTGTTGTACACAGATGGTTTCCTAGAGGCCAAGTCGCCGGAGGGTGAGGTGTTCGGAGACCATCGCTTCGCGGAGGCGCTCACGCGACTCGCGCCGCTCGATGGCGAGGCGTTGGGAGACGAGCTGGTCAAGGAGGTCGAGCGGTTCGCGGCCGGTAAGCTGGACGACGACCTCACCATGCTCGTTCTCGAGTTTCAGGGCGCGCCCCTTCAGGAAGGCGTGCCGACGAGAGGAGAAGAGAGCCAGTGGCACAGCAGAAGGTAGAGATCGAGATCGAGGACTCCGCCGATTACCGGGTTCTGCGCCCCACGGGCGATCTCGACGTCTACACGGTCGGCTCCCTGCGCGACGCGCTGGGCAGGATGGTCGAGGAGGAGACCACCCGCGTCGTGGTCGATCTCGACGGGGTGCCGTTCATGGATTCCTCAGGCCTCGGCGCGCTGATGGGCGGGGTCCGGCGCCTGCGCGAGGCGGGCGGAGATCTCGCCATCGCGTGCACGCGTGAGCAGCACCTCAAGCTCTTCACGATCACCGGCTTCGGAGAGGGCGTGTCGATCGCCCCAACCGTCGAGGAGGCGGCCAAAGGCTTCCGCGACTAAGCCGCCCCCGGCCCAAATGTCCCTTTGTGCAACCGAGGGGTCGGATGGCGGCGCATATGTTGCGCAAAGCGACAGAAGTGCCGGTTATTTCTCGTCTTTCGAAGGGGCCTCGTCGTCGCGGCCCCGGGCCCGCAGAATCGTGGCGACCAGCAGCATCGCGAACACGGCCACGAGGGCCGCGGTCACCGCCACCAAGATGACTTGCGCTGCCGTCATGGGAGACTCCCTCCGCGGGCCCTGGGGGACGGGCCGTCGGCGACAAGTATCCCAGGAGGGGCGCGGTAGAGATCGAAGAGACGCTGAGATCCATCGCCTTCACCTTCGTCCGCTTCACTTCGTTCGCGGCCAACGCGATCGTGTTCGGGCTCGTACCGGTGCTGCTGCTGGTGATCCGCCCGGCGTTTGGCTCGTTGCCGGCGGGCGACTGGGCGGATGGCCGCACGCGGCTCATGGCCCGGTTCGGGGGTCTCGCCGGAGCCGCGCTGATCGCCTCGGCGGTCGCCACCGGCATCGGCCTCGTGCTTCAGGTCATCCTCCTCTCGTCGCTGCAGGGCGGAGAGATCAGCGGCTCCGCGGTCGCGGCGGTCGCCGACACGTCTTTCGGGCGCTGGTATCTGCTCCGCCTCCCGTTGCTCGCGGCGCTGGCGGTGCTGCTGCTGGGCCGAATCCAGCAGTGGTCGCTCGGCGGGCTGGGAGGGAGGCACGACGGCCCGACGACGTTGTGGTGGGTCGCGTGGGCCGGTCTCGGGCTCGCCCTGTTGTCGACCAGCACCTTCTCGGGCCACGCGGCGGTGGCGTCACCGCGGGTCGTGGCGATCGTCAACGACGTCGTCCACCTCGTGTCGGTGGCGACGTGGTTCACCGGCATCATCGTGCTGGCGGTGGCTCTGCCCGATGGGTGGATCGGGCGCACTCCGGCCGACCGGCTGCTTCTGCTCGCGCCCTCGGTCCTGCGGTTCTCACAGGTCGCGTTCGTGTCGATCACGGTCGCCGCGATCACCGGGACGATCAACTCGCTTTTGAACGTGGGCGCGCTCGGCGACATGCTCGAGACGGCTTACGGGCAGGTTCTGACCGTCAAGATCGGGGTCTTCGGGCTGCTCCTCGCAATCGGCGGGGTCAACCACTTCTACCTGAGGCATCAGATGATCGAGGCGCTGGCCGCGGGGCGACCGACCAGAGCGCAGCCGCTGTTTCGCAAGACCATCGCGGCGGAGCTCGCCATCGGGCTCGCGATCATGGGGATCACCGGCATCCTGACCGGCCAGGCGCGCACGCGTCAGGACGCGGCGTCCGGGGGGGCCGCGGTCAGCTCGGAGTCGAGACCCTGAGGAACCAGCCCCCGAGCATCCCAATGGCGACGGCGAGCCCGAGCCCGAGGACGAGGGCCGTGCCGTCGGCCTCGGCCTCACCGGGGGCGGCCGCGAGGTCGGCCCTGGGCTCGGCCTGAAGCTCCTGGGCCCCGACGCGGTCGCGGTGCTCGCCGTGCCGACCCTTCTGTTTCTGTCCGCCCTCGTGTGTCTGGCCGCCGTGGCCGTCGTGCGCCCCGGCGGACATAGCCGAATGATCGGCATGATCCCCGGCGGTCGCGTCGTGATCGCCGTCATGGGCGGCTCCGCCGTGGTCCCCGTCTTCGCCGTGGTCGCCGCCCCCGCCGTGGTCGCCGCCCCCACCGTGCTTGCCGTGCCCGTTTCCGCCGTGCCCGTCGTGGACTCCGCAGCTCGGCCCGGTCGTGACCTCGAAGCCGAACGCGCCCTGGGTGGTACCGGTCGCCCCGCCGACGCCGGTCACCTCGTAGAAGACCCGATACTCGCCGGCCGGGGTCGTGGCGATCCCGATCGACAGCTCGTTGGCGAAGACCTCGCTCGTGCGGTCGTCGATCCTGCGGTCGCAGGCGTCGAGGATCAGGGCCCGGGAGGAGTCGTCGAGCGGCTCGCTGAAGGTGATCGTGACCTCGTCCGGGGGATTGTCCCTCTGCTCGCCGGGCTCGGGGTCGGAGGTGACGTAGCGGGGCCCGGCCTCGGAGCCGGCCGCGGCGGCCGACCCCCCAACCAGCAGGGCGACGATCACGCCGGTGAGCGCCAAAGTCCTCATC
>JBOGXF010000170.1:0-17607 GCA_050694275.1 Actinomycetota bacterium | reverse complement strand
GGCTCTCCTGACATCGATGTAGGTCAAACCACGGCCTTCTCATGAGGTGGAAGCAACTCGATAGGGCCGCACGCGAGCATTACGAGCGCGATGGCAGCCTCCGCGGAATGGAACCCGTAGGCGCGTCGGATTATGTTCCGAACCTTCGTGTTGAGGGCCTCGGCGCGGGCGTTGCTGATTCCGAGCCGGATCGAAGCCAAGATGCCCTCCTTGTGCTCCCGAAGGGTTCGGGAAAGTTTCACGAACGGCTCTAGCCGGCTTCGCTGGCATCTCGAGATCGCCCGGTCGATCAACTCCGAGGCATCCTCCTCATCGAGGTCGCCTTGGAAGATCTCCCGCACCGCCTCCTTGTGTGTGTAGGCGCGCCACGCCGCCCCGCCCGCGCGCCGGATCCGATCGAGCTGGACTGCTTGCTTGTCATTGAGGTTCTCGGGGTTCTTCATCAGCGACCAGCGCGCACCTTTGAACTTCCTGGCGAGCTCGCCGTCCTGGTCTCTCATGTCGTTCCACGCGTCGCGTCTGACGTCGTCGAGCGCCCTGGTGGCGAGCGCGACGACGTGGAAGGGGTCCCAGCAGATGGTCGCCTGGGAGGCGTGTGTCCTCACCGCCTTGGGATAGGCCTTGCCGAGGTCGAGTGACACCGCGGTGAGCTGGGAGGAGCGCTGTTGTCCGAGGTCATCGAAGAACCTCGAGGCTGCCTTGGCATCCTTGCCCTCCGCTCCCCACACCACCTTGCCGCTGCGGTGGCTGGAGACGAGCGTCAGATACTTGTGGCGCTTGCGCCACGCGATCTCGTCCATGCCGATCTCGAAGAGATCGTTCAAACGACCGGGATCGAGCTCGTCGGCGACGACCCGCTCGACGATGGCCCCGACCGTGCGCCAGGCGACCCGCAGCAGGCGCTCGATCGAGCTCTTGTCGGTCTTGACCGCGAGCCACGCGGCGAGGCACTCGAAGTCGCGCGTGAACCCCGAGTTGTGACGGGCGAACGGCACACCTTCGACCCGCACGCCGTGAGAGGGGCAGCGAAGCCTCCGCAAGCGAGCCTTGATCACCAGACGCCAGCAGCCGAGGTCGAGATGGCGCCACACCGAATCGACGGCCTGGTCGTTGTGGCGCGCCCCGGTGGAGTGATCGCACAGCGGGCACACCAGCCTCCTTCTCTTGAGGGCGACGGTCACGACGACGCGGTCGGCGAGGAAGTCGACCGCCCGGACATTGACGCCGGGCAGACGCAGAAGATGCTTGAATGCTGTGGTGACGCGCATGGGCACGACCTCCAGGTCCGGTGGTTTTCTGCACCCCGAACCTAGGGGCGTGCCCTGCGCGCATCTTGGATTTCCGCCCGTTACTCACGGGTTCCTTGCCAGGCAAGGCTTTGGGGCTCAGTTGGGCTGGATCTGACCTACATCCAAGTCAGGTGGCCCCCTTTTATCTGGTGCTCGGTCCCGAGCGAGAGGCCCGGGCCGCCCCATGCCCTCTCGACTTCCTCCCGCATCTCGGCCTTGGACACGAGGGCCTCGTCTTCAGACTCGCCCGCTGAGATCTTGGAGGGTGAGATGCCGGCGTCCTTCAGGGCGCGTACGACCTCCTCGCTCTTCCTCTCCCCGTAGAACGCGGCAACGATGTTGTGGGCTCTCAGCGCCATACGGAGTCCTCTTACCCACCGACGCCGGCGTGTAGTCGGGCGTCGTGGGGCCTGCGCCCGCCGCCCCCGGAGGGCAAGGGCCGGGTGGGGCGTAGGAAGGAGGTCGAGGGGTACCTAGAGAAACATCCTGGAGGGCGAAAAAAAGAGGGGCGCCCCTCCGGAAACGGGGCAGGCAAAAGGGGGCGGGCAGCGTGCGCGCCGTCATAGGCGAGGTCATCGGTAAGGCGAGGGTCTCCCGCAACCTCAAGTGGCCCCGCGCGCTCTCATTCCGACGGCGGCACAAGGCAGATGAGGCCACGGCGGACGAGGCCTCCGACCGGGCCGCGGCGCCGACCGCCTACCGGACGCTCTCGGCGAAGCTCGCCCCTTCGCTCACCGCCACCGGAGGCATACTCGCTCTCGCCGGGGGCCTGGGGAATTGGGTCCGCGCCACCACCGTGTCGAGCGAAGGTCTCCCACCCGAAGAGGTCGCCGCGGTCATGGGCTACTCGGATCCGATCGGCGGAGTGGTCGCCGCTGTGGGGGCACTCGCGGCGATCGCTTCTCTTCTCTGGTTCGCCTCCAGAGTCCTTTTCAAGCTTGCGCCGGTCCTCGCATCTCTCACGCTCGCGGGAATCATCGCCTGGCATCTCCCCGCCATCGACGAGCAGGCCACCGCCATGGCCGCCTCGGCACGCGCCCAGGCAAATCTGGACTTCGTCGCGTACCACTCCGGCTTCGGCTGGGGAGCGTGGTGCCTCCTGATCGCGGCGGTGGCTCTCACGCTCGGCGCGCTTGCGGGGATCCTTCGAGAACTCGACCTGAGAAAGGGGAACTTGCAATGAAGGGCCGCATGTTCACCGCGATCGTGGCGAGCTTTGCGATGGTGATCCTCGCTTGCACCGGTAATGCCGTTCTGGTCGAGACGCGCTCGCAGGAGGGCACGGCGGCGAGAGCCGACGCGGAGCAGTCCGGACCGGCGCTGTCCAAAGGTGGCGCAAGACGCGTGAGGCTCGCAGGGCAGGGGCCGGGCGGCGGGCCTAACGGGGTTGCGGCAGCGGGGCCGGCCGGAGCCGAGAAGTGCGCGACGAACTCCAACCCAGACCACGGGTTCACCGCGGACACCCTCAAGATAGGGACCATCATTCCGCTGACCGGAGCACTGCGACCGCTCGGCGAGCAGGTCGCCCGGGTGATGCGGGTCACGGTCGAGCAGACGATGAACCGCCAGGACACGATCGGCGGCGCCTACAGCGAGCTCAACTGGGGATGCCCGACTCGGCCCGGGATCTTCGGCCGCAGGGTCGAGCTCGAGATCTTCTCGATGCAGAACGCCACGCCCGAGGAGGCGCTCGCGGGGATGCGGCGTCTGATCGACGTCGAGAAGGTGTTCTTGGTCCGGGACTGCTACCTGCAGAGCAGCCTGATGGGGCCAGCGACCCAGTACCAGAACGACAAAGGCGTTCCAACCGTGTGGTGCTACTTCTCCGAGATGCGGCTCCCGGCACTCGCGCCGTGGAACTTCGCACCGGGGACCGATCCGCTGGTCGCGACCGGTATAGACGTCGGTTACCAGATCAACAAGCTCAACAAGGAGCGACTGGCGATCCTCGCCGACCCCACGACGGCCCAGAACGCAGTCAAGGTCGCGCGTCGCGTGGCGGCCCACCTCGACCATCCGATCCCGGAAGACTGTGTCGTGTTCAAGAAGGCGCAGGAAGCCTCCAACGGCATGCGGTCGGAGATAGCCGCTCTGCGTACCTGCTACGGCGGCCGGAGTCCGGATGGGGTCATCGTGCTGGACGCGCTCAATGCGGTGTTCGGCGCACTCGAAGCCGAGAGCCAGGGCTGGCGACCGGCCGACAACGACGTTCACTGGAGCTGCACCGGGCTGTCCTGCTGGATCACGACCCTCGCCGATCTGTGCTCGGACGCGTGCGAGGGCATGACCACCAACTGCGCGTCGCTCCCGTGCATCCCGTGGGCGAGCCCCGACCAGTTCCCCGCCGCTAAGGCGCTGCGCGAGACGCGCAATCAGTACCTGAGCCGCGAGCCGGAGGACATTCTCACCTACGGACCGGCTGCGATCACCGGTGGCATCGCGCTGTGGCTCACGATGACCGGCCCCGATCTGTCTCGCGAGAAATTCGGCCACACACTCGAGACGCTCAATAACTGGGATGCGGGCATCGGGCCGATCCTCAACACGTCGCCAGACGATCATTTCGGCGGCAAGAGCGTGTGGCTCGTCAGCTTCACCGGAAACAACCGCGAGCCGTTCTTCGACGATCTGTCCGGGAGATTCGTGACCCTCAAGGACATGGGAGTTCCCGCCCGGCTGGTGAGGAACTGACCCCGTGAGACGCCGCGCCGCGCTCGGGATTCTGACGATCCTGATTGGGCTGTCGCAGACCTCGGTTGCTCCACCGGCGCGATCGGCTCCATCCCAGCTCACGTACTCGATAAAGGAGGCGCGCTCCTACGCCTACAAGGCATCGCTCCGCAAGGAGGTCATCGAGGCGCTTCCCGAATGCGATCCCGAAGAAGACCCCTATCAGTGCGACGAGAGCAAGTACAACCACAAGAAGAACTGCCCGAAATCCATCGCCATCGGGCGAAGGGGGAAAGCCCCCAGGGCGAAACCGCCGGCCGAGGCCTCGCCCACCGAGGGCGGTGCCGGCGACCGCGCCGGTCCCGAGGACTCTCCCCCGCAGTCCTTTCCCGTGCGCATCAACCGGCTGCTCTCATTGGGCAAGCTCTCCAACCTGAGCGGCCTCAGTGAGGCCGGGGGGCTCGCCTCCTCCTTGTTCGTCGACCTCTCGGGGCGGGCCGAGCCCGAAGGGCACACGCAGAGCGAAGCGTTCAGCAATCTCCCTGCCTACGAGGAGCGTTGTCATCCCGAGAACGACGAGGGCGAGGTCGATGAGAACGCGTACGAGCACTTCCTCTCCCGCTCCCACGAACGGCCGGGCACCTACCATCTCGCCGAATGCTTCGAGCGCCAATGTCAGTTCGGCCTCGGCATCAACGCCGAGCGAGCCCGTGCAATCGTCGACCTGCGCGAGCGCTCCGGCACGATCGTCGGCCGCATGAAAGCGTTCGTCGAAGGACTCTCATACGGAAAGGATCGGTTCGAGGTCGATTCGCTGGTCACCCATGTCAGGTTCGTCTCCGACGGCACCCGGCAGGGTCTGGAATGGCGCGCGACTACGACACTCTCGGAAACGAGGATCGGGGGCCGACCGGTCACGCTTCCACCCGGAAAGACCGTCGCCGGGCCGGGGTTCTCCGTGGGGGTCGCGGAACCTTACGTTGAAGCCGCAAGGGATGGAGGGCAGCTCACCATCGTCGCCCCCGGCCTCCATTTCGGAAGCGCGGAGCAGAGCGCGTTCTTCGGCGGGGTCGAGTTGTACGCGAGCTTCGGGGGTGGTGACTCTTTCCTGTTCGCTCCGCTCGACCCGAGCGGAGGGGGCGGCGACCTCGGCTTTGGTGGAGGCGAGAGCGACGGCCTCGGTCTCGGGGGCGGGTTCGGGAGCGGCCCAAATCTCGGCCCGACCACAGTTGGAGGCTCGAGAACGACGCAGCCACCCGCGCCGGTGGCCGCGCCCGAACCCGATGAGGTTCGCATCTACGAAGTCGCGACCGGTCTCGGCCTGGTGCCCGCGATCCTCGCCGCCGGCGCGCTGTTGTGGTTCTTCATGATGTCGCGCTGGCTGCAACGCTTCTCGTGGGGCCGGCGTCTGCACCGGACGCAACCGCTCAAGACCATCGACTGGGTCTACAGAGCCTTCGTCAAGACATGACGCTCGCGGCCCAGCCCTTTGTCGAAGTGACCGCCTTCGGCTTGTCCGCGGGGGCGGTCTTCGGGCTGCTTGCGCTCGGGCTGGTGCTCATCTATCGGACCACGGGCGTCATGAACTTCGCTCATTGGGCCATAGGGATGCTTGCGGTGGTCGCCTACACGCTGCTCACCGGCGCCGGCGTTCCTACCTACGTGGCGGTCGTCATCGCTCTCGCAGTAGGCGTCTTCAGCGGCGTCGCCGCGTACCGGCTCGTCTTCCGACGCGTGTCCCGAGCGAACCAGATTGTCGTCATCCTGATCGCGGTAGGGATCGCGCAGCTCTATTCGTCTCTCGGGGCGATGGTGCTGGGCTTCCAGCAGTTCACTCAGCTCAGGGGATGGCTGCCGACGAGCAACTTCCGAGTCGCGGGCGTGACCGTTCGTTCCACCGAGCTGATCACGCTCGGCGTCGCAGTCGGGGTTGCGTTCGGCTTCCTGGTGTGGTTCCGGCTCACCCGCACCGGGCGCGCGCTGCGAGCGGTGGCCCAGAACCGGGAGGCCGCGGCGCTCGCGGGCATCGACCCGGTCCGCTACTCGTCGATCGCGTGGGCCATCGGCTCCGCCCTCGCGGCCCTCGCGCTGCTGCTCGTCCTCCCCCACGTCGCGGGAGAAGGAGGGGGCCTCATCACGACGTTCGACCTCACTCCGCTCGGGACACTCTTGATACCGGCGTTCGGCGCGGCCCTCGTCGGGGGCCTCGTTCATCTCCCGATGGCACTCGCCGGCGGTTTTATCTTCGGTCTGGCGCGCGAGCTGATAATCCTCGCCCCGAAGCCCTTCTCTGATCTGCGCTCGGTCGTCGCCGCGCTGCTGATCGTCGCCTTGCTGTTGCTTCGCACCGAGAGGTTCTTCGCGACCTCTCAGGAGCTGGAGGCGCTCGAGACATGAGCGCGCAAACTGTCGTCGAGGCGGAGCGAGCTGAGGTCGTAACCGAGGCCCCGCCGACGACTCCGCCGCGCAAGCGCGGCCTCAGCCGGGCCCAAATGGTGGGGCTGGCCGGGCTCGCGGTCCTCGCCGCGCTGCCGATACCCTTCGGCAACTTCGGCTTCTTCGTCGGTCAGTACGCGCTCGTCTATGCCATCCTCGGCCTCTCGGTCATCGTCGTGACCGGTTACGCGGGGCTGATCTCGCTCATGCCCTACACGTTCGCGGGGATCGGTGCCGTGTCAGCGGGGGCCGCGATGGCATCGTGGGGATGGCCCTTCTGGCTCGCAGTTCCCTTTGCGGCATTGGCGACGCTTCCGATCTCGCTGCTCGTCGGGATTTCGGCGGTGCGCCTCAAGGGTCTCTATCTCGCGATCGCGACGCTCACGTTTGCCAACGCGCTGGGCGAGACCTTCTTCACCTGGGATCGCGCCACCGGAGGCGATATCGGCTGGCTCGTAGAACGACCCGCTATCGGCTTTCTCGACCTGTCCGGGGACGCGGCGTTCTACGTTCTTCTGCTCGCGGTGGTGTTCCTGCTGGTGTGGATGGTCGAGGGACTCCGCACGTCGCGTCTGGGCCGAGCGATGCTTGCGGTGAAGGACAACGAGCTCGAGGCGCAAGCGATCGGCATCAACGTCTACAAGACCAAGCTGGTCGCGTTCACCATCGGAGGGATGCTCGCCGGAGTGGGCGGGGCGTTTCTCGCCATGCTCCTCATCAACGTCACTCCGCAGGCCTTC
Source organism: Actinomycetota bacterium (assembly GCA_050694275.1). GTDB lineage: Bacteria > Actinomycetota > CADDZG01 > CADDZG01 > WHSQ01 > JBOGXF01. The sequence continues at coordinate 10,472 of JBOGXF010000170.1, read as the reverse complement.
CAGTCGCCGCTGGCCGAGACCACCTCGATCCTGCTGGTGACCCTGGTCGTGATCGGCGGTATCGACCGCGCGATCGGCGCGTTCTTCGGCGCGGTAACGCTGGTCGTCCAACAGCAGGTCTTCCAGGGGGCCGAGTTCTTCTTCGCGTTCTTCGGGATCTATGCCGCGCTGCTGCTGATCCTGTTTCTGCTGTTCCGGCCGGGAGGGATCGTCCAGGTCGGGAACATCCTCGTCGCCCTCACCCGCCGGCGACCCGCGGTCGGCATCGCGGTCACGGTGGGGATCGTGGTCGTCAACGTCGGGGTTGCCTATCTGTTCCTGAGGCTCTCGTGACGACACTGCTTCGGACCCGCGACGTCTCGCTCCGCTTCGGCGGGATCACCGCGCTCGACGAGGTCGACATCAGCGTCGGGCCCGGCGAGATCGTGGGGTTGCTGGGACCAAACGGCGCCGGCAAGACCACGCTGTTCAACGTCATCAGTGGCTTTCTGAAACCGAACCACGGGCGGTTGTTGTTCAAGGAAGACGAGATCTCGCACCTGCTGCCGTACGAACGCGTCGCCGCCGGGATCGGCCGAACCTTTCAGCACGTGAAGCTGTTCCGCAACCTCACCGTGTACGAGAACCTGTTGGTGGCCCAGCACCGCCATCTGTCCAGCGGATCGTTTGCGGCCATGCTCCGCTTGCCCACGTGGCGACGGGATGAGGACGAGGCCCGCAGGAGAGTGGAGGAGATCCTCGATCTCGTCGATCTGAGGCCGTGGCGGAACCACTACCCGAACCTCCTCTCTTACGGGACCCTCCGCTTTCTCGAGCTCGCTACCGTGCTCTCGCTCCGCCCCCAGGTCTTGCTCCTGGACGAACCGGCGTCGGGCATCCAGCAGAAAGAGGTCGAGGCGCTCGGACCGATGCTGAAGCGACTCCGGGACGAGCTCGGCTGCTCCATCTTTCTGATCGAGCACGACATGGGGCTCCTCCTCAGCACCGCGGAACGAATCTACGCGCTCGATTTCGGAAAGGTCATCGCGGAGGGCTCGCCCGACGACGTGGTCGCCGACGATCTCGTGCTCGAGTCCTATCTCGGCCGCACCCGGAGGGAGTCCCGTGCTTCGGCTTGAGGGCATCAACGCCTTGTACGGACCGATCCAGGTGTTGTTCGGCATCGACCTCGAGGTCGGTGACGGAGAGATCGTGGCCTTGCTAGGCACCAACGGCGCCGGCAAGACGACCATCTTGAGGGTGATCTCGGGGGTGCTCCCGCCCGCGACCGGGACCGTCGAGTGGAACGGCGAGTCCATCGTCGGCGAGCGCCCGGCCGAGGTCGTGCGTCGCGGGATCGTGCAGATGCCCGGGGGCCGCGGCGTGTTTCCCGGGATGACCGTCTACGAGAATCTCGAAATCGGTGGCTTTCTCTACGGCAAGGACAAGGCGCGACGCAAGCACATGATCGAGAAGGTGTTCGAGTTCCTCCCGATGCTTGCGGATCGGCGCAAACAGGTTGTGGGCAGCATGTCGGGGGGCGAGCAGCAGATGCTGACCCTCGCCAAGTCCTTCATCATGGACCCCGATCTCTTGCTTATCGATGAGCTTTCGCTCGGGCTCGGTCCCAAGATCGTCGAGGGGCTGCTCGAGATCGTCCGTCGCTTCAATCGCGAGGGCGTGGCCGTTCTGATCGTCGATCAGCACGTCGACCTCGCCCTCGACATCGCGACGCGCGCTTACTTCATCGAGCGAGGGGCGATCCGCTTCTCGGGGCCATCCGAGGAGCTGCGCGGACGCGACGATCTCTTGCGGTCGGTTTTCCTCACCGGCGCAATGGCCGGGGCCGAGTAAGGAGGACGGAGATGGAGCCCGGCGGCATCCTGATCGTCCCCGGCGTCTACGACGTGCTTTCTGCGAAGCTCGCGGAGCGCGCCGGGTTCCCCTCTGCCGTGCTAACGGGTTACGCGATCTCGGCGACGTATCTCGGGGAGCCGGATTTCGGTCTTCTCACGCAAAGTCAGATTCTCGACGTCGCGCGCCGCGTCACGAGCTCGGTCGATATCGGCATCATCGTCGATGCCGACACCGGGCACGGCGGTCCTCTCAACGTGCAGCACATGGTCGGCGAGCTTCTGCGCATGGGGGCGCGCGGCATGATCCTCGAAGATCAGCAGTGGCCCAAACGCTGCGGGCACATGCGAGACAAAGAGGTGATCGATGCTCCCGAGCACGCCGCCAAGATCCGGGCCGCAGTAGATGAGCGCGGCGATCATCCCTTCGTGGTGGTGGCGCGCACGGACGCGCTCGAGACTCACGGCATCGACGAGGCCATCCGGCGCGCGCGCCTTTACAAGGAAGCCGGCGCCGACGTGCTGTTCGTCGAGGGACCGCGCACCAAGGACGAGCTGCGGCGTATCGGGGCCGAACTTCCCGGCCCCCTCACGGTGAACCTCATCGAGGGGGGCCGGACCCCGATCTGCTCGCTCGACGAGCTCGCAGAGATGGGCTTCTTCTCGGTCGGCTTCGTGCTCTCCGGCCTATACGCCGCGGCGCGCGCGCTCGAGCGACGGCGGCGGCGAGACAATGATGGATTTCGACGAGTTCAACGAGCTCATGGGGCTCGAGGACCGCTACAAGGACGACGCCCGCTACTCCGTCTGACGGGCTTGGATCAGAGCATTGCCCGGAGTGCCTTGCGGTCGGTCTTGCCCACCGGGGTGAGCGGTACGTTCGGCACGATGCGCACCTCGCGCGGGTACTTGTATCCGCCGATCCGCTGCTTGGCGAACTCGACGAGCTCCTCCGGCGAGGCCTCCTGCCCGGGAGCGAGCGCGACGAACGCGACCACCTCTTCCCCTTTCGCCGGATCCGGCTTCCCCACCACCCCGGCCATCGCCACCGCCGAGTGCTCGACCAGGCAATCTTCGACGTCGCGCGGGTAGACGTTGAATCCGCCCCTGATGATGAGGTCTTTCTTTCGGTCCACGATGAACAGATAGCCCTCGTCATCGAGGTAGCCCAGGTCCCCGGTGTAGAACCATCCATCGCGGACGGCGTGTTCGGTCGCTTCCGGCGACTTCCAGTAGCCGGCCATGACCGCGCGCGACCGGCAACAGACCTCGCCCACCTCTCCCGTCGGGAGATCGTTTCCTTCATCGTCCACGATCCTGATCTCGAAGCCGGGGTTGGTCTCGCCCACCGAGCCGAGCTTGCGGCGACCCGGCCGGTTGACCGTCATCCCTGCGGACGTTTCCGTAAGGCCGTAGCCCTCTCGGATCTCGACGCTCGGGACGCGCCGTTCGAACTCCTGAGCCACCTCCGTGGGAAGGGGGGACGCTCCAGACACGACGTACTGCCACGAGGACAGGTCGTAGTCCTCGAGTGGGAGCGCAAGCAACATCTGGATCATCGACGGAACCATCGCCGATCCCTGGATACGGTGCTCTTGAACGAGCCCGAGCAGCGACGAGGGGTCGAACCAGCGCTGTACGACCGCAATCCCCGGCTCCTTCGAGTGCGCGCCGACGACGGTGACGATGAGACCGAACGAATGCGACAGCGGAAGCGGCACGACTACCCGGTTCGCGTCCGGCACGTGCGACGCCTCGTAGGAGCTCGCACCGCAGAAGTAGAGGTTCTCGTGACTCAGCATCACGCCCTTCGCTCGTCCGGTCGTTCCCCCCGTGTACATGAGGGCGGCGAGATCCGAGTCCTGACGGTCGACGATCTCCGCGGGAGCGGCTCCCTCCAGAGACGAGAGCGGTATGACGCCGTCCTCTTCCGGCCCGGCCGAGATGATCCACTTGATCGAGTCGATTCCCTGGGCCGCAGTCCTTACGGTCCCGACGAACTCCGGCGTGGTGAGGATCGCGGGGGCTTCCGAGTGCTCGAGGATGTGACGCAGCTCGTCCGGGGGCAACAGAAAGATAGCGGGGGTGATCGCAGCGCCGGCCCGCCACAGAGCGTTGTATGCAATCCCGATCTCGGGGCAGTTGGCCATCATCACGACCGCCCGGTCCCCCGGCTCGAGGCCGAGTTCGATCAAGCCGCCGGCCAGGCGCCTGGTGCGTTCGAAGAGGTCGCCGGAGCGGTGCCACGTCCCTTCGAAGAAGAGCGACTCGTGGTCCCCGTGTCGCTCGAACGACTCCTCCGTCAGCCTTGCGAGATTGTGCCGACCGAGACCCATTGCCCACCCCCTGGATAGAGTCACGCGGTGGACAGAGACTGCTCCACCCCTCTAAACAGATAGCAGAAAACTCACTCCACGACCGAAAGGAGGGGCATGGCCGAGACGATGAGGGCGGCCCGCTACGTCGCCGGCGAGCGCAAGCTCGAGCTCGCCGAGGTCCCCGTTCCACAGCCCGGCCCCCTCGAGGTGCTCGTCGAGGTCGAGGCGTGCGGCATCTGTCTGTCCGATGTCCATCTCATCGACGGCACGATCCCTCCGCTGATTCCGGTCGTGATTCCCGGGCACGAGAGTTGCGGAGTCATCGCCGCCACCGGCGAGGCGGTCGCCGGATGGAAGGAGGGCGAGCGGGTCGTGCTCACGGCCGGGCGTGGCTGCGCGGTATGCGATCGGTGTCGAAGTGGTCACTTCGATCGATGCGAGGCATTCGAGCTGCTCGGATTCCACTACGACGGGGCCTGGGCCGAATACGTCGCCGTCCCCCACTACACGCTTGCGGCCGTGCCCGACGGCGTACCTCCCGAGCAGGCCGCGATCCTCGCGGACGCGGTGGCGACCCCGTACGCCGCCCTGATCGACCGCGCCGCACTGAGACCGAGCGAGTCCGTCGGACTGTGGGGTATCGGGGGCCTCGGAACTCACGCCGTGCAACTCGCCAGGCTGGCCGGCGCGGCCCTGGTCGTCGCGGTCGATCCATTCGCATCCGCGCGCGAGCGCGCGCTGAGAGTTGGCGCCGACCTGGCGATCGACCCCACGACTTCGGACACGACGACCGAGGTGATGCGAGCGACCGGCGGTTCGGGCCTCGACGTCGCAGTGGACCTCGTCGGAGCCAACGCGGTCCTCAAAGAGGCCGTCTCGTGCCTGGCGCGCGGGGGGCGAGCCGTGATGGTGGGGCTATCGATGGATCCAATCAAGCTCGGCCCCTCTCTGCTGTTCGGAACTCGAAGAACCGCGGTGCTCGGGCACCTCGGGTATCAGAAGCACCACCTCGACGACCTCGTGCGCCTGCTCGCCGCCGGCCGACTCGACCTGTCGGCATCGATCAGCGACGTCATCGCGCTGGAGGACGTCGCCGATGGAGTGCGACGACTCGCGACGAAGGAAGGCGACCCCGTGCGGATCATCGTGAGGCCGTGATCCCAATCGAGTGCTCTTTTTGCCGAAAACCACATCACGGGTGGTTAACGGCCAAAAGAGCACGTCTATAAGACGAGCGCGCGCGACGAAGTTGCCGTCCCTGGAGGCCCCGTTGTCGTCGAGTGTTGCGCGGCAGACGAGAGATAGAAGTCGTCGCCGAGGAACTGGGCCTCGAAGTCGTGTCCGCCTCCTCGGAAGCGCGGGGGCGCGGTCAGGCGCGCGGTCCCATCCGACCCGGTAGTGGCGGTGCCCAGGAACTCGCCGTCGCCATAGAAGTCGACGGCGCGATCAGGGACCGGATCATCCGAGTCGTCGTCGGCGAGCCGGGCGATGAGCGTGCGGTTCGAGCCACGGCCCTCGACGGTCAGGGTCATGCCCGTGTCCTCTTTGTGGACGACGAAAACCATGTCGGCGGTGGCGGCCGCGAAGTTATCGTCGCCGGAAAAGGTGACAGTGAGCTCGTAGTCACCCGGGCGCTCGCTCAGAGTGGGCGTCACGCCGGCGATGCCGTCCTGGTCGGTCGTCGCCGCGAAGCTGCGACTCGTGTCCTCGTTCGCTAGCTCGAAGGTGAGTTCGGCCGCCGCGATCGGAACCCCACCTGAGTCGCTCAGCTCCGCCTCGAAGATGGTCGGGTCCGAGTGCTGTCCCGACGAGGCACTGGCGCCCGTGAACCTCAGGCCGGTCCCTTCGATCAGGGGCGGTTGGCCCGGAGGCCACTCCGGCGGATGACAGCTCGCAGAATCCTCGTTGTCCGGATGCCGCGAGGTCAGGTAGTCACCGCCTCCGCAGACGTCGAACATCTCGCCGGTTAGCAGGAAGTGGGCCTCCTGCCACGCCGCGGCGGGCTCCCGGCGCGGGTGACTGTGGGGGTCGCCATTGTGATCGGGCGGGATGTTCCCGTTCGGGGGACGAGCGTTCCCGCTGTCCCAGTAGACGAGCGCGGAGCCGTCGTACGGGTAGGTCGCGGTCGGACCGAAGTAGGGATCCATCTCCCAATGCCGCCCGTCGGGAAGGCCCGGCAGCATGATCGGCGCGCCGATCGTGCGCGCCTCGACCTCGGCGGCGACGTTGGCGACCTGGTGATCGCTGTAGGCGACCTGCAGCATGACCTCGTGCGGGGGCGTGTTCGCGAGCGGATCGTCGGTCATGTGGTGGGCGTAACCGTTCGCTTCGGCGCGATCCCACAGCATCTGGATGAGTGCGAAAGAGAGTTGACGCTCGAGCGGATCGCGGTAGACCTCGTAGAAGGGCACCGCGAACTCGCCCTCCCAGTCCACGCTCCGGTTGAGAAGCGTTGAGTAGGTCATCCCCGGGACGCCGAGGATGGCGCGAGAGACGTCCGGAGACACCGCGACGAGCGAGCCGCCCATGATCCCGCCCTGGCTGTTGCCGTCGTAGAACAGGCGGGTACCGGCACCGTCTTCGGGGTCGTCGGTCGCGAGCAGAGATTGGTCGTCCTGCTGGAATGCTGGGTCGCTTGCGAGCCCGTCGGGATGGACGAGCGCGCGGCCCAAGAACATGAAGTTGAGGAAGCCTTGTTGCGCTCGGTCGGCGAGCGAGGGAAACAGAGAGAGATCGGCGATTATCCCGAGGACCGTCGGCACGTCTTGCGTCGACATGCCCCACCAGTCGGCGGCACACCCCAGGAACGGACCCTGCGGTCCCGGCGATCGGCGGAAGTCCTGGATCTGGTCGCGCGCCTGGCCGAGCAGACCGTGGCCGTAGAGACCGGGGAAGTTCTCTTGGCCGTTCAGAGGAACCTCGCACACGAAGAATGCGTTCACGGTCGACTCGACCGGATTCTGGTCGGGCAAGCCATCCCGGTTTATGTCGAGGAGGCGGGAGCCCGGCGCGGGCACGTCGTACTGGATGCTGGTGCCGGGAGCGGTGCCGGGCTCCTTGAAGTGAGCTTCGGTTTGCTGGATGCGGTCCATGTAGTTCGGCACGGTCACGCGGCCCTCGACGCGCCGATAAGGCTGGGAATGGGTGGTTCCGCGTGAGTCGGACCATGTGTGTTCGAACTCCGACACTGAATCGATGACGAATCCCGGCGCGTTCCCCTCAACTTCCAGATCCGCGAGGTCCGGGTCGCCGAGGATCCGCCCGAAGGCGTCGTCGCGCATGTGCAGTATCCGCTCCGCGAGGCTGTCTTCGCTCGCCACGGTGAAATCCCACGCGAGGTAGAGGTCGGCGAGATCGATCCCCGCCCGTTCGAGAACAGGGAAGACGTCTCGGTTGTAGTGGTCCTGTCGCCTCGAGTCTTCACCTTCGTCGTCTAAGTAGGCAGCGAAGTCCGGTCCGGCCTCGATGATCGTCCCGTCCGCCGCTAGCAGGTTCCTCAGCGCCACGATGTAGCGCGCGCCCTCCTCGAAGTTGACCGCGGGACGCAAGATGAGCGCCTGTTCGCCCGCGGATATCGCGTTCGGGTGCGTGTCGAGCTCGGACCAGAACGGATGCCGCTCGCCGGTCTCGGCGTTCAGGATGACGATGGGAGCGTCCTCTCGAGCGTAGAGCCCGATGTCGGCGATGTGGTCGCGATGGTCGAAGTAGCCGGGCTCGTTCGGCTCCGCCTCGCCGTGCGGGCGGTCCTGGGTCCCCCACGTCACGTGCAGGTCGAGACCCGGAACGAGCGTCGTGACCATCGATCCCGGAGAGAACCCGTCGTTGCGGTTCCATTCGGTCGGGTCGATGGGTTTGCCCTCGCCTCCCTCCGTCACCTCGGTGCCGCTGCGGGGCATCGCGAGGGGGCTGAGATTGATCTCCAGGCCGGTGCCGGTCGACTCGTCGGCGAGTGTGAAGTGATCGTTTGGAAACGGAAAGAGGCAGATGGCAGGGTCGAGTGGATCGCAGCCGAGGTTCGTCGAGACCGGCACGATCGGCGGATCCGCGGATGCGGCCCCCGGCGGAAGCACCATCGCCGAGAGGCCCGCAAGCGCGAGCGGCACAACAAAACGAGGGCTCATTCGGGCCATCGGCTCTCCCAGGTCGTCTCTGGTCGGAGGAACTCCCAAGCGGTTCAAGAAGTAGTTAGACGTCGAGCACCCGTGTTCCTTCCCAGACGGCCTAACGTCTGAGCCCCCGTTCGAGCGCTTTTATGTAAGGGTCGCACCTGGGGGCCGTTCCCCTCTGGGACAGAAAGGGAGATGCAGCATGACGGATGTCCTGCAGTGTCCGTACTGCGAGCTGCGCTTTACTTCGCGATCCGAGCTCGAGCAGCACAAGGCGTTCGATCACCCCGGTGCCGAAGAGGAAGAGGAGAACGAGCCGAGCGAGTAGCTCTCACTCCAGAACGAAGCGATATCCGATTCGGATGACGGTGGCGATCGAATCGGGAGGCAGCTTCGCCCGCAGGCGCGCGATGTGGATGTCGATCGTTCGTCCCGGCGCGTCTCCGTTCCACACTTCTGCGGCAATACGCTCTCGTCTCAGCAGGCGACCCGGGTTCTCCGCCAGCAGCGTGAGCAGCAGAAATTCTTTGTGGGTCAGTCGCAACTCCCGCCCGTCTAGTGTCGCCGTGAACTGACTCGGCGACACATGGAGTCCGCCGACGATGATCCAGTCGTCGCCCTCGTGCTCTGCCGGGTTCGCCACCAAGAAGCTCATCTCCGTTAGTGGGTAGCGCCGGGTCAAGCGCGGCTGGGGGGAGTCCCGCTTGACCCGGCGATCACGGACGTGCCTATGTCGCCTCCTGGGCGAGCACCACGGCGCCTTCGGCGCGGCGTCTCGTTTCCAGTCGGGCCTTGCCGACGATCTCCGTCGTGGGGATTGCATCCGTCCCGAGGAAAGTGTCCGGGTAGCCCCACATCCCGTGCTCGCCGACGTCGAGTCCTTCGATCTCCTCCTCGGTGCTGACGCGCAAGCCGACGGTTGCCTTGATAAGACCGAACACGACCGCGGACCCGGGGATCGCCCACGCGGCCACGGCCACAACTCCGAGAGCCTGGACTCCCAGTTGCGCCATCCCGCCGCCGTAGAGAAGACCGGGCGTACCGATACCGGCGGCTTCGATCAGCCTCGGCGACGCGAACAGACCCACGGCCAGAGTCCCGAACGCGCCGCACACGCCGTGGACGGACACCGCGCCCACCGGATCGTCGACGCCGGCGCGGTCCAGCAGGATCACCGAGAAGACCACGATCGCACCCGCGATCCCCCCGATGGCCACCGCGGCCCAGTTCTCCACGAACGCACAGCCCGCGGTGATGCCGACCAGACCGGCCAGCGCCCCGTTGGCGGTCATGCCGACATCGGGTTTCTTGCCGACGAACCAGACGACGGCCATGGCGACCAGCGCCCCCGCGGCCGCGGCGAGGTTCGTGGTGACCGCGATATCCGCGATAGAGATGGTCGCCGCCATCGTCGAGCCGGGGTTGAAACCGAACCAGCCGAACCACAGGATGAAGACTCCGAGCAGCGCGAGCGGCATGCTGTGGCCCGGTATCGGTCTGGGCTTGCCGTCCTTGGAGTACTTGCCGAGCCGGGGGCCGAGGTACAGCGCTCCCACCAGGGCCGCCCATCCGCCGACCAAGTGCACCACCGTCGAGCCGGCGAAGTCGAGGAACTCGCGGGTCGCGAGCCACCCTCCGCCCCAGATCCAGTGACCCGATATCGGATAGATGATCCCGGAGATGAGCGCGCTGTAGATCAGGTAAGCCGGGAATCGCGTGCGTTCGGCCATGGCCCCCGACACGATCGTCGCCGCGGTCCCGGCAAACACGACTTGGAACAGCCACTTCGCGGTGAGCGGAGGAGTGGCCCACGAGAGAGATTCGAAGGTTGCCTCCCCCCCTCCGAGGAACCACCCCGCGGTCCCAAACAATGCGTTCCCGGCCCCGAACATCAGGGCGAAGCCAACCGCCCAGAAGGCAAGCGATGCCATGCCAAAGTCCATAAGGTTTTTCATGACGATGTTGGCGGCGTTCTTCTGACGCGTGAATCCCGTCTCCAGCATTGCGAAACCCGCTTGCATCAAGAAGACCAGGAACGCAGCGATGAGTGTCCACATCGTGTCCAGCAGAACCTGCTGCTCCATGTTCCTGTATTGCGTCTGACTTCGTGAGCCAAATCCCGAGAGAAATACCCAACCACTGATGAGATCGGGTCGTGGGACCCGACGGGAGGTGGTGGTTGGAGTATGGCAAGCCAGAACGGCGCGAGCAAGGAT
>JBOGXF010000169.1:0-6007 GCA_050694275.1 Actinomycetota bacterium | reverse complement strand
AACCTGAGACCCACCAGCAGAAGCGTCAGGCGCAGACCCTCGATGGCGTTACTCGGCCCGAAGCGCAGCCCCGCGGCGCTCAGCGCGGCGACAACGCCGACGGCCAGCACGAACTCACTCGAAGCGTTCATAGGCAGATCGTCGAACAACTGATCGCGGATGTCTGTGACGCGCGTCACAGCGCGACGGGTCAATCCTTTGGTTCCCGCCGGGCCGTAGTAGTTCATAGGACGCGACATCTTCGGCGAAAGGAGAGGTGGTGCGACGGAACGCGAGGTTCTCATGGCTGCGCAAGCTCATGCCGACCGCGCTGCTGGGCTTCGCCATGATGCTTCCGGCAGGTCCGGCCCTCGCCGCGTGCCACAGCTTCACCGTCGAGGTCGATCCCGGAGGCGTCGGGGAGGGTCGCAGGGTGACCGTCATCGTGCGCCGGGACGCCGCGGTCGCCCCCTCACAGATCGACGTTTCCACCATGGATGGGACGGCCTCGGCCGGGGAGGACTACCGGCGACTCGACCGCACCGTTTCCTTCACCGGCGAGACCGAGCAGAGGTTCCGAGTACGGACGATCGACGACGATGCCGACGAGCCGCGCGAGAGATTCAGCGTGCGACTGAGTAACCCATCAGGTTGCGCCCCCAACCCCAACTTCGCCGTCGGCCCGGACGCGCGGGTGACCATCCGGGACGACGATGCCGCGCCCTCGCCCACGCCCGAGCCCGAAGAGACCTCGCCGAGCCCCCTTGCCGCTCCCACCCCGACCGTGGCGGCGCTGGAGGCCGAGGAGACCGGCGGGGGCCTGTCGGGGCCGGCGATCGCGGTCATCATTGCCGTGATCCTGGCGATCGGCGCGTTGGCCTGGGGGCTGTTGCGGCGACGCGGGGCGGGCATCACCTGAGGGACCGCCCTCTGCGCGACTAAATCTGGTGTCCGCGTATCCTCCCCAAACTGGACGTATCGGACGACCGAGAGGGGGAGTCGGTGCCATGGGTTTCGCGAAGGCCGTTCCGGTCGCCGGTCGCAGGGGGGCCGGCCATGCTCGTCGGGTTACTGGTGATAATCGGGCTTGCGCTCGGCGGCTCGGGAGTGGCGGCGGGCGACCGCCCCAAGGTCGTCCCGCTGCCGGAAGGGTTCCAACCTGAAGGCATCGCGACCCGTGACGCAAACTCTTTCTTCGTCGGCTCGATCCCGACGGGAGCCATCTATCTCGGCGATCTCAGGACCGGCGAGGGATCGATCTTCGTACCGGCGCAAGAGGGCCGACGGGCGATCGGGCTGTCCTTGCGCAACGACATGCTGTTCGTCGCCGGCGGCCCGACCGGTCAAGCCTATGTGTACGACGCGACGACGGGGGCCGAGCTGGCGATGTTCCAGCTCACGACGGACGACACGTTCGTCAATGATGTCGTCGCGACCGAGGACGCTGCGAACTTCACCGATTCCGTGAATCAGCGCCTCTACAAGGTCCCCATCGAGGGGCCGGGCCAGCTCGGCACTCCGGAGACACTGCCCCTGACGGGCGATCTCGTCTTCGAAGAGGGCTTCAACGCAAACGGGATCGACGCCACCCCGAACGGGAAGACGCTCGTCGTCGTGCAGAGCAATACCGGCCGCCTCTTCACGGTCGATCCGGAGACCGGAGGAACCACGATGATCGATCTCGGCGGGGAGACGGTCACAAACGGTGACGGGATCTTGCTCGACGGCGGCCGGCGACTATGGGTCCTGCAGAACCGGGACAACTTGCTGACGCTCGTGCGGCTCGAGCCGGACCTCGGCTCCGGTGAGGTTACCGACCGGTTCACCGACGAGACGTTCGACGTCCCAACCACCCTCGCGCGGGCGGGTGATCGTCTCGCGCTCGTCAACGCGCGCTTCGGGACCGATTCACCCGAGAGCGCGGAGTACTGGGTGACGCAGATCCGCAGACCACGCTGACCGAAGCAAGCATCGCCGGCCACCAAGGTTGCGCGTCCGAAGCCTCTGAGGAGCGTGAGATGCGCAACCTTGGAGTTAGCGCGTGCGGACGACGACGAGCTTGTCCACTCCCGACTCGGCCCCCCACACCTCGCCCGGGCGGCCGAGGAGCTGGCGCACCTCGGCCGGAGAGCTCGGGAGCCGGACGACCCTGAAGCGCTCGGTGTCCGGATGGAACCGAACGATGGCGTTCGCCCCGAAGTCGCTGAGCCACACGATGTCGTCTTGGTCGACGAAGACCGCATAGGCCTGGGTGTTGTCTCCGGGCAGACGCCACTCGCGCCAGCGCGACTTGTCAGGGTCGAACATCCCGAGCTGTCCCGCGTCCCACTCGCTCACCCACAGCCGTCCGCGCGAGTCGGCCCAGACGCGGCGCGCTCCCTGACCCTCCGTGGGTGGCTTGATGACTCTCGCCCGTCCCGTCTCCGTATTGATGCGCGCGATGTGGCTTCCGGCCAGGGACGCGTAGTAGACGTCGCCATCGGGAGTGGTCGTGATGCCGTAGGGTCCCGGCCCCCGGGGAGCTGCGAAGGTCTCGACCCTGCCGACCTCGGGATCGAGCCGTCCATAGATCCCGCTTTGTCCTGTGAACCACAGCACGCCGCGGCGGTCGAAGGTCGCGGTGTTGAGGTTGGCGGAGGCCGCGTCGTCGGGGAGCGGATAGCGCTTCACCCGTTCCGTGTTCGGATTAACCCGGACGATCGCGTTGAGGCCGCCGTCGGTGATCCACGGAGCCCCATCCGGCCCAACGATGACGCCGTGAGGTGCGGACCCGGCGCCGAGGGGGATGTGGTCGGTCTCGCCCGTCTCGGGATCGAGCCGGCCGAGCTCTCCCGATCCCTGCGCGGTGTACCAGACGGTGCCGTCGGGGGCCGGGGCGACGTCGTGGGGGCGGGAGCCGGCAGGAACCTCGTACTCGCGCACGCCTGCGATCCTTGGAGCCGGCTCGGGTGATTCCCGCGCGGTGGGCGAACTCTGACGCTGGGCCGCCGGTGAACGTTCCGAGGGTTCCGCTGCGGGAGGTGTTTCGGCGCGAGGCGTACACGCCGATATGGCCACCAGGCCGAGCGCGAACCACAGGACTGCCCGCGCTCCGATCGAACCCTCAGTCACGCGACGGGAAGGAGTCCCGGGCGCGGAACGTCACCCGACGGGCGCGACGGCGGGCCGTCCGATCACGTGCGTGACCGGGATCCCATATCGGCGCTCCAGCCGATGGGGAAGATCCTGCTTGAGCCACCGGGACGCCCCCGGCGGCAACGTCGACAGGATGATCTCGTCAAAGGGCTGATGGTGCTCGTAGCCCTCGACCTGGATGAACGCGGCGATGGCGTCCATCGGGGACCCGTCCTCCACCCGGCCCTCGATCTCCGCGCCGAGCTCCCGCAGGCCCGCAAGCGCGTCCTCCATGCGCCGCCGGGCGAAGTCGAGTGCCTCGGCGTCGGTCCACGTCCACTTTCCCCGCGGCGGGGTCGCGGGAACGAGCAGCATGAACGTGCAGGGGCCATCGGCCATCCGCCGGCGCACGATCTGTTTGAGGTGGGGGCCCGGGGCGGTCTGGTTAGCGACGATCAGGATTCGACGAGCTTCCATACCGATCACCTCCACAACCATAGTGACACAGCCACGGAACAAGTAACTCGCCTCGGGACGGCACGGGTTCCGACTACCTGATCGATTGACGGGCGACCATCGCCGTAAGGCCTTATTGAGACCGGGCGCAGAGGGCGATGATCTCGTCGCCGTAGCGCTCGCACTTGACGGGACCCATTCCCGGCACCGTGGACAGCTCATGGATATCGCTCGGGCGCGTGCTCGCGATGCGCTCGAGCGTGCTGTCGTGGAGCACGACGAAGGCGGGCACCCCATCGGCTCTCGACCGCTGCAGCCGCCACTCCTTGAGCTCTGTAAAGAGACCGCCCGCCTCCTCGTCGGGAACGGTTCGCGCCGGTTCGCGGATCGGCGCCGTTGCCTCGCGGCGAGGTTGGATCTCCGCCACGAACGGGCTCGGCTTGCGCGCAGTCCAACCGACGCAGAGATTGTTCCGCGCGCGGGTCATCCCGACATAGAGGAGCCTGCGCTCTTCGGGCAGTGCAGAGTCCGCGCTCCGGCGGTAGGGGAGTTCGCCCTTATCCAGCGACGGAAGGAACACCGCGTCGAACTCGAGCCCCTTGGCCGAGTGCAGCGTGAGAAGGTTGACTCCTCGTGCGTTCTCTTGTCCGAACCGCCCGTGCAACGATGCGATGAAGTCTTGGATGGACCCCGTTCCGTCGTCGAAGTCCTCGGCGAAGGAAATCAGTTGCGCGAGGTCCTGCTGCCGAGTCATCTCCTGGGGCCCCATTCGCTGTGAGGAATCCTGCGCGAACCCCGACCGCTCGGCAAAGCGGCGGACCTCCCGTCCCACCGCCGTGGACTTCGATCGACCCAATTCTCTTTTCAACGCCAGCGCCGCCGGTCGTTCAAGGAAGGCGCCGTCGCGCACCTGATACGGGATGTCCGCGGACGACAGCGCGAGCTCGTACGTTTCCGAGCGCATGTTGGTCCGATAGAGGATCGCCATCTCGTCGTACGGGACGTTGTCGTCGGCGTGAAGCTCCCGGATGTGCTGCACGACGAAACGAGTCTCTGCGGCCTGATCGGCAAACGCCTTCAGAAGCGCCGTTCCGGCTCCCGTTCGCTCCGCCCGCAGGGTCTTTTTCGCTCCGCCCAGTTTGACGGCCAGGCGGTTGGCGACATCGATGATCTCGGGGGCCGAGCGATAGTTGCGCTCCAGCGTCACCACGGTCGCGTCCGGGAAACGAAGGGGCATCTCCAGCAGATAGCGCGGCGTCGCGCCGGTGAACGAGTAGATCGCCTGGTAGTCGTCGCCGACCGCGCACAGCTCGCGCCGCTCGCCGAGCCACAGGTCAAGAAGGGTTTGTTGCAAGAGATTGACGTCCTGATACTCGTCGACGGTGACGGCGGCGATCTTGGATCGAAACGACCGCACCACGTCCGGTTCGGTTTCGAACATCATGACGGCCATCTCGAGGACGTCCTCCCAGTCGACCTGTGACCGTCGTCGCTTGCGGTCTTCGTAGGCGCGGTAGATGCGCTCCATGTGCTCTTCTGGGATCGGCGGCTCGTGCTCCCCCAAAGCCGATCGGTAGCGATCCGGTGCGACGCGCTGGTTCTTTGCCCACTCGATTTCCTTCGCGATGTCCATGACGGGGACAAACCGGAAGGGGACCGGCAACGAGCGCGCGATCGGATAGAGGATGTCGGCCTTGCGCTCGAGGATGTTGCTCGCCGATCCGGGCATGAATTGCTCGAGCTGGCCGAGCGCCGCCGCATGGAAGGTCATCGCCCGCACCCCGGCGACCCCGAGGGCGGCGAGTCGGCTGCGCATCTCTTCCGCTGCCTTGCGGGTGAAGGTCACGGCCAGCAGAGAGTCGGGAGCGAACGCGCCGCTGAGGACCTGGTTGGCGAGCCGGCGCGTGATGGTGGTGGTCTTGCCCGAGCCCGCCCCCGCGAGGATGCACACCGGTCCCTCGACCGCCTCGACCGCGCGGCGCTGCTCGGGATTCAATCCTTCGAAGACCCGCGCCCGATCGTCCATGACCCTTGTCTTTTATCAGGCGGATGAGACGAGTCGGTCTGGGCGCGGCGCGCCGGATGGGCTAGAGGCGAGCTCCCGTTTCCCGTCCCCGCTCGACGACCTCACTCGAAGAGAGTGCCGCATACCGGTTGCGCCACACGACCCGGATCGCTTCGACGAGGCTGGGATAGAGCTCCGGAGGCGAGGTTACGACCCGAAGCGTCGGACCGTGGGGCTCGGCCCTGGTGGCGTCGGCTCGACGCCGCGGCTGGGGGACGGGCTCTCTTGCAGGGACGCTGGACATGACGACCCCTTCCTGTCAGGGTGTAGATACACACAGCCCGTATGATACAAACAGTTCGTATGATACATACAGACAGTATGTCCGTCAAGAGCCGCAAGACCGAGCAGTCCGAGGCGACCCGCGCCGCCCTCATGGGCGCGGCCCGAGAG
>JBOGXF010000168.1:0-28409 GCA_050694275.1 Actinomycetota bacterium | reverse complement strand
GCTCGTCGACGAGGGACGGAAAGGAGCACGCCTCGGTGAGCCACCCGAGGTAGCGCTCGGAGTTCTCGTGAACGAAGTCGCGTACGGCCAAATTGATCTCCTCTCCCATGAGGGCTGGGACACAGAGATGTCTTCACGTTTGGGCCTGACCTGCGCCTCTGGGACCTGATGGGAAGATCACCCACAGGATAAGCAACAGGCACCCACAGTGGTGGTGGGCGCTCGGCTTTCCGCTCCGAGCCAAGCCGTTGCCCGTCGCGCGCGGTGCGAGGCGCCCCGTCAGGGAGCCTCGTCGGCTTCCATCTTGACGATCAGCTCGGTCGCCTTGGCCGCCACCGCGCGCATCTCGACAAGCAGGGAGCGGACGCGACGGTCGTTGCCGATCCAGTCGCGGTAGAGCTTCGCTTGGCGCTCGCTGAGACGGCGGTTGACGGTCTTGCCGTTGACCTTTGCCGTGAAGTGCCAATAGGGGCCGTGGAGGCGGGGCGGGTCCCCGTGACACGCGCAGTTGTCCTTGCCGCATCGGTTGAAGCGGGGAGCGAGACTGCCCGAGGTGATGAAGCCGATGTCGGCCAACTGGCGAGCCAGCTTGCGGTAGCGACGCTCATAGGCGTTCAGCCGCGCTGCGGTTCGCTTCGTTGCCATGTAGGAGACCCTCCCGAGACGATTATCCCAAATCCCCGCTTACACATCTGAGAGTAATTATACTCTCGGATATGTCCGGTCACGACGGGACGGAGAACCGCGTGGCGACGACGATCGCCAACTACCGGCCCGCCGTCGTGTCCGAGGAGGTCGCCCGCTTCGCCCGCGCCATGGTGCAAAAGGCGTCCCCCAACAACACCGAACGGGCCAAGGCGCTGTTGTGGGCCGTGGCCCGCCTCGGCGCCTTCGGGGTCTCGGTGGGCTTGGAGCTCGAGCCCGAGGTGTTGTTTCATCCCTCGGTCGTCGAGCGCTTCATCGCGGTGGAGGGGCAAAAGATGTCTTCGCCTGTGAGGCGGACGCTTAGGACCAACCTGCGCCACGTCGCCGTGCGGGTCGCGCCCGCGCTCCAACCTCGATCGGTGCCGCTTTCGCGCGAGCGGGCCAAGTCCCCCTACTCGCAGTCCGAGATCGCGGCATACCTTGCGCTCGCCGACGCCCAGCCGACCACGGCCCGAGCGCTGCGGCTCTCGGGGCTCGTGTGCCTCGGGGCGGGAGCGGGCCTCATGGGAAAAGACCTCCGCCACGTGCGCGGCGACGACGTCTACTCCCGTTCCGGCGGGGTCATGGTCGAGGTCCAAGGAGCCCGCCCCCGGGTGGTCCCGATCCTTTCCCGCTACCACGACCGTTTGGTGGCCGTGGCCTCGTTCGCGGGCCACGGTTACGTCATCGGAGGGCAAAACCCCGACCGTCGCAACGTCACGAGCGGGCTCGTCGCGTCGCTCGCCGGGGGGGTCGACCTCGCGCCGCTCGACACCGGACGGCTGCGGGCGACCTGGCTTGCAACGCTCGCAGATCATCTCGGGCTTGCGACCTTCATGGCCGCAGCCGGCATCACCTGCTCCCAGCGCTTTGGCGACATCATCGCGACGCTTAAGGTCGCAGACGAACAGGGCGCAGTGGCGCTTCTTAGAGGAGCGCGCTGAGCGCGCCGGGCGTGCTCGATCGCGTCGAACAGGTGGTCGACGCGTCCGCAGTGGCGGACAAGATCGAGGCCCGGCTACCGGTCGGGGTGCGTCCCCGCCAGCTTTTGGTGCGGACCCTGTTGGTGGGGATGCTTCTCGCGCTAAAAGACGGCCGCCCCGCGCATCTCACCCGGGTGGCAAAGGTCTTGGCTTCTTTATCGGAGCCCGATCAGTTGCGCCTGGGTGTCGTCACCGAGTGGAAACGCGGCCGCCACCTGCTCACCTACCGCCAGATAGAGCGCACCTATGGCCTCGTGTGCGCTGCGCTCAAAAAAGACGAGCCCGATGGGACGCCGTCCGCGATGTTGTCGGATGTCTCAGACGCGCTCGTGGAGGCAAGCGTGCCCGACGAGCTCACCCACCAGACAACAGCGCTCGCGATCGACTGGACCGATCTCGAAACCTACTCCCGCCCGCCATCGCCAAACGACTTGGACTGCGCCGACAAAGAGGCATCGTGGGGACACCGATCCGGCGCCGCGCCGGGCCAAAAAGACGAGCTCTTCTTCGGCTACTTCTTGTCTGTGGCCACCATGGTCAAAGAAGAAGACGGCCAAATAGTCCCCGAGATCGCCCGGGCGATCTCGCTCACCACCTGCGCCAAGGATCCCGTGCAAGCGTTCGTCCCGGTGATGCAACGACTCCACGCGTCGGGGCACGCAATCGGCGACGTGCTCGCGGATTCCGGCTACGCCCATCGCACCGCCGCGAACTTCGCGCTGCCGCTGCGGGCGTTGGGAGCTCAGCTCGTACTCGACCTCCATCCCCACGACCGCGGTGAAAAGGGGACCTTTGCGGGGGCGATCGCATCAAACGGCAACCTTTATTGCCCCGCAACCCCCAAGGCGCTTCTCGAGCTGTCCCCCGTAGCGCGTGACGCCCTACCCGAAAAGATCACGGCCCACGACCACATGGCTTCGGAGCTGTCCCGCTACAAGCTCGGGGCTATCACCACCGACGACCAAGACGGATACCACCGGGTCATGTGTCCGGCCGCCATGGCAAAGCTCCGGTGCCCGCTGCGGCCCGACTCGATGACAGCCTCATATGCAAAACCCGAGGTCCTCGCCCCGCCCCAGCAACCGCCGGCGTGCTGCACGCAGCGGACGGTCACCGTCCCGGTTGAGGTCAACGCCAAGACGCGCCAGAAACACGATTACCCCTCCAAGGCGCACCGGATCTCCTACGCGCGGCGCACCGGCTCGGAGCGCACCTTTTCCACGGTCAAAGACCCGGCCACAAACGACATCGCGCGCGGCTGGTGCCGGCTCATGGGAGTTGCTGCCATCACGCTGTTTCTCGCGTGCCTGTTCGTCGCGCGGAACCAAAGGATCCTCGACGCCTTCGAGGAGCGCCGCGCAGACGAAGCGAGACGGCTGGCTGCCGGGATGCCACCACGAACCCGCCGCCGTCGGCGCAAGACGCTTAGCGATCTCGCTGGACTCGCCGCCGCCAACGCGCCCCCGTAGCTCTCGATCGATCGCCCCTCGCTCGTCAAGACGTGACCTTGGCCAGGCGCGCCTCGATGCCGTCTCAACCGATGCAAAGACCATCCCCACAAACTTCGGGACATCTGATCAGGGTCCGGTGGCCCGCGTCGCACTCAAACGTGAACATCCTGCGCCTTCAAACGTGAAGACGTTACAGAGCGGGTGAGGGGAATCGAACCCCCGTCATCAGATTGGAAGCCTGAGGCTCTACCCATTGAGCTACACCCGCAGGCCCCCGACTTTACTTTGGCCCTCGTGCCGAGTGGTCGCCACGCGCCCCCTGAGGGCGTTCTACGACCACTCGACGATGGGTCCCGTGCCGAGTGGTCGTCACGCGCCCCCTGAGGGCGTTCTGCGACCACTCGGCGCCGGGGGCGGGGGTCGGGGCGGCCGGATTCGAACCGGCGACCTCGTGCTCCCAAAGCACGCGCGCTAACCAAGCTGCGCTACGCCCCGTGAGGCCAAGCATCCCACGCCGGCCCGCAACCCGGCTGTCCGGCGAGTACAAAACCCGGGGAAGATTTGGCCTCTCACTCGGGTTGTCGGACCATGCCGTCGGCTAGGTAGGATCGAGGAGCGGACGTCATTCCAAGTGTGGTCCAGGTCGGGGGCCGGGGGCCGTCATCCCCACTTCGTCCGCCTAGCGCGGCTTCTGGCCCCCAACCTGGGCCCCCCTTGCGTGGCCGGTCGTACCCCGCCGCTACTATGGCCGTCTCATGGAGTCCGCTCTTCAGACCATTTCCGAGGCCGTCGAGAAAGGGCGCGTCAAGCTCCGGGTCGAGGTTCCCGAGAACGCGCTCGACCCCGCGGTCACCGCGGTCTACCGGAAGTGGGCGGACGAGATCAAAGTCCCCGGCTTTCGCAAGGGGAAGGTCCCGCGCCAGATCATCGATCAGCGCCTCGGCGGCCCCCAGGCGGCGCGCGAGGAGGCGCTCAAGGACGCGCTGCCCGACTTCTACCGCGAGGCGCTCGTAGCCGAGGAGCTCGAGGCGATCGCCCCGCCCGACATCGACATCGTCTCCTTCGAGCCGGGCTCGCCGCTCGTGTTCGAGGCGACCATCGACGTCCGCCCCGAGGTCAAGGTGCCCGATCTCGAGGGGATCACGATCGATGCCCCCTCGGACGAGGTCACCGACGACGAGCTCACCGAGCAGCTCGATCGCCTGCGGGATCGCTTCGCCGAGCTCGAGACGGTGTCGCGCGAGGCCCGGCGCGGCGACCACGTGCTGATCGATCTCAAGGGCTATCACCACGACGAGCCGGTCGAGGGCGCGAGCGCGCCGGACTTCCTCTACGAGCTGGGCTCGCGCACCGGCCCCCCGAAGCTCGACGACGAGCTCGAAGGCAATCGGGCCGGGGCGATCCTCAAGTTCACCGAGACCATGCCCGAGGACGCCGGTGACCTTGCCGGCAAGGACGTTTCCTTCACCGTCCTAATAAAAGAGGTCAAGGCCAAGAACCTTCCCGCGCTCGACGACGACTTCGCCAAGACCGTCGGCGAGTTCGACACGCTCGACGAGCTGAGGGAGGACCTGCGCGCTCGTCTCGCCGAGGTCAAAGAGGGCATGGTCCACGAGCAGATCCAGCGGCTCGCGCTCGAGGCGCTCGTGTCCGCCGCGGATCTCGAACCTCCCGACAAGCTCGTCGAGGGCGAGTTCGCCCACCGGCTCGAGCATTTTCAGGAGGACCTCAAGCGCGCCAAGATCACGATGGAGGATTACGCGCGCGCCTCCGATCTCACCGAGCTCGAGCTCCGCCAGGACATCCGCCGGCAGGCGCAGCAGTCGGTCAAGGCCGAGCTCTTGCTCGAGGAGATCGCCCGGGATCAGTCTCTCGAGATCTCCGAGGAGGACATCGGCCGGGAGATCGCCGTTGCCGCAGCACGGGCCCAGCGGGATCCCAAGGAGCTCGCGGAACAAATTGTTGCTTCGGGGAGTTTGGGGGCGGTAGCAGCCGATATCATGCGACGAAAGGCCCTCGATTACGTAGTTCGGACCATCAATGTGACCGGTCGACCGGCCGATGAACAGTCATCGGACGAGGAGGCCACCGTGGAGGCGAATCCCTAGATGACAAGTGATTACCGCAACTACCTCGTACCGATGGTCGTCGAGCAAACGAGCCGCGGCGAGCGCGCCTTCGACATCTACTCGCGCTTGCTCAAGGAACGCATCATCATGCTCGGCACTCCGGTCGACGACCAGGTCGCGAACCTGATCGTCGCTCAGCTCCTGCACCTCGAGTCCGAGGATCCCGAGAAGGACATCAGCATCTACATCAACTCGCCGGGGGGCCACGTGTACGCGGGCCTGGCGATCTACGACACGATCCAATACATCAAGCCCGACGTCTCGACGATCTGCGTCGGCATGGCGATGTCTATGGGCGCGATCTTGCTCGCCGGGGGGGCCGAGGGCAAGCGTTTCGCGCTCCCGAACGCCAAGGTCATGATCCACCAGGGCTCCGCGGGGTTCCAGGGCACGCCCGCCGACATCGAGATTCAGGCGACCGAGGTTCTGTCGGTCCGCAAGCGCATGGCCGAGATCCTCGCCGAGCACACCAAGCAAGATTTCGAGAAGGTCATGACGGACATCGATCGCGATCGCTTTATGACCTCGGAAGAGGCGAAGGGCTATGGGATAATCGACGACATCATCGCCAGTCGGGCGTTGGCGGAGCGTAGGTTGCAGAAGGGCGAGGCCGGTCGCCTCGCCGATAAGCCGGCCGAGGTCCGGGCAGAGAAGTCCGAGAGATAGGGGGGAACGTGCCGAAGTTTGGCGACGGTGGGGACCTGCTGAAGTGCTCGTTCTGCGGTAAGTCGCAGAAGCAGGTCAAGAAGCTCATCGCCGGACCCGGCGTCTACATCTGCGACGAGTGCATCGACCTCTGCAACGAGATCATCGAGGAAGAGCTCGCCGAAACCCCCGAGCTGAAGCTCGAGGACCTTCCCAAGCCCAAAGAGATCTACGAGTTCTTAAACGACTACATCGTCGGGCAGGAGCAAGCCAAGAAAGTCCTGTCGGTCGCGGTGTACAACCACTACAAGCGCATCCAGGTCGGCGCTACCGCCGACGTCGACGTCGAGCTTGCCAAGTCGAACATCCTCTTGCTCGGCCCGACCGGGTGCGGCAAGACGCTTTTAGCGCAGACCCTCGCGCGCATGCTCAACGTGCCCTTCGCTATCGCCGACGCGACCGCGCTGACCGAGGCCGGCTACGTCGGCGAGGACGTCGAGAACATCCTCTTGAAGCTCATCCAGGCGGCCGACTACGACGTCAAGCGGGCCGAGACCGGCATCATCTACATCGACGAAGTCGACAAGATCGCCCGCAAGTCCGAGAACCCGTCCATCACCCGGGACGTCTCCGGCGAGGGCGTCCAGCAGGCGCTCCTCAAGATCCTCGAGGGCACGACCGCAAGCGTCCCGCCGCAGGGGGGGCGCAAGCATCCGCACCAGGAGTTCATCCAGATCGACACGACCAATGTCCTGTTCATCTGCGGGGGCGCGTTCTCCGGCCTCGAGAAGGTCATCGAGAGCCGTATCGGGAGCAAGGGCGTCGGCTTCGGCGCCGACGTCCGCCGCATGGAGGAGAAGGACCTCGGCGCGATCCTCAGTCACGTCTTGCCCGAGGATCTCCTCAAGTACGGGCTCATCCCCGAGTTCGTCGGGCGCCTTCCGGTGCTCACGCACGTGCACAACCTCGATCAGGACGCGCTCGTGCAGATCCTCACCGAGCCCAAGAACGCGCTGGTCAAGCAGTACAAGAAGTTCTTCGAGTTCGACGGGGTTGAGCTCGAGTTCGGGGACGACGCCCTCGAAGCCGTCGCCGAGCAGTCGATGCTCCGCGGCACCGGGGCGCGCGGGCTCAGGGCGATCCTCGAGGAGGTCCTGCTGAACGTCATGTACGACCTCCCGAGTCGGCAGGACGTCGGCAAGTGCGTCATCACCGGCGACGTAGTACAGGAGAAGGTCAACCCGACCCTCGTACCCCGGTCCAAGGAGCGCGCCGAGCGCCAGGCGCGCGAGCGCTCCGCCTAGCCCCGTTCAGCTCACTTCCGCTGTTGCGTGGCACATGGCCCACGATTATTGGGCGTCATGTGCCACGCGACGCCCGATAACCTCTTCTGACACATGACCGACGAGCTCTCCACCGCATACAACCCCACCGACATCGAGGCCCGCTGGTACGAGGCCTGGGAGAAGCAGGGCCTGTTCCGGGCCCGTCCGAACCCGGGTCGGAAGCCGTACACGATCGTGATCCCGCCTCCCAACGTCACCGGCGTGCTCCACATGGGACACGGGCTCAACAACACGCTGCAGGACGTCATCGTGAGGCGCGCCCGCATGGAGGGATACGAGACCCTCTGGCTTCCCGGCACCGATCATGCCGGCATCGCGACGCAGAACGTTGTGGAACGCGAGCTCGCCAAAGAAGGTCTCGACCGTCATCAGCTCGGCCGCGAGAAGTTCGTCAAGCGCGTGTGGGAATGGAAGGAGCAGTACGGGAGCCGCATGATCGAGCAGCTTCGTCGACTGGGGTGCTCGTGCGACTGGGAGCGCGAGCGGTTCACGATGGACGAGGGCCTGTCCTACGCGGTCAGAACCGTGTTCGTTCGGTGGTTCGATGACGGGCTCATCTACCGCGGCAACCGGATCATCAACTGGTGCCCGCGTTGCACGACCGCGCTGTCGGACATCGAGGTCGACCACGAGGACGTCGCCGGTGAGCTGGTGACGTTCCGCTACGAGCTGACCGACAAGTCCGGATCCATTCCGGTCGCGACGACGCGAGTCGAGACGATGCTCGGTGACACCGGGATCGCGGTCCATCCCGACGACGAGCGCTATGCGGACCTCGTCGGGAAGAAGGTGACGCATCCCTTCTTTCCCGATAGGGAGCTTCCGATCGTTGCCGACGACGCGGTCGATCCCGAGTTCGGGAGCGGCGCGGTCAAGGTCACCCCGGCCCACGACCCCACCGACTTCGACATCGGCGAGCGGGCCGGGCTCGAAAAGATCAACATCCTCGACGAGGAAGCGCGGACCAACGACGCCGCAGGACAGTTTCGCGGCATGGACCGCTACGAGGCGCGCCAGGTCGTGCTCCACGAATTGCGCGAGCTCGGGCTCGTCGACTCCGAGGAGCGCCCCTACGTTCACCCGGTCGGTCACTGCTCCCGATGTGGCACCGAGATCGAGCCGTGGTTGTCGGAGCAGTGGTTCGTGCGGATGGAATCGCTGGCAAGACCCGCCATCGCGGCGGTCCGTGAGGGACGGGTCCGCTTCGAGCCCGAGCGGTTCGCCAAGCAGTACACGGACTGGCTGGAGAGCATCCGCGACTGGTGCATCTCGCGCCAGCTCTGGTGGGGGCATCGCATCCCCGTGTGGTATTGCGACGACTGCGGCGAGGCGTTTGCATCGCTCGACGACCCGACCGAGTGCAAACACTGCAAGTCGGGCGCAATCCGTCAGGATCCCGACGTCCTCGACACATGGTTCTCCTCCCAGCTCTGGCCGTTCTCGACCCTTGGGTGGCCCGACCAGAACGAGGATCTCGCCTACTTCTATCCGACGACGGTGCTCGTGACCGCGTACGAGATCCTCTATCTGTGGGTCGCTCGGATGGTCATGTCCGGTCTCTATTTCATGGACGACATTCCGTTCCATAGGGTGCTGATCCACGGCATCGTGCGGGACTTCGAGGGCAAGAAGATGTCGAAGTCGAAGGGCAACGTCATCGACCCCCTCGTTATCATCGAGCGCTACGGTGCCGACGCGCTCCGGTTCTCCCTCACCTTTGCGGCGGTGCCGGGGAACGATACGAACGTTTCCGAAGAGCGCATCGAGGGCTCACGCAACTTCGCCAACAAGCTGTGGAACGCGTCGCGGTTCGTGCTCTTGTCGCTGGGCGACGAGCGGCCGGAGCTCGCCGACGGCGTCGAGCTTGCACCGGAGGACAGATGGATCCTGTCGCGTCTCGATCACACGATCGAGGAGATCGATCGGGACCTCGCGGTCTTCAACTTCGCCGAAGCCATGCGTGTGCTCCATCACTTCATCTGGAGCGAGTACTGCGACTGGTACATCGAGCTCGCCAAGCTCAGGCTGGCCGGCGATGGGACCGCGCCGAAGGCGGTGCTGCTGCACGTCCTCGACCGGATCCTGCGTCTGCTCCACCCGGTGATGCCGTTCGTCACCGAAGAGCTGTGGTCGAGGATCCGGCCCGAGGCGGGATCGATCATGGTGGCGACTTGGCCGGAGCCCGAAGATCGCCGGGACGCCGCGATCGATCAGGCGGTGGAGCGGTTTCAGGATCTCGTCTCCGCGCTGCGGCGCCTGAAGGCGGATCACAGCATCCCGCAGTCGCAACGAGTCTCTGCCTCGGTCGTTCCCCACGGCTACGAGCAGGAACTCGGAGACATGAACGACGCGGTCCTCGCCCTTGCCCGGCTCGAGTCGCTCGACGTCGTCTCGTCGCTGGACGCCGATGCCGCCTCGGCCCGCACGATGACTCCCTCGGGCATCGAGGCTGCGATCGACCTCGGGGGCGCGGTCGACCGCGACGTCGAGTGCGCCCGGCTCCGGGGCAAGCTCGCGGAGGCCGAGAGCGACATCGCCCGCGCCGAAGGGAAGCTCGATAACGAGCAGTTCATCTCGAAGGCGCCCGACCAGATCATCGAGAAGGAGCGACGCAAGCTCGACGAGGCGCGCACCAACAAGGCCAAGCTCGAGGCGCAGTTGAGCGCGCTGGGCTGCTGATGGGTTTCGAAGAGGCGATCGCGCACCTCGACGCGCTGGGCGTCGACGTGATGAAGAAGATGCGTCCCTCGATGTATCGGATCGAGGCCCTTTGCGACGCGCTCAATCATCCGGAGCGCACGGTTCCCGCCATCCACGTCACCGGTACCAACGGCAAGACGTCGACCGCGCGCATCGCCGCCTCGATCCTGAGCGGGACGGGTCTGGCAGTCGGGACGTACACGTCGCCCCATCTCCAGACGATCACGGAACGCATCGTGCTCGGCGGGCGGCCCATCCCGGGGAGCGATTTCGGCGACGTCTTCGATCATCTGCACCCGTTTCTGCAGACCGTCGAGGAGAAGCTGGGCGAGAATCTCACTTACTTCGAGGTGCTGACCGGGATGTTCTTTCTGTGGGCCGCCGAAGCGCCGGTCGACGCGATGGTCGTCGAGGTCGGGCTGGGGGGCCGGTGGGACGCGACCAACGTCATCGTTGCGCCCGTGTCGGTCGTGACCAACGTGGGCCTGGACCACACCAAGCTGATGGGCAACGACCGCAAGCAGATCGCCCGCGAGAAGTCGGGAATCATCAAGCCGGACGCCGTCGCAGTCGTCGGCGAGCGTGACCCGGCGGTCCTGGCGGTGATCGAGGGCGAGGCTGCCGGCGTGGGGGCGGGCACGTCTCGTCTGGGCCGGGACTTCGACGTCCTCGGGAACCGGCTGGCGCTCGGTGGCCGGCACCTGTCGCTCCGGACGAGCGCGGCCGCCTACGAGAGCCTCTTTCTGCCCCTGCACGGGGCGCACCAGGGCGTCAACGCCGCCGTTGCACTCGAGGCCCTCGCTCGCTTCCTTCCGGGTCGACCACTGGACGAGGAGGTGGTCGCCGAGGGGCTGGCTCGCTCCGCGGTCCCCGGCCGGCTCGAAGTGGTGAGGTCGGGCGAGGGGGCCGCGCCGGTCGTCTTCGACGTCGCGCACAACCCCGACGGGATGTCGGCGCTGATCGCGAGCCTGGCCGAGGCGTTTACATTCACGCGCGTCAACTTCGTGGTCGGGATCCTGTCCGACAAGGACTATGCGGGAATGCTCACCGAGATGGCGCGCCTTCCCTCGTCCTTGATCGTCACCCAGCCGAAGTCGGTACGGTCGGTCTCGATCGAAGACCTCAAGGTGGAGGCGGCGGAGATCGGGCTGTCGTGTGATGCAATCGACGATGTCCCCGACGCAGTCGATGCGGCGATCCGGGCCGCCGCTCCCGACGAGCTGGTGTGCATCACGGGTTCGCACTATGTGGTGGGCGAGGCGCGGACGCATTTGCTCGGGGAGCCGCGCGCATGAGACGGAGGTAGCCGATGGCAGATGCAGAGCAGACGCTGGTGATAGTCAAGCCCGACGGCGTGCGCCGGCGGCTGGTGGGCGAGGTGATCCGGCGGATCGAGGACAAGGGATACGAGATCAAAGAGATGCGCCTATTCACCATCGATGAGGATCTCGCCAAGCGACACTACGAGGAGCACACGGAGAAACCCTTCTTCGCGGAGCTCGTGTCGTTCATCACCTCCGGCCCGGTCGTGGCCATGATCGTCGAGGGGCCGGAGGCGGTCGCCGGCATGCGCCAGATCATGGGAGCGACCAACCCCCTCGACGCGGCCCCCGGCTCGCTCCGCGGGGACTTCGCCTCGTTCATAACCGAGAACATCGTGCACGGCTCCGACTCCCGCGCCTCGGCCGAGCGAGAGATCGACCTCTTCTTCCCTTAGCCCCTCCTCGCCGAGTGGTCGTGGAAAGCCACAGAGGGGCGCGTGGCGGCCACTCGATACTTGTCCTCCGCCGAGTGGTCGTGGAAAGCCACAGAGGGGCGCGTGGCGACCACTCGGCGGGCTAGGAGGCGTGGCGGCGGGTCCATTCGGCGGCGTATCCAGGCGGGCGCAGCTCGAGGTAGCGGCGGATGGACTCGACTACATAATCCGGGCGAAAGCGGATCTGGGCCCAGGAGAAACGAAGCACCTTCCACCCGAGCAGTCCGACATCGGTGTCTCGCTCCCGATCCGAGTCGAAGGGCTCTCGGTCTCCGTGCCAGGCGTAGCTGTCCGCTTCGATCGCCAGGAGTCGGTCGGGATAGGCGAGGTCGAAACGAATATTGCGATTGAACAAGGCCAGCGGGAATTCGCGCATCGGCTCCGCGAGCTTGTTGCGACGAATGAGCACGAGGATGTCTTCGGCGAGGTCCTCGTCGGTCGGCGCGAGGCCGGGCGTTCGCTCTTGTAACCACGCCCGCAGGATCGCGACTCCGCGCCGGCCGCGGATCCATTCCTCTTCGTAGTACCCCCACATCGCGCCGAGCGAGCTCGAGCCGTTTCGCAAGACGTCATCGAGCATTCTCTCGGCAAGGAAGTGTTTGCGTCCGGCGAGATCCATGACCGTGCGCGGCACCGATGTCACCGGGAGTGGTCCGATCCTTTCGATGTGGTCGAGCAGATACTCGTCGCAGCGATGGACCTTGAAGTCGAAGTCGTGGGGACGCTTCCTCCCCACCGTCGAGATCTCGACGTCGGCTCGCTCGAACCCGCGGATTCCCCGGGCTCGTGCACAAGCTCCGAAGGACAACGCGGAGCCGGTCCCGGCCCACTTGCACGCGGCCATGGCCCGCAGCTCCCAGGAATCGGGAACTCCAGGCATTCGGTAGGTCTGGGGGAGCACTACTTCCCACATCCCGGAGCTAAGCCGGTACCGGATTTGCTTCGAGGTTATGCCGACGGCGCGAGCCTCATTGTCGTGGATGACGCCGAAGTCTCTCCTCGCGATCTGAGCACAGGCCCTGTCGGGATCGTTCTTCTTGCCCCAGCTCATGTTGGCACTTCACTACGATCTGACCCGGCCCGCTATGACGCGCGTCACACCTCTCGCGGCAGGTTTTCCTGGTCGAGTGGTCGTGAAACGCCACAGAGGGGCGCGTGACGACCACTCGGCGGGGTGGCAAGGGGTTGGGGGCCGGGGGGTGGCTGATAGTCTCCGGGGCCATGGCCAATCTCTTTCAGTTCATCGGACGCGACATGGCGGTCGATCTCGGAACCGCCAACACACTCGTCTACGTGCGGGGCCGGGGCATCGTGCTCAACGAGCCTTCGGTCGTCGCAATTAACACGAAGACCGGGGCGATCCTCGCGGTCGGCTCGGAGGCCAAGCAGATGATCGGCCGGACCCCGGCCCACATCGTCGCGATCCGCCCGCTCAAGGACGGAGTCATCGCGGACTTCGACGTGACCGAGAAGATGCTTCGTTACTTCATTCAGAAGGTGCATCGCCGGAGCTTCCTCGTGAAGCCGCGCGTCGTCGTCTGCGTTCCTTCAGGTATCACCGGTGTCGAGCAGCGCGCGGTCGAAGAGGCGACGATCTCCGCCGGGGCGCGCAGCGCGTACATCATCGAAGAACCCATGGCCGCCGCGATCGGCGCGGGACTTCCTGTGCACGAGCCCACCGGCAACATGGTCGTCGACGTCGGTGGGGGAACGACCGAGGTCGCCGTCGTCTCGCTCGGCGGCATCGTCACAAGCCAATCGATTCGGATCGGTGGCGACGAGCTCGATGAGGCGATCATCAACTACATAAAGAAGGAGTACTCCCTGATGCTTGGGGAGCGCACCTCGGAAGAGATAAAGATGGCGATCGGCTCGGCGTTCCCGATGCCCGAGGAACAACAGGCCGAGATCCGTGGGCGTGACCTCGTGTCCGGGCTCCCGAAGACGATCGTCGTGTCCGCCGAGGAAGTTCGCCGCGCGATCGAGGAGCCGGTAAACGCGATCGTCGACGCGGTCAAGAACACGCTCGACAAAACGCCACCCGAGCTCGCCGCCGACATCATGGACAAGGGCATCGTGCTGGCCGGCGGCGGATCGCTTCTGAAGGGGCTCGACGAGCGCCTCAAGCACGAGACCGGAATGCCGATCCATATCGCCGACGACCCTCTCTGGTCGGTCGCCGTGGGCTCCGGCAAGTGCCTCGAGGAGTTCGAGGCCCTCAAGCGGGTGCTCATCTCCTCGACCCGCCACTGAGCCGGCCTGAATACCCGGCCTGCGGGCGAGATTCGTGGACGTAGATGGGGCGGGGCATTAGGGTGAGGGAGCCTGGCGGCCTCCGGCGCCACGAGCCGACGCCGACGGCTGCCCCCAAGTTTTTGCGCTAGCGCGAAGGGTTTTACAACTGATGTATCGCCGCAAGGGGCGAGGGAGGTTGCTACTGCTCGCCTTTCTCGCTCTGTCCATACTTGTGATCACACTCGATTTCCGCCAGGGGTCGGGTGGGCCGCTCGAACGGATAAGGGATATCTCCGCCGCGGTCGTCGCGCCCATTCAACAAGGCTTCACGGCGGTCACGCGTCCGATCGGTGACTTCTTCTCGTCCATATCCGACCTTGCCGACCTGCGTGAGGAGAACAGGGAGCTCTCCGCGGAGGTCGATGACATGCGCTCGGATATCGATCGCGCCCAGGCTCTCCTGGATGAGAACGCCAGCCTTCGGGAGCATTTCGATCTTCAGAAGTCTTGGCCCACGATGGAGATGATCACGGCAGAGGTCATTGCAGAGGAATCGTCCAACTATCGCTGGGCGGTGCAGATCGCCGCGGGACGTGCAGACGGCGTTCGCAAGGACATGGCCGTGATCAATCCGGACGGCTTGGTCGGAAAGATCATTCAGGTCAACGATCGCGTTTCTACCGTGTTGCTCCTCATCGATCCCCAGGCGGCGGCCCGTGCGCGCGTCGGCGATACCGCAGACCGGGGAACGATCAAGGGCAACGGCGCGGGCCGCGATCTGGCGCTCGATGACATCGGCCCCAACGCGGATGTCGAGATCGGCGACGACGTGATCACCGCCGGCTACGACCTCGGCATCTTTCCTCCCGGCATTCCCATCGGGGTGGTCACCGACGTGAGCGTCAAGGGGGCCGCGGTCAATAAGGCCATCGATGTCGAGACATTCGTCGACTTCAACTCGCTCGACTTCGTGCAGGTGCTGCTCGAATCGGGCCGCCGGCTCGAGCCGGGGGCCGACGAGGAAAAGGTCAGCGACCGGTGAGCGCAAAAGAGATCCGTACGCTCGGGGTTCTCGCCGAGGTGGGTCTCCCGCGGGTGGCGGCGATCGGAGCGACCGTCCTGCTTGCCCTGACGGTGCAGACGACCGTCCTCGCGCGCGTGACGCTTCTGGGCGTCATTCCCCAGCTCGTTCTGGTTGTGGTGGTGATCCTCGCCTACCTCGACGGCGAGAACGTCGGGATGGCGACCGGATTCGCCGGGGGGATGCTCCAGGACCTTCTGCTCCCCCCCGGGGCGATCACCGGCCTCTACGCGCTCGTGTACACGCTGGTCGGGTACGGCGTGGGGGTCCTGCGCCAGTTCGCCCCCTCGGAGTCGGTGTGGACGCCCGTGCTGACCGTTGCGCTCGCCTCGGCGGTGGTGGAGGTGTCCTACTCCCTGCTCGCTATCATGCTCGGGCAACAGTGGATCAGCATCACCGACACCGTGAGGGTCGTCGGACTCGTGGTCCTTTACAACACTCTGCTGACTCCGTTCGTGTTCCCACTGGTGAAGCGCGTTGCGGATCGGTTCCGACCCGAGAGGGTTCATAGATGGTGACCAACGGCCAGAACGGAAAGACGAGTCTCGGCATAGATCGCACGAAACTACGCCTTGCGGTGCTCGGCGTACTCGTTATCTCGATCTTCGTCGCGCTGTTCTCTCGCCTGTGGTTCCTTCAGGTGCTCGCCGTCGGCGAATACCGGGTGTTGGCCAAGGAGAACCGCGTCCGGTTGGTCCACTCCGAGCCCTTCCGGGGATTGATCGTGGACCGCAACGGCAAGGTGCTGGTCGAGAATCGCAACTCGCTCGCGGTAGCGATCGACCGACAGCTTATCGACGAACCGCGGGAGATTCGTCGCACCCTTCGCAAGATCTCCAAGCTGATTGGCGTCGACAAGAAGATTCTGCGCGAGAACCTCAACGATGTCGCGGCCTCGCCGTACAAGCCGGTGCCCGTCGCCTACGACATCGCCGAGGAGCAGAAGGCACACATCGACGAGAACCAGGAGAAATATCCCGGCGTCAACATCATCGATGCTCCGATTCGCAAGTATCCCCGCGGTGAACTCGCCGCGCACATCCTCGGCTACGTCAACGAGATCAGCGAGACCCAGCTCGAGTCGGATCACTTCAAGGGGGCCAAGCCCGCGTATCTCGCCGGCGATGTCGTCGGCCAGTCCGGGATCGAATACATCTACGACCGATTCTTGCGGGGCAAGCCGCTGGTCGAGAAAGTGGTCGTCAACTCGGCCGGCGAGCGGGTTGGCTCAGACACCGTGCGCGAGGGTGAGGAAGGAAAAGATCTCGTCCTGTCGCTCGATCTCGGGATCCAGAGTGCGACCGAGAATGCCCTTAAGAACGGCATCGACGCGGCTCGCAACGCCGGCTACATCGCGTCCTCGGGTGGGGCGGTGGTGATGGACCCCGACAACGGCGAGATCATCTCGATGGCGAGCTTTCCGACGTACAAGCCTGCGATGCTCGCCGACGGCATCACCCACAAGGAGTTCGCCTCCTTGAGCGGGAGCCCCGACACCAACGAGGACGACGCCCTCCTCAACCGCCCGATTCAGGGGACGTTTCCATCGGGATCGACGTTCAAGGTCGTGACCGCCGGCGCCGCCTTGGCGCTCGATGTCGTGGGCCCCTATACGTATATCGACTGTCCCGGGGTCAGGACATACGGCAACATCGACTTCCGCAATTGGACCAGCGCCAACTTCGGTGCGATCAGTTTCCCGAAATCACTCGAGATCTCATGCGACACCTTCTATTACGAGCTCGGCTGGCGGATGGAAAACCTGTGGGGCGCGGCCAACGGCGACGGGACCGAGAAGTTTCAGGACTACGTCCGCACCGCCGGCTTCGGCCAGGAGACCGGCATCGATCTTCCCAACGAAGCCGACGGCGTCGTCCCCGATCGCAGATGGTGCATTCGCAACCAGCGGCAAATCGATCCCAACTGGTGCGCGGGTTATGAGTGGCTTCCCGGGTACACGGTGAACATGTCCATCGGGCAGGGCGACATGATCGGGACGCCGCTTCAGATGGCGGTGACGTACGCGGCGATTGCAAACGGCGGACGGGTCGTCCAACCGCGCCTCGGGATGGGCGTGAGGCGCGTCGACGAGGATGGCACCGAGGACATGGTGCGGAAATTCAAGCCCAAGACTCTCCGCAAGCTACCGCTCGACGATTCGGAGCTCGGGGTCATACAGGAGGGGCTCGAGGACGTCCTCGGCGGCGCGTCGGGGACCGGCCGCAGTGCATTTGCCGGCTTCCCGCTCGATCGCTTCCCTCTCGCCGGCAAGACCGGGACGGCCCAGATCGGGGCTGCGGACAGCGGGCTCAACTACGCGTGGTTCATCTCCTACGGCCCCCTTCCCGATCCCGAGTACGTCATCGCGGTGTATCTGCAGAAGGCCGGCCACGGAGGCGAGAGTGCAGCGCCGGTTGCGCGCCAGATCTGGGAAGTCATCTTCGACATCGATAAGAAGACCGACGTAACCCTCGGCCAGGACGCATCGGGCTGATGAGAGCCGAAGGCATATTCGGGGAAGCGGTCGACCGCATCGGCGGCGAGCCGATCACCGCGCGCATGGCGCGCAAGACGCCGATCCGGCACCTCGACCCATCCCTTCTGTTCATAACCTTGCTCATATCGACGTTCGGAGCCATCATGGTCTTCTCGACGACGCTCAACGATCAAGAGGCGGCCGGCCTCGACCCAAACTTCTTCTTGAAACGTCAGATCGCCTACGCGGTCGCGGGCGCCGTCGTGCTCCTGTTAGTCAGCACGTTTGATTACCGGCATCTGCGGGGATTCGCCCCGATCATCTACGGCATCACGATCGTTGGGCTGATCCTGGTCCTGACGCCGCTGGGCGAAGTGCAGAAGGGGGCCAGCAGGTGGATCAATCTGGGAGCCTTTCAGGCCCAGCCCTCCGAGCTGGCGAAACTGGCGATCATCATCACGGCCGGTGCTTATCTCGCCGAGCGCAAGGGAGAGGTTCGCCTGCGCGACGTCCTGCTCACGGTGGCGCTCGTCGGTCTCCCGGGTTTCCTCATCTATCTCGAGCCCGACATCGGGACGATGCTCGTCTTCGTGGCTCTGCTGGGCGGGATTCTGCTCGTCGGCGGAGCAAAGATCAGGCACTTCGTTCTGCTCGGCGCGATGGCGGCGCTGACCGTGCTCGTCGTGATTCAGGCGGGAGTGCTGAAGGACTACCAGGTGCAGCGCCTGACCGCGTTTCTCGATCCCAATCCCGACGTCCGCTCTGAGGGCTACAACCTGACGCAGTCCAAGATCGCCATTGGATCGGGAGGCATGAGGGGCAAGGGTCTTCATCAGGAGAACACCCAGACGTCGCTGGACTTCGTTCCAGAGCAGCACACGGACTTCATCTTCACCGCGGTCGGTGAACAACTGGGGTTCATCGGATCAGCGACGCTGCTGGGACTCTTTGGATTTCTCATATGGCGCGCGCTTCGGATCGCAGCGATGTCACGTGATCTCTTTGGAACGCTGATCGCGGCCGGGATCGCCGCGCTGTGGTCGTTCCAGCTCTTCATCAACATCGGGATGACCATGGGGATCATGCCCATCACCGGCATCCCGTTGCCGTTCGTGTCCTACGGGGGGTCGAGTCTGGTGACCAACTTCGCGGCCGTCGGTTTGTTGCTCAACATCCATATGCGGAGATTCATGTCATGAGCGACCTCGCACCTCGAAGACGGGAGAAGGCCTCAGACGTGCTGCGCGCGGTCGATCCCGCGGAGAGCAAGAAGCGCGAGGCGCCTGAGACGAAAGCCCGTCGCAGAAGGAGAAGACCGCCGAAGAAGCCGCGGCCCACCGTCGACCGCGTCATGCTCGTCCACGCCGATCCCGAGGGAACTCAGATCGCGGTGCTCGAGAACGACAAGATGGTGGAGCATTACGTCGCCCGCCGGCACGATCGCTCGATAGTCGGCAACGTCTATCTCGGTCGGGTGCAGAACGTCCTCCCCGGGATGGAGGCGTCCTTCGTGGACATCGGCGAGGAACGTAACGGCGTCCTCTACGCGGGCGAGGTCGGCATTGCCGGAGAAGAGGGCGAGGAGGTTCC
This sequence comes from Actinomycetota bacterium, assembly GCA_050694275.1. Lineage (GTDB taxonomy): Bacteria > Actinomycetota > CADDZG01 > CADDZG01 > WHSQ01 > JBOGXF01. The sequence continues at coordinate 9,333 of JBOGXF010000168.1, read as the reverse complement.
GCGCATCGAGACCGTGCTCAAGTCGGGGCAGTCGATCCTCGTCCAGGTCACCAAAGACCCCATGCGAGCGAAGGGGGCGCGGCTGACCGCGCTCGTGTCGATCGCCGGAAGGCACCTGGTGCTGGTTCCCGAGGCCGGATCTCTCGGGGTATCGCGCCGCCTGCCGGACTCCGAGCGCGGGCGCCTGCGCGACCTTGCGCAGCAGCTCCGCCCCGAAGGGCACGGACTGATCGTGCGCACCGCCGCTGAAGGCGCGTCTCGTGCGGACCTCGAGCGGGATCTCGAGCGCCTCACCTCGTTATGGGACGAGATTCGGTCGCGCATCAAGGAGGCCAAAGCCCCGGCCCTCGTCTATGCCGAGCCCGAGCTCGAGCTCAGAGTGATCCGCGACCTCTTCAACCGCGACGTCTCCCGCTGCATCGTCGACGACCCCGAGCTCGAGTCGATGCTCCGGTCTTACATCCGGACGACCAGTCCCGATCTCGATCACAGGCTTGAGCTGTATGACGGCGCGCTGCCCATATTCGAAGAGCACCGCGTCGCCGAACAGATACGGAAGTCGCTGGACCGCAAGGTGTGGCTTCCTTCGGGGGGACACATCGTCATCGACCGGACCGAAGCGCTGACCGTGATCGATGTCAACACCGGCAAGTTCGTCGGGAAGAAGGATCTCGAGACCACCGTCTTCCACGCGAACAGGGAGGCCGCAGTGGAGGTCGCCCGTCAGCTCAGGCTCCGGGACATCGGCGGGATCATCGTCATCGACTTCATTGACATGGAAGACGTGGGCAACCGGGACGAGCTCATCAGCGTGTTCCGCAAGGAGCTCGATCGGGACCGGTCCCGAACCCAGGTGTTCGACATCTCGCCCCTCGGCCTTGTGCAGATGACCCGCAAGAACGTCTCGACCGGCATCGTCGAGGCGTTCTCGGACACCTGCCCGGAATGCGAGGGCCGGGGCATCCTCCTCCACGACGTCGACTGACCCCCGCCCAGCCCGCCGAGTGGTCGCCACGCGCCCTCAGAGGGCACTTCACGACCACTCGGCGCCCGAGGCCTGAGCACTCGGCGTCAGTTGGTATCCTTTGGGCTGGATTTTCTCGGTGAATCCCGGAGGAGACTAGGTGTACGCAGTCATCCGCGCGGGCGGAAAGCAGTACAAAGTGACCAAGGGAGACGTGCTCGAGATCGAGCACGTCGGTGACGACTCGGACGAGGTCGAGTTCGTGCCCCTGCTCGTCGTGGACGACAAGGGCAAGTCACGGTCGCGCAAGGCCGACCTGGCTGACGCCCGCGTGACCGCCAAGGTCCTCGGCGACACCAAGGGTCCGAAGGTCGACATCTTCAAGTACCGCAACAAGACCGGCTATCGCCGTCACACGGGACACCGGCAGCGCTACACCAGCATTCAGATCGCGGACATCAAGCTCACCGCCGGCCGGGCGAAATCGACGGCGAAATCGACCGCGGCGAAATCGACCGCGGCGAAATCGACCGCCGCGAAATCGACCGCCGCGAAATCGACCACCAAGGCAGACGAGACCAAGAAGAAGGACAAAGAGGTGAAGGATGGCTCATAAGAAGGGTGCGGCGGCATCGCGCAACGGGCGCGACTCCGAAGCGCAGCGACTCGGGGTCAAGATCTACGGTGGTCAGATAGTGAAGCCCGGCATGATCATCGTGCGCCAGCGGGGGACCAGGTGGCATCCCGGCCTCAACGTGAGCAAGGGCGGTGACGACACCCTGTTCGCCACCGCCGATGGGACGGTCACGTTCCACCGCATGCGCGGTCGCCGCGTCGTCTCGGTTCTCAGCGAGTAGCCGGCTCCACGCTCGTCCTCGACGCTCTGTCAGAGTAAGTGGCATGGCGTTTGTCGACGAGGCGAAGATCAAGGTCATGGCCGGACCCGGCGGAAACGGCGCGGCCGCCTTTCGACGCGAGCCGTACACGCCAAAAGGCGGGCCCGACGGGGGCGACGGAGGAGATGGGGGCGGCGTGATCCTGCGCGCCGACGCCTCGGTGGGCACGCTGCTCGAGCTCCGAGAGCATCCCCACGTCAAAGCACCAAAGGGGGAGCACGGCCAGGGCAAGCGCAAGCACGGCGCGCGGGGCGAGGACCGGACCGTAAACGTGCCCGTGGGGACGGTCGTCTACGACGAAGACGGAACGCTCATCGCCGACCTCGCGGTCCCCGGGAGCGAGCTGGTGGTAGCGCGCGGCGGCCGCGGGGGCCGGGGAAACGCCCGCTTCGCCACCGCAACCCGCAGGGCCCCCAGCTTCGCCGAGAAAGGCGAGCCGGGAGAGGAACGGTGGCTTCGCCTCGAGCTCCGACTGCTCGCGGACGTGGGACTCGTGGGTTTTCCCAACGCCGGCAAATCGACTCTGATCGCGCGCATATCGGCCGCCCGTCCGAAGATCGCCGACTACCCCTTCACCACGCTGGAACCGAATCTGGGAGTGGTATCGGTCGACGACAGCAGCTTCGTCGTTGCCGATATCCCCGGTCTCGTCCCCGGCGCACATGCGGGCAAGGGACTCGGTCACAGATTTCTTCGTCACCTGAGCAGAGCCGCCGTGCTCGTCTTCATGATCGACCTGGCCGCCCAAGATCGCGACCCGCTGGACGACGTCGAGATCCTGCGCGCGGAGCTTCACGCATTCGATCCCGAGCTCGGCGCGCGGCCCGGTCTCGTCGTCGCAAGCAAATCCGACGTCGCCCTCGTCCCGGTTGCGGATGTGTCGAACCGGTTTCCCGACGCGCTGGCAATCTCGTCGGTGACGGATGAGGGCATTGACCTCTTGCTGTCAAAGCTCCGGGAAGAGGTCGCGGCAGAACGGGCACGCGCGCCGGAGGCATTGGGATACGTCCGTCATGTCGTGCGCGATGAGCCGATCACGGTCGAGCGCGAGCCGGGTGGCTGGCGCGTGCGAGGTCGTCGCCCCGAGCGTGCCGTCGCGACGACCGATATGGACAACGAGGAAGCGGTCGCTCGCTTGCAGCGCAGGCTGATCGCAATGGGAGTGGAACGTGCTCTCGAACAGTCGGGGGCGCGCGCGGGCGACGAGGTGCGCATCGGCGACGCGGCATTCAATTTCGAACCGGAAGACCGGGACGATGTCGAGGCCTGAGCTCGGCCCCCGCGATCGGCTTGTCGTCAAGGTCGGGACGACTTCGTTGATCGGAAAGGACGGCGAGCCCGTCGAGGAACGCCTGCGCGTCCTGTGCGCCGGCGCCGCGGCGCTCAGGTCGGCCGGCATCGACGTGGTGTTGGTCTCCTCGGGCGCGATCGCCGCCGGGCTCGGCCCCCTCGGACTCACCTCTCGTCCTGCGGACATTCCCACGCTTCAGGCCGCGGCCGCGGTGGGGCAAGGACGTTTGCTCGATCGCTACATGGACGCGCTCGCCGAGCGCGGCCTCACGAGCGCCCAGCTCCTCCTCACCCGCTATGACTTCATGCACCGGCAGCAATATCTCAACGCACGCAACACGCTCGACCGCTTGCTCGCCCTCGGGGCCGTCCCCATCGTGAACGAGAACGACACCGTCGCCGTCGACGAGATCCGGTTCGGGGACAACGACCGGCTCGCCGCGCTCGTCGCAAACCTGGCGCGCGCCCGGCTGCTGTTGCTGCTGACCGATGCCAAAGGAGTCCACGCGGTCGACCCGCGCCTCGATCCCGATGCTCCCGTGCTGGCGGAGGTCGAGCGCATCACTCCTGAGATCGAGGCCGCCGCCGGGGGCCGGGGCTCGGACCTCGCCAGCGGCGGCATGGCGTCGAAGCTCGCGGCGGCGTGGGTGGCGACGTTCTCGGGGGCCGGCGTCGTCGTCGCCGACGCGTCCGAGCCCGATGTCCTGGCTCGATGTGCTCGCGGGGAGGCGGTGGGCACGTACTTCCACCCGCGCCCGGCCCGTGAATCTGCGCGCCGTCTGTGGATCGCGTTCGCCCAGCCGCCGCGCGGAACCGTCGTTGTCGACGAAGGCGCGCGCAGGGCCGTCGTAGTCGACCGCCGCAGTCTGTTGCCGGTCGGGGTGGTCTCGGTCGAGGGACGCTTCGAGCAGGGGGACACCGTCGACATCGCCGCCGGCGACGGAACGGTGGTCGCGCGTGGGTTGGTACGCTACTCGTCCCACGACCTCGACGCCGCTCGCGGCCGCTCGACTACGGAGCTCGCCGGGCGCGAGGTGATCCATCGTGACCAGCTCGTGGTCTTGGAAGGAGACAACACATGAGCGCCGTGGCAGAGATCTGTCGAGCCGCAGCCGAAGCCGCTCCCGCGGTCGGATCTCTCATCCCCGAGGTCAAGGACCGAGCCTTGCATGCGATGGCCGACGCACTACAGCGGGAGTCGGAATCCCTGCGGGCTGCAAACTCAAAGGATCTCGAGCGCGCGAGAAGCGAGGGCGCTTCGGAAACGGTCATCGATCGCCTGACGCTGACCGAGGCGCGTATGGCGGCGATGGCCGCCGGCCTGCGATCGGTCGCCGCCCAGCGTGACCCCGTGGGTGAGATCGTCGAGGGATGGACCAGACCCAACGGACTCGTCGTGGAGAGGGTGCGCGTCCCCCTCGGCGTCGTCGCGGTCATCTATGAGGCGCGGCCGAACGTCACCTCCGATGTCACCGGGCTGTGCATCAAATCGGGCAACGCATGCGTGCTGCGAGGCTCCTCGATCGCGCTCGAGTCCAACGCCGCGATAGTCGACGTGCTGCGCCGCGCCGCCGAGCACGCAGGCATCCCCGTGAATGCGATCCAACTCATACCGGGGACCGATCGCGAGTCGGCGGTCGAGCTGATGCAGGCGAAGGGCGACGTCGATCTCCTCGTGCCGCGCGGGGGACCGGCCCTCATCAAGAGCATCGAGGAGCAAGCCACCGTTCCCTACATCGTCGACGGCGACGGCAACTGTCACGTCTACGTCGACCGCTCGGCGGACCCGAAGATGGCCACCGACATCGTCGTCAACGCAAAGACTCAACGGCCGAGCGTGTGCAACGCGGCCGAGACCCTCCTGGTGCACGAGGAGCTCGCCGACAAGTGGCTTCCCGAGGCCCTCGACTCGTTGTCCGACCGAGGGGTCGAGGTGCGCGGCGACGAGCGAGTCCGCCAGGTGTGGCCCCAGGCCGTGACCGCGACCGACCAGGACTGGTCGACCGAGTATCTCGATCTGATTCTCGCCGTGAAAGTGGTCGGCACCCTCGACGACGCGATCGCACACGTCAACCGCTACGGCACCTCGAACGCAGACGGCATCGTCACCCAGGATCTCGCCGCCGCCCGTCGGTTCGCCGCCGAGGTGGATTCGGGATCCGTTTTCGTCAACGCCTCGACCAGGTTCTCGGACGGCGGGGAGTTCGGCTTCGGGGCGGAGATCGGCATCTCGACCCAGAAGCTCCACGCGCGCGGGCCGATGGGCCTCGAGGCCCTCACCTCGACCAGGTACGTCGTGTGGGGGACCGGTCAGATCCGCAGCTGAGACGCCGCTATCGGGTTCACTAGGCGCATGGAGCAAGGCATAGAGCGGCTCGGCGTGATGGGAGGCACGTTCGATCCCATCCACGTCGGACATCTCGTGGCGGCATCCGAGGTCGCACACGTCATGCGGCTCGACCGGGTGATGTTCGTCCCGACCGGCCAGCCATGGCAGAAGGAGCGCTATTCGGATCCAGAAGACCGCTACATGATGACCGTCCTCGGCGTGACGCACGACTCAAGGTTCGTCGTGTCGCGCGCCGAGCTCGATCGAAGGGGACCTACTTACACGGTGGATACGATGGGTGTCCTGCGCGACTTTCATGGGCCCGGCACAGACCTGCTGTTCATCGTCGGCGCCGACGCGGCGATGCGGCTCGACACGTGGAAGGGGATTGAGGAGCTCGCCGAACTCGCCGAGCTGGTCGCCGTGACGAGGCCGGGAACCGATCTCGGCGCGCTCGAGCCCGAACCGCGCTGGCCGAAGATCAACATCGTGGAGATGCCCGGCATCGACGTCTCGGCGACCGACATCCGGGCCCGGGTGCGCGCCGGCAAGCCGATCGACTACCTCGTTCCGCCCCCCGTGACTCGTTACATCCGCGAGCGAGGCCTCTACCTGGAGTCCGCCCGTGTCTGACCGCCGTTACGACACCCCGCCGCCGCCTCCTCCGCCCGAGGAACACGTAGGGCCGCGCCGGGCCGCGCTCGAACAGCGGCGGAAGGAGAAAAGGAGGCGGGCGGGGCTGCTGGGCGCGGGGGCCGGGGTGGCGATCGTGATCGCCGTCGCGCTGATCGCGGTCGTCCTGTCCGGCGACGGCGGCGCCCCTCCGCCGCCGTCGAGCGTCGCAACGCCCGAGGGTGAAGACGCCTTGACCACGACCCTGTTGTTCGGCACGCGTGAGACGAGCGACCTGACCACCGAGGCGGTGTGGCTCGCGCTCCTGTCGTTCGACGCGGACAGAGACAGGGGTGCGGTCGTCTACATACCGGCCCATACCGCGGTCGAGATCTCGGGCCGCGGGCTTCATGCGCTCGGCGATGCGCTCAAGTTCGGCAATGTCCCGCTGCTCCTGGTGAGCGCCCAGACGCTGTTGGGAATCGAGATCGACCGGTACGCCGAGCTCTCGGACAACGACGCGCAGGTGCTGTTCGAGGCGACGGGTCCGGTGACCGTGAACGTTCCTTCCGAGGTGAGGGTGCCCGCGGGTCGGGGCCAGGTGCGTCTCTTGTTCACCGACGGGGTTCAAGAGATCGATCCAGATTTCCTCGTGCGCCTCCTCTACACCACCGGGGTCGACCAGGACGACGTCGAGCTCGGGACGCGCCACCTCGCCTTCTGGGACGCGCTGTTCGAGCAGTTTGCCGATGATCCGCGCGAGCTCGCGCGGGCCGTGCGGGAAGCGGGCGCAGCCCTCGGCGAGTCCGACGCCCGACCGGCGGCTCACGCCGATTTCCTTCAAGCGCTCGCCGCCCTCGCGGACGACCGACGGACGCTCGGCTTATTGCCGGTGAATCAGGTGAGCGTGGGCGGGGGCGAGCTTTACGAGACGGACTTCGATGAAATCCGTGACTTTCTTCGCCAGAACGTCGGGGTCGCCGCGGTCGAGCAAGACGAGGTCCGGGTCCAGATCCTCAACGGGAACGGCGAGCCGGGGATCGGGCAGGAGGTTGCGGAGATCCTGACCGGCGAGGGCTTCAGGGTGGTCCTGTCGGACAACGCCCGGAATTTTGATTACGAGGAGACGCTGGTCATCACCTACGACTCATCGGCCGAGGGGCAGCAGGTGGCGGAGCGCGCCCGGGACCTGCTCGGGGTCGGCCGAGTACAGGTGTCGGCGCAGTCGCAAGGTATCGTGGATCTGACGATAGTAGTTGGAAGGGACTTCCTGAATGAACGCTGATTTTCCGACCGCAAGGACGGCATGATCGAAGAGGCCACACGGGTGCTCGAGGCTGCGACCGCTGCGTCGTCCAAGAAAGCCGAGCGCATCACCATCCTGGACGTTTCCCGGCTGCTCGTCATCACGGATTACTTCTTGATTTGCAGTGGCAACACCGAGCGACAGGTCAGGACGATCGCGGGCGAGATCGAGCGACAGCTGATCGAGCTCCACGGACTCAAGCCGGCGCGCCGGGAAGGCGAGCGGGACTCACGCTGGGTCGTGCTCGACTATCTCGATTTCGTGGTCCACGTCTTTCACCGCGAGGACCGCGATTACTACGACCTCGAGCGGTTGTGGGCCGACGCTCCGGTCGTGCCGTACGAACAAGACTGGGAGGGACGAGATGAGCCAGCCGCGGCGGAGGCGACGTAGACGTCGCCGAGGCGGGGGTTCGGGAGCTTCCGGTGGCGGTCAGCCGGCGCGGGAGCCCCGCCAGCAGGCCCGTGGGACCGAGGACGGTCGGGAGGAAGGACGCTCGGCCGAAAGCAGGAGCCGGCGGAGGCGCCGGCGCCAGCGCGGCGGCAAGGATCGCCAGCCGTCGTCCCCGGCCCTGTCGGAAGACCTCGTCAGGGCGGCCGATCGCAAGCGGCCGGAGACTCTCACCGCTCCACCCGACGGAACGACGCTGGAGCAGGTGATCGGGGAGCTCCAGTCGCGCTGGGGCGTGCCCCAGAGCCCACAGGAGTTCCGCATCACGGTCAAGGTCGCCGAGGAACGTTCGGCGCGGGCACCCGGACGGGGACCGTCCTCCGATGTCCAAGAGCCCGACGAGGGTGAGCGACCTCGGCGAGAAAGGGCCCCCGCCGCGCCCCGGATCGCGAGTGGGGACGGATCCGAGCGCGAGCCAGCGCCGGGCCGAAGGAAACGTCGCGGCCGCAGGCGCCGGCGTCGCGGCGGCTCGGGTTCTTAGACCTGGAAGACTCGGGCGAGCTCCCCGAGCGCGTCGGAGCGGATCGAGTAGTAGGCCCACACCCCACGCTGCTCGCGCTCGAGCAGCCCGGCCGAGATGAGCTTCTTGAGGTGATGGCTGACGGTCGGCTGCGAGAGCTTCAGCTCGTCGGTGAGGTCACACACGCACACGGGCCCCTCGCTCGTCGACAAGAGATTCACGATCCGCACGCGGTGGGGATCGGACAGGGCCTTGAACAGGGCCGCGGTCGCGTCCGCCTCGGCGTCGCTGATGCTCGCCGCCAATAGCGGGGCGCAACACTCGGCCGGAAGCGTCGGGGCAGCAGAGGCTTTGGCCATCAGACGATCCCGTAGCCGAGCAGACGTGCCTCGGCGACGTGTGCGTCCTTAGCTCGCTCGGCGGCCTTGACGACGAGGCCGGCCGGGTCCTGGCACCGGGCCCTCGAGATCTCGCAGACGCTCTTCTTGTTTCTCTTTCTGAGGGTCATGGTCTCTCCATCTATCGATTAACGTCGATGCATCATCGGGCAACCCATCGATAGTTGTCAATATTTCCGTCCTGCTAGCATCGGTAGGCGGAAGGGGCCCGTAGCTCAATTGGTAGAGCGCAACACTGGCAGTGTTGAGGTCGTCGGTTCGATTCCGATCGGGTCCACCGATAGGTGCTTATTCGAACTCGGCCGTGAGAAAAGAGCCTCGAACACCTCCGTGAACTCCGCGCGCGTGACCTTGCCGTCCTCGATATAGACGGATTCGAGGACCGCGTCGTTGAAGCGGCGCCGCACCTTCGGGTTGGCCTTGAGGTAGGCGGCGTGGCAGTTGCCGGCGAGCTTTATGGCCAGGCCCAGCACCTCCTGCCATCCTTCGAGGTCGGCCTCGGTGTGCTCGAGTTCGGCCTTGGCCGCCGACTCCTGTTTGGTGATGCGGTCCTGGTCGGCTTTCAACAGCTCCAGAGGGATCGCGTTCGCGTAGTAAGCGCGCAGCAGCTTCTGGCGCTCGTCGGCGA
>JBOGXF010000167.1:0-13222 GCA_050694275.1 Actinomycetota bacterium | reverse complement strand
CGCCTCGGCGGCGGCGCGCGCCTCGGCGCGGGCCTCGGCCCGTGCGATGAGATCGTTGAGGCGCGCAACCTCGTCGCGCTGGTCGGCGGCCCGCTCCTCGATCCCGGAGGCGAGCTCGGCGAGAGTCGATCTCGCCGCGGCGGCGCGCGCCTGCGCCTCTTCGAGCGCCACGACCTTTGCCTGGAGAACCGCCCGGTCGTTTGCGAGACGCTCGAACACGCGCGCCTGCGCGGATTCGGTGGACTCGAGATACGTGAGCCGCGTCTCGATATCGGCAAGCGTGTCGGACGTGAGCACGGCCTCGAGCGCAACCGACGATCCCCCCATGTAGAGCTCGGTGGCGACCGCGATCGCGGCGTCCCGCCTGCCCGTCATCCGTCGCTCGAGCTTTTTGATCTCGAGTTCGGTCGCCCCGATCCGCGCGATCAACCCGGAGAGCCGTTCGTTGACGAGGTTGTACCGCTCGGACACGAGCTGGAACTCTCGTTCGAGCTCATGGAGGCGATCGCGGGCCGCGTCGAGCTCGGCCCGGCTCGGTGCCGCGAGCGTGGGTGTGCCTCCCGCGATAGGAGAGAGGGCGAGCGTGAGAGCGACGACGGCCGCCGCCGCCCGCCCCATCCTCGTGCCGCTCATCATCTCCAGACTATTCCGTCCCCTCTGCCGTTCTCTTGGCAATCCACCAGGCCAGCGCCGCGATCCCCGCCACCGCCCCGGCCGCCACCAGGCCGTTCACGAGCGTCACCTCCGGCGCCCTGAGCTGCGGCAGCCGGTCCTGCAGCGACACCGGGTTGCGGAACGCCTCGATCCGCCACCCCCGCTCCTCGGCCACACGGCGGAGCTCCTTGTCGGGGTTGACCGCGACGGGATTGCCGACCACTTCCAACATCGGCAGGTCGGTCGCCGAATCTGAATACGCGAAGGAGCCGTCGAGATCGATCCCGAGCTCCTCGGCGAGGCCTCGTATCGCTTCGACCTTGTGGGGCCCGTAACAGTAGAAGTCGAGTTCCCCCGTGTATTTGCCGTCGACGATCTTGGGCTTGGTGGCGATGAAGCGACCGACCCGGATCATCCGGGCTAACGGCTCCACGATCTCCTCGGGCGATGACGACACGATGCAGACGAGGCGGCCGGCGGCGCGATGGTCGTGAATGAGCTCGAGCGCCTCGGCGTAAATGAGGGGCGAGATGACCTCTTCTAGAACCTCGGTGACGACCTGGCGGACTTTTTCCTGCTCCCACCCCTCGGCCATCTTTGCTGCTTCCTCGCGCATGCGCTCCATCTTGTCCTCGTCCGCGCCCATGAGATGGAAGAGGAGTTGCGCATAGACCGATTTCAGCAGCCACGAGCGAGTGATCAAACCCTCTCTAAAGAACGAGCGTCCGAACGCGAGCGGGCTCGACCGCGCCACGATGGTCTTGTCGAGATCGAAGAACGCCGCCTCCATACAACGATTGTGGACCGCGCGCTGTGACGCGCGCCACAGCGAGCCCATGAAGATTGCGTGACCCTTGGGGCATGGACGTGTCCCGGATCGCGATAGTGAGCCGCGAGGATGGCATCCGCCTCAGGGCGGCCAAGGCGTTCGACGGCGCTCCGGCGTCGTGGTCGGTCCGGCTGTTCGAGGACCCGCCACCCGATGCAGACGTGGTCGTGTGGGGTTCGGACTTGGCCGCAGCGGTGGGCGCCGACGGGGTCGTCTTCGATCCGGCCGAGTCTTCGGGGGTCGTTGCCGAGGTCGCGGCTCGGCTCCGGCGCGGGGCGAGAATCTATGCCGTGGTCGGCGCGGCCGGTGGGGTCGGCGCAACGAGCATCGCGTTTCATCTCTCTTCGGTCATCGCCTCGTCGGCCGAAACCTGCTACCTGGAGGTCGACCGTCGCCGCGGCGGCCTCGAGCGCGCCGGGCTCGGCGGAAAGGAAGTGCGCACCTGGGCCGAAGTCGGTGACGACGAGGATTCGCTGCGGCTCAGCGCGTTGCCCCTCTCCGGCGGTTTCAGGGCGCTGTTCGCGCCGCGCGATTCCGACGGCGATCCCGGCGCGCCGTTGGCCAGGGCACGCGAGAGCTTCGCGCGGGTGATTGTCGACGACGACTCGCGCGTCGGGCACGCGCTGAACGACTGCGCGGCGGCGGTTCTCGTGATGACTCCGACGATCGCGTGCGCTCACCGGGCACGCGCTCTGCTTGAGTCGTGGCCCGGGAGCCGGTGGGCCGTGGTGGCCAACCGGACCGGTCCCGGCGGAGAGGCGTCGCGCGCCCGCCTCCAGAGCATTCTCGGCCGGAAGGTCGCGTTGTGGCTGCCGCGCTGTCCCGCGCTGCGCGACGCCGAGGACGCCGGAGAGCTGGTTCGGTCGCAGTGGTCTCCGTGGCGCGCCCGGGTCCACAACCTGGCCCGGGCGCTCGAGCGCGCATGAGAGAGCTTCGCGAGCTGCTGTTCGAACACGACGAGCTCGCAGACCTCGATCCCGCGGCCCGCCGGCTCGCGATCCGCGATCTCGTTGCGTCGTGGGGCGAAGGCGCCGGCCTCGCCGAGGCCGTGGGTCGAGCCGCCGACTTCATCGACGGATACGGTCCCCTCACCGGGGTGATGACCGACGACGTCACCGACGTGCTCGTCAACGGCCCCGACCAGGTGTACGTCGAGCGGGCGCGGGGCATCGAACGGTGCGACATCTCGTTCGCGTCGGCGGCGGAGCTCCGGAGTCTGGTCGACCGGTTGCTGGCGCGAGCCAACAGCCGCGCCGATGCGTCCCGTCCCATCGCCGACGGGCGGCTGCCCGACGGGTCGCGAATTCACGTCGTCCTGCCGCCGGTCGCTCCGGACGGTCCGCTTCTGTCGATCAGGCGCTTTCCCCGTCGTTCTCTGACGCTCGACGACCTCAGGGCTCGAGGCACGGCCACGGACGAGGAGGCCGATGTCCTCGCCGCGCTCGTCGCCCGGCGGGCGACCCTGATCGTCTCCGGCGCGACCGGTAGCGGCAAGACGACCCTGCTCAACGCGCTGCTGTCGCTCGTTCCGCCGAGCGAGCGCGTGGTCACCATCGAGGAGACCCCGGAACTGAGGTCGGCGTGCGAACATGCCGTGTCGCTGATCACCCGCCCCCCCAACGTCGAGGGCAAGGGGGCGCTGGACGCGACCGCTCTCGTGCGCGCCGCGCTGCGCATGCGACCCGACCGCATCGTGATCGGCGAGGTGCGGGGGCCGGAGGCTCTCGACGCGCTCGCCGCGCTAGCCACCGGTCACCGCGGCTCGATGCTCACTGTGCATGCGCGCTCGGCCCGCGATGCGCTGGATCGATTGGTGGAACTCGCGCTCGGGGCCGGATCAGGTGCGCGCGAGGAATCGATCGCCGCACGAGTGCGACGAGCGGTCGACGCCGTCGTGCATCTCGAACGAGATTCCGGCGGTCGCCGCCGGGTGCGGCAGATCCTCGAAGTGAAGTGAGAGCCGTCGGCGAGCACGGGGATACGGCAGCGGCGGTGCGCGTCCTGGCTGCGCTGCTCCGTTCCGGACTGACGATCGACCAGACGCTCGACGCGTGGCCCGAAACCGCCCCCGACGATCTCAGGCCCTCCCTCCGACGACTCCGGCGACGAGTCGCTCTCGGCCAAGAGCTCGGCCGCGCGCTCGATCGTCTCGAAGACGAACTCGGTCCCGACGTGCGTCTCGTCAAGGCGGTCCTCGTGGTTCACGGACGGGTCGGGGGGGACGGCGCGCGATCCTTGGAGTCGGTCGCCGATCAGATACAGCGCCGTGCCGAGAGGCAGGCCGCGGCCCGCGCCGCGAGCGCAGGAGCGAGGTTGTCGGCGCGCCTCGTGGCGGGGCTCCCGCTCGCGCTCGTGCCGGTGATGCCATTCGCCCGCGCTCTGGTGCTCGATGCGAGCGGACTGTTCGTGCTCCTTACGGGGGCCGGGCTCGCGCTCGCCGGGATGCGATGGATGGCGAAGCTCGTGCCGCGGCCCCCGGAAGCGGACGGCGGAGCGTTGCTCGGGCGGCTCGTCGCGTCGGTGGTTCGAGGCGGAGTCGAGCCGGGCGCGGCTCTGAATGCGGCGTGTGAGAGCACTCCCGGCGACCTCGTCGAGGCGATGGCGCGCGCTCGACGGGCGGTCACCCTGGGCGCTCGCTGGCCGGACGCACTGATGCGATCCTCGTCTGATTCTCTGCGTGGTCTCGGCGCCGCGCTCAAGCGATCGGACGAGTTCGGGGTGCCGGTTGCCGACGCGCTCGACGCGTTCGCCGAGGAGCGCGACGCGCAGCAGGACCGTGAGCACGAGACCGCGCTGCGACGGGCTCCCGTCCTCATGGTCGTGCCGCTGACGGTCTGCGTGCTCCCCGCGTACGTCCTGCTGGGGGTGGTTCCGTTCCTACGAGGACTCGCGTCCGCGTGATGCCATGCTGTATGGATGAAACGGGCCACGTTCCTGCTGGTCATCGCGCTCGTGATCGGTGCATGCGGCGGGGGCAACTCCGATGAAACCGCGCGCGAGCCAGAGGGCTGTCCGCCGCCGACCGCGCCCCGGTCCGGTCCGACTTTCGGCACCGGACGGGCGTTGATCGACACCGGCGAGGAGTCGGTTCTGATCGACCTCGAGGTCGCCGAGAGGGACGAACAGAGGTTCAGGGGCCTCATGTTCCGCGAGTGCCTCCCGGCCGACAGCGGAATGGCATTCATCTACTTCGACGAGACCAGCGGCGGCTTCTACATGAAGAACACACTCATACCGCTGTCGATCGCGTTCTTCGACGAGGAGGGAACAATCCTCGAGATCCTCGACATGGAGCCGTGCGAGGAGGATCCGTGCGAGATCTATGACCCGGGCGTCGCGTACTTCGGTGCCCTCGAGGTCAACCAGGGAGCGTTCGAGCGATGGGGCGTCGAAGAAGGGGACCGAATCACTATCACGCGTTAGCTCCGCCTGGTGTGACGCGCGTCACTGACAGGGCTTTTTCTTCGTCGTCGGATTGAGGCACCCGACCGGCAGAGGGCCGGTCCCGCAAAGGGAGGTGCCGTTGGACCGACTCCGAAGCCTGGCGTACGGCCAGGGCGGCCAGACGACCGCGGAGTATGCGCTGGTGCTGCTGGTCGCCGGGCTCGTCGTGGGAGCGTTTGCCGCGTTCGTCAAGGGCGGGGCACTCTCCGAGATGTTCTCGACCATCGTCTCCGGCCTCATCAAGCGAGCCGGAGGCTAGTCGTGCACCGCGCTCGCGCGGCGCGCGGGCAGCGAGGGCAAGCCACCGTCGAGCTTGCCCTCGCGCTGCCCCTCGCGGTGATCATCCTCGCCGCTCTGTTCGAGATCGGTCTTCTGGTAACCGATCAAGTTCGACTCGTCAACGCGGCGCGCGAGGCGGCGCGCATCGCGGTCGTCGATCCTGATCCCAGCGAGGTGCGCGCCGCCGCGCGCACCTCGGGACTTGACTCGATCGAGCTGACTATCACGCCGCGCCCGGAAGAGCGCGTCCAGGGCGAGCCGCTCACGGTGAAGCTGTCTTACCGACCCCAGGGGCGCGTGCCGCTGATCGGCGAGCTGTTCGCGCGCGCGACGCTCGCCGCGGCCGCCACGATGAGAATCGAGCAGCCGTGAGCTTCATCTTCGTGGCGATTGCCGCGGCCCTCACCTTCGCGCTCGGGACGTTTGCGGCCGACCTCGCCGACGCGGCGACGCTCAGAGCGCGTGCCCAGATCGCGGCCGACGCGGCCGCGCTGGCGGCCGTCGCCGAGTCGACTCCCTACGGTGGCGGCGCGCCCGAAGCGGCGGCCCGCTCCTACGCGGCGCGGAACGGAGCCGCGTTGATCTCGTGCTCGTGCGATCCCGGCGGTCTCGAGGCGTCGGTCGCGGTCGAGATCGACGGCGTGCGGGCACGCTCCCGGGCGATCTTCGATCCCGAGGCCCTCTTGCCGGCCGTCCCGGCCTCCGTCGACGGGCTTCATCCCGACCTCGCGCGGGCGGTAAGGCGGCTGATCTCCGCCGCACACGGTGCGGTTCGGGTGGTCTCCGGGTACCGGTCGCCCGAGGAGCAGGCGGCGCTCTGGGCCGATGCGCTGCGTCGCTACGGGAGCGCGGAGGCCGCCGACGACTGGGTCGCCCCGCCGGGACGCTCCATGCACAACCAGGGGCTCGCGGTCGACCTCGGAGGCGATCTCGATCTCGCCGCGCGACTCGTGCGCGAGCTTGGGTTGCCGCTGCATCGACCGCTGCCGAACGAGCCGTGGCATTTCGAGCTTGTCGGGAGCCGAGCGGGGGATCGGTAGGTAGTATGCCGGTGCCTCGGGATCAACCACGCGCAGGGGGGTAGTCGAGTTCGATGGTGAGCGGGCCACCGAATCGCCTCGTCGAGACTCTCGGGACTCGGCTGGGCAGTCTCTCGATCGAGTTCAACCGGGCGTTTTGGGACTCGCAGGTGGAAGCCACTCCCGACAACGAGACCCGTCGCTCAGAGGTCGAGATGGAGCTTCGCCGCGCCAAGGGCGACAATGAGGCGTTCGCGGCCGTGACCGAGGCTCTCGAGCTCGAGCTTCACGAACCGCTTCTTCACCGCCAACTCGAATCGCTGCGTCTGTGGATGACCGCCGATCAGATGGGGGAGACCGAGCGGGAGCAGATCGTCGAGCTTTCGACCGCGGTCGAAAGCGATTTCGCGCACTACCGTCCCATCGTCGACGGGGAGAGGCTCTCGGACAACCAGATCGAAGAGATTCTCCGAACGTCCGACGATTCCGATCGCCGAAGGCGGGTGTGGGAGGCGTCCAAGGAGATCGGCGGGATTGTGTCGGAACGGGTGCGCGAGCTGGCACGCGTCAGAAACAAGGTCGCGCACGACCTCGGGTACGCGGACTACTACCGCATGTCGTTGGATTTGCAGGAACTGTCCGAGGAGTGGCTTTTCCGCAGGATGGACGAGCTCGAGAACCTGACCGAGGACGCGTTCCTAAGCTGGAAGAAGGAGCTCGACGAGGGGCTCATGCGGCGCTTCTCGGTCGATGTGTTGCGGCCGTGGCATTACGCCGACCCCTTCTTTCAGATGCTCCCTCCCGACGGCGTGGTCACGCTCGACCATCTGTTCGAGGAGATCAGGGCCCCGTCGCTCGCCGAAAGGACTTTCAAGGAGTGGGGGATCGACCTGTCCGGCGTAATGAGCGCGAGCGACCTATTTCCTCGTGAGAAGAAGAGCCAGCATGCGTTCTGCCTCGATGTCGACCGCACCGGCAAGGATGTCCGCATCCTCGCAAACGTCGTTCCCGGCGAGCGGTGGGTCGAGATCATGCTCCACGAGTCCGGACATGCGGCGTACGACGTTGCCATCGATCAGAGGCTGCCGTTTCTGTTACGCACGGCGGCACACACTTTCGTCACGGAGGCGATCGCGATCCTGTCGGGCCGGCTTGTGCGTGATCCAAACTGGCTGATCGGGATCGCAGTGATTCCGAAGAACGAGGTGGAACGGGTCGCGCCCGATCTCGTCCGTGCGACGCGTGCACAGAGCCTGGTGTTCGCACGCTGGGGGCTGGTGATGGTCCACTTCGAACGGGACCTCTACTCGGACCCGGAAGCGGATCTCGACGCACGCTGGTGGGACCTGGTGGAACGATTCCAGGGAGTCGCGCCGCCCCCCGGGCGCGCCGCACCGGATTGGGCCGCGAAGATCCATCTGTCGACGGCCCCGATCTATTACCACAACTACTTGTTGGGCGAGATGCTTGCGTCTCAGCTTCACGCAACGTGCACGCGCGAGTGCGGCGGGCTCGTCGGCGTCGCGGCGGCGGGGCAACTGCTGATAGATCGGATCTTCAAGCAGGGAGCGCTGATGCGCTGGGACGCACTCATCGAGGAGGCGACGGGGGGCCCCCTCTCGGCCCGGGACTTCGCCGACTATCTGTCGGAAGCCTAAAGGCTCGCGTTCTTCTTGAAGCGCGCGTAGATCGAGGACGCGCCCGGCGAGATGAACACCACGCTGGCGGCACCGGCGGAGCCGATCGATACCGGAACGGTGACGTTGCCGACGTCTTTCGCCTTCATCTGGGTCGCGAGCACCCCGAGGCGGAAGAGGTCGTCCGGAGACAGATCGAGGCGCGTGTGCCGGCGCGTCGCCGCGATCCAGCTGAGAAGACTCGCCGGGTTGCGATCGACGTCTTCCTTGAGGCTCCGCAACAGGGCGAGCAAAAAGCGTCCCTGATTGGTCGTGCGGGCGATGTCGCCCCCCGAGAGGACCTTGCGCGTCCGCACGAACGCGAGTGAGTCGAGAGGGCCCATTCTCTGACGGCCGGCGCTGAGATTCGCTCCCGAGCCGTAGGGGTCGTGGATGGCGTGGGGGATCTTGATCTCGACCCGTCCGAGGTCGTCGATGAGGTTCCGGAAGCCCTCGAATCCGGTCATCACCCAGTAGTCGATGTGGATGCCGGTCATGTTCTCGAGGGTCTTGGCCAATAGCGACGGCCCGCCGGAGATGATGGCCTCGTTGATGCGGCTCGAGCCGCGGCCGGGAATGTTCACCCAGGAGTCGCGCGGGAAGTTGAGGATGCCCCCCTTCATCGTTTTCGTGTTGATCCCCACGATGTGCACCGCGTCGGCGCGGGCCGAGTCGGGATTGCCCTCACGAGCGTCGTTGCCGATCACCAGCACGAAGACCTTGCCCTTGTTCGGATGGAACGACTTGTGGACCCGCCCCGCCCGAATGGCCGGCGCGCCGTGGCCGGGCGACCCGATCAGGGGCACCGACACGCTCACCGTGGCGACCACGAGGGCCAGGACGCCGGCTCGGCGGATCACCGCGGCCTCCTCTGATCGAAGTCGAAGCCAATCACCTTCCAGCCCTTCTCGCGCTGGAGCCACAGGTTTGCGTTGTGGACCAGACGGAATCGCCGTCCTTCGATGATGCCCTTAGACACGATCCGCACAACGGCGACGGCGTAGCGAGTCCGGTTTCCCTCGATGCCGACGCGCGCGGAGCGCTTCTTGATCAGGGCCTCTTCTGCTTTGGTCGGAAGACCGATGCCCGACCGTTTGATCTCGCGGGCCACCGCGACAATGGCGTGCTGTGACAACGCGTCGCGAAGTCGATCGGGATGCACGAAGACCGCATCGTATAGATCCTTGATCAGCGTCTTGACGCGCGGGCGGGCGGCGGCGACGCGCGCCCGGTCGGCCTTGGTTCGTTTGGTCGCGACGCCTGTGGGATACGTACGGATCGACCACTCGGCGTGGGCCGCCGCGACCGGTCCCCCAGGGGCGGACGCGCTGCGAGTCGGAGCCTCGGCGGGCTCGGACGTCACGACCAGAGCGGCCGCCGTGACGGCCGCCAGCGCGACGACGCCGGCCATGACCGGCACCCATAATCTCTTGGCCGCAGGTGCGACGACGCTCAAATCTGTGCCTCCCATACCACTGGTGACTTGTTTAGAAACGTCCAGAGGGTAAACAACGTTGCTGACTCGGCCCCGGATTTGCCCCTTGATTCCACAATCGGACGGTTTTGCCGGGGGGTTTAGGATGCACCGACCGACGGGCCGAGCGGACTCAGGCCTGACGCCAGTCAACTCGACAAGGAGAATCGACAGTATGGAACTCGGAATCGATGTCCACAAGACGGATTCCCATTCGGTCGTCGACGTCAAGGGCGAGATCGACGTCTACACGGCCCCCAAGCTGCGCGAGAAGCTGATCGAGCTCGTATCGGAAGGCTCCTACGACGTGGTGGTCAACCTCGAGGGCGTCGACTTCCTCGACTCGACCGGTCTCGGTGTCCTGGTCGGGGCGCTCAAGCGAGTCAAGGCTCACGACGGCTCACTGGCTCTCGTCTGCACCCAGGACAAGATCCTCAAGATCTTCAAGATCACCGGGCTGACCAAGGTCTTCCCGATTCACGATTCGGTCGACGAGGCAACCGGTGGTGCCGGATAACCCTGCCGGTGTAGAGCTGGAGATCCCGCCGGGATCGGCCTACGTGGGCGTGGCGCGCCTCGCGCTGGCGGCGCTCGCTCGCAAGGCGGGGTTCGACGAGGAGGCAATCGACGATCTTCGGATCGCCGTATCCGAGGCGTGCACGAACGCGGTCCTGTCGCACGAGCAGGCGGGGACGGATCAGCCGATCGGCATCGACTGGCGGGAGGAGGACGCGCGCGTGATCGTCGAGATCCACGATCGGGGGGCTGCATTCGATCCCACCTCGCTCGATGTCTCCGACACCCAGGGGATGCGGCTCTCGATGTCGATCGCCCTGCTCGAGAGCCTCGTCGACGAGTGCGACTTCTCGTCCCGCGACGACGGGGGCATGTCGACCCGCTTGGTGATCGCCCGCTAGCTTCGCTTTTTCGTTTTCTGTCGCGATGTGACCATTTTTCGGTCGTCTGGGCAAGTGAGCACAAACCCCGTCGGCGCTGCTGCGCGGCGCCGAGAGCTTTGCACTCATCAAAACGTCGGGGCGGGGACGGCTTGATTTTTGGGCCGTCAAAAGATAGGTTCCCCGGCGTCAAATTATGGGTGCGACCATTTCGAAATCCGACCGCGAGACGCTCAAGGCGATCTACCGGCTGACCCGGGGTGAGCCCTACGCGCACACCGGGGCGGTCGCCGGCGCGCTCGGAGTCACTCCCGGCACCGCGACCGCGGGGGTGAAGCGCCTCGCCGAGCGTGGCCTGCTGGAGCACAAGCCGTACAAGGGGGTCGGGCTCACGCCCGGGGGCAGGCGCGTCGCCATCGCCGCGATCCGCAGGCACCGCATCGTCGAGCGCTTTCTGTCCGACATGCTCGGTTATCCCTGGAACGAAGCGGACCGGCTCGCGGGCGACTTCGAGCACGAACTCCCGCAAGAGGTCGAGGACCGATTGTTCGTCGCCCTCGACCGGCCGGCCAGCTGCCCTCACGGCTTTCCGATCCCGGAGCCCGACGTCGCCGAGATCCCCGAGATGCCGCCGCTCTACGCGCTCGAGCCCGGAGATGTCGCGGTCGTCGCGGTCCCCGGTTCGACCGATCCCGAGGTGGTCAAGTTCCTCGATGCCCTCGGCCTGCGACCGGGTGTTCGCATCGAGGTCAAGGAGAAGCACCCCTTCGACGGGCCCCTCGTCCTGCGGGTCGGCGGCAAGAAGCGCACGGTCGGAGAGAAGGTCGCCAACCAGATCTACGTCAAAAAGGAAGCCGGCTAGCGGTGGAAATCGTGCCCTACCTCGCCATCATCGCATCGGTCGCCGCGCTCGCTCTCGCGACCTACTTCTCCAAGGTCGTGCGCGCGAGCGATCCCGGAAACGAGGTCATGCGTGAGATCGGCCAGGCCATTCGCGATGGCGCGATGGCGTTTCTGCGGCGCGAATACCGGGCGGTGAGCTTCTTCGTGGCAGGGATGTCGTTGCTCATCTTCGTCGTCCTGGACTACGGACGTCCTTGGGGCGCCATTGCCTACGCGTTCGGCGCGCTCTTCTCGGCGAGCGCCGGCTTTGTCGGGATGAGGATGGCGACCGCAGCGAACATGCGCACGGCCCAGGCGGCGCGCTCCGGAGCCGCGGTGGCCCTCCCGCTTGCGTTCAGAGGCGGCGCGGTCATGGGATTCACAGTCGCGGGGCTCGGCCTCCTGGGGATCGCGGGTGCCTACCTGGTGTTTGCCGAATGGCTCAAGATCGACGACGCCTTTCAAGTGGTCGCAGCCTTCGGGCTCGGGGGGTCCTCGATCGCCCTCTTCGCCCGCATCGGAGGGGGGATCTACACGAAGGCCGCTGATGTCGGGGCGGACCTCGTGGGAAAGGTCGAGGCGGGAATCCCCGAGGACGATCCACGCAACCCGGCGACGATCGCGGACAACGTGGGCGACAACGTCGGCGACGTCGCCGGCATGGGCGCCGACCTGTTCGAGTCCTACGCCGGCGCGCTCGTCGCGCCGATCGTGCTCGGGTCGCTGCTGTTTCTCGACCACAGCCGAGATCTGCAGCAGGCGTCGTTTCTGTTTCCGCTGCTCGTCGGCGCGCTCGGGATGGCGGCTTCGATCACGGGAGCGCTTCTGGTGCGCGGGAGCCGCGTGTCGGGCAATTTCGCAAGATCCCTGCATCGTGGGACCAACGTTGCTGCGGCGATCACCGTGGTGCTCGCGCTGCTGGGTTCGGTGTGGATCTTCGGTCCCGTTGACGAGGTCACCCGCCCCATCTACTTCGGTCTCACCATCGTCGTCGGATTGATCGCCGGCATGGGCATCGGGTTTACGTCCGAGTACTTCACCTCCGGTGATTACAAGCCGGTCAAACGCCTCGCCGATCAGTCGGAGACCGGCTCGGCAACGGTGATCATCGGCGGTATCGCCGAGGGGATGCTGTCGGCCGGCTCGGCCGTGGCCATCATCGTGGTCGCCATCGGCCTGTCGTTCTGGCTCGGGGACGCCGCCATGCCCACGATCGAGGACTCGGGCCTCTACGGAGTCGCCCTTGCTGCGATCGGAATGCTCGCGACGACCGGGGTGGTGGTCGCGGTGGACGCCTACGGCCCCATCGCCGACAACGCCGGCGGGATCTCGGAGATGGCCCATCTCCCCCCCGAGGTGCGAGAGGTGACCGACTCGCTCGACGCACTCGGCAACACGACGGCAGCGGTCGCCAAGGGCTTTGCAATCGGTTCTGCCGCGATCACCGCCCTCGCGCTGTTTAAAGCGTTCAGTGCCACCGTGGACCTCTCGACGATTGACCTCCAAGAGGTATCGGTCACCGTCGGACTGTTTCTCGGGGGGGTCACTCCCTTCGTGTTCGCCGCGCTCACGATGAAGTCGGTCGGTCGGGCCGCGCACAAGATGATCGAAGAGGTCCGCAGGCAGTTCCGCGACATCCCCGGCTTGCGCGAGGGGCGCGAGGGCGTGCGCCCGGAATACGCCCGCTGTGTGGACATCTCAACCGCGGCCGCGCTCAGAGAGATGATCATTCCCGGGGCAATGGCAATCGCGCTCCCGCTCGTGATCGGGGTGTTCTCGGTTGAGGCGCTCGGAGGCTTTCTCGCCGGCGCTCTGGTGATGGGGTTTCTCCTTGCGATCTTCATGGCCAACGCGGGTGGGGCATGGGATAACGCAAAGAAGTTCATCGAAGCCGGCAACCTGGGGGGTAAGGGGTCCGAAGCCCACAAGGCGGCCGTCGTCGGAGACACCGTCGGAGATCCGTTCAAGGACACGTCCGGGCCGGCAATGAACATCCTCATAAAGGTCATGACCGTCGTGGCGCTGGTTTTCGGACCGGCGTTCCTGTAAAGAAGCATCGTCGAAAGGAG
>JBOGXF010000166.1:0-22197 GCA_050694275.1 Actinomycetota bacterium | reverse complement strand
TAGCATCGGCCTGCATACGCCGGTCTCCTTTCGGCTCGGTTGGCTAGCACCTCCGAGCGTAGGAGGCCGGCGCTTGCGCGCCAGGGATTGTTAGGTCGCCCTATCCCTACTCATCCGCGGAGAACCCAAAGATCTGTTTTCCCGCCAGCATGCCTCCCGCTCCACTCGGAACTACTGCGACGACCTCGGCATGGTCAACGTCCATCTCCGCTTCGAGCCCCACGTCGGGACCCCGATCGTCAACCGCGCCGAGGCCGAGGCCGCCCGCCTGCACCGAGCCGCCAAGAAGAAAGGAAAGGCGGAGCCGTTCGAGCGTTACCTCGCCGATGCCTACGCCAAGATGCTCCGGGGATCCCCGGTCAAGGGCCGCGCCAAGCGCCCCGACCTCGTGATCCTGGTGAGCCACGCGATCGCCAGAAGGGGCTGGAAGGACGTCAGAAAGAACGAGGTCTGCAAGATTCCGGGCGTCGGACCGGTGTCGCCCCAGGTCGCCAAGGACATCGCCGAGGACGCGTTCCTGTCGGGAGTGCTGTTCGACGGAACCGACCTCCGTCACTTCAAGAAATGGACGAGAAACACCCCCACGGACGTGCTGCTCGCGCTCGAGCTCGGCAAGCCGCCCGAGCTCGACGGGATCAAATGCGTGGATTGTGGCAGGCGACTGTCGACGCAGAACGACCACGTCGACCCCCACGCCGCGGGCGGGCCGGCATCGACGACCAACCTCGATCCACGCTGCTGGGACTGCCATCAGGAGAAGACCAGACGCGATCGCAAGGCGGGGAAGCTCAAATCCCGCGACCCCTGACGGCGGCCCGAAACCGCTTAGTCCCCTACCCCGTCCATGTCTTGGCGCGATCGTCTGTCATTGAGTGAGCTTGCGGCCGATGACATAGCGCTGGATCTGGTTGGTGCCCTCCACGATCTGCAGGCCCTTCGCCTCGCGCATGTAGCGCTCGACCGGGTACTCGGTGACGTAGCCGTAGCCCCCGTGGAGCTGCACCGCGTCGGTGGTGACTCTCATCGCGACGTCGGTGCAGAAGAGCTTCGCTTGCGCGGCCTCGAGCGCGTAGTCGTGGCCCGCGTCGCGGAGCCGGGCCGCATGACGGTAAAGCCGGCGGCCGGCCTCGATCTCGGTGGCCATGTCGGCGAGCATGAACTGCACTCCCTCGTTCTCGGACACCGGGCGTCCGAACTGCTCGCGCTCGGAGGTGAAGCCGAGCGCGGCATCGAGTGCGGCCTGGGCGAGCCCCACTCCGCACGCGGCCATCCCGAGCCGCCCGGAATCGAGCGACGCCAGCGCGATCTTGAAGCCGTCGCCCTCCTCCCCGAGGCGTCGGTCCTCCGGGACCACGGCGTCGTCCAGGCTCAGCATCCAGGTCGGCGACGAGCGCCACCCCATCTTGTCTTCCTTCTTCGCGCCTGTGAATCCCGCAGTGCCTTTCTCGACCAGGAACGCGCTGATCCCCTTCGATCCTCCTTCCCCGGTGCGCGCCATGAGCAGCACGCAGTCGGCCTCGGCCCCCCTCGTGCAAAAGACCTTGCTGCCGGTGAGCCGGTAGCCCCGGTCGTCGCGGACCGCCTTCGTGCTGAGGGCCGCGGCGTCCGATCCCGAGTGTGGCTCCGACAACGAGTAGGCGCCGAACCACTCCCCCACCGCGAGCCGCGCCAGGACCTCTTCTTTTTGCCGCTCCGTGCCGAACCGATCGATCGCGAACGAGCACAGGGTGTGGACGGAGAGGCCGATGGCGAGCCCGAGGTACGCGTACGCGAGTTCCTCTATTACGAGCAAATAGGTGCCGTAGGGTTGGCCCCCGCCTCCGTAGGCCTCGGGAAAGGGAACGCCGGTCAGTCCGAGCTCGGCCAGTTTGCGGTAAAGCGGGGCGGGATCTTCGGACCGCTCTTCGTATCCCGATGCCGCGGGAGCGGCCTCGTTGCCGGCGAACTCGCGCACGAGCTGGGCGAGCGCCTTCTGGTCGTCGTCCAGAAGCCGCAGGTCGGCAGGCATGTGCGGGAGAATATGCGCGATCAGAAACGCGTCGACGACGTCGAGAGAGGTTCGGCCATGAGGATCGAGGATCGGCGAGGCGAGTCGCTCAGCGAGGCGACCGTGTCCCTGGACGACTCCGAGCTGGTCGACCTGCTCGAAGGCATCGCCGACGTCGTCGAGGGCAAACGCGATCACCTGCATTTCGCCCAGATGGGCGGGGCGCAGCTCGTCGTCAGGCGGGCGACGTCGGACGATCCCGATCCCCTCGGGCGCCAGATGGACTGGTGGCTCGGCCCCCTCGTGCTCGGGCTCGTGATCTTTGTGATCGTGGGGGTGGTGACCGTCGTCCGGTGGGCCGCGGGTCTCCTGTGACCACCGCGGTGGGGCTCGGGGCTCGATCCGACGCGCTCGAACGACTGGCGGAGCGCGCCCAGAGGCCGTTTGACGTCCTCGTCGTCGGCGGCGGGATAACGGGGGCCGGGATCGCCCTCGACGCCGCATCTCGGGGCCTCGACGTCGGCCTGGTCGAACGGGGCGATTTCGCCTCCGGCACGTCGAGCAAGTCCTCCAAGCTCGTGCACGGGGGCCTCCGGTACCTCGAGCAGCGCGAGTTCGGCCTCGTCCGAGAAGCGTCCACCGAGCGCGAGTTGCTGGCGCGGCTCGCGCCCCACCTGGTCGAGCCGATCCCGTTCGTCATTCCCGTCGCCGATCGCTGGAAGCGCGCGATGTTCGGGGTCGGCTTATGGGCCTACGACGCGCTCGCCAGCTTCAAGAACCTGAACGTCCATCGCCATATGGACCCCGAGGAGATCGAAAACCTCGTCCCCGCGCTTCCGAAGGGGAGCATCCGGGGGGGCTACGTGTACTACGACAGCAGAACCGACGACGTTCGCCTCGTCATGGAGGTGATGCTCCAGGCGCGGCGGCACGGCGCGGTCGTCTCCAACTACAC
Source organism: Actinomycetota bacterium (assembly GCA_050694275.1). Classification (GTDB taxonomy): domain Bacteria; phylum Actinomycetota; class CADDZG01; order CADDZG01; family WHSQ01; genus JBOGXF01. The sequence continues at coordinate 19,255 of JBOGXF010000166.1, read as the reverse complement.
CGCGGTGCGGCATCTCGAAGGGTCCGAGGACGAGTGTCGCGCCACGGTCGAGGACACCATCGGCGGGCGGACCTTCGAGATCGCGGCCCGCAGGGTCATAGTGGCGGCGGGAGTGTGGACCGACGACATCGAGGCCCTCGCGCGCCCCGAGGCCGAGCCCCGTCTGCGCCCGTCCAAGGGCGTCCACCTCGTGTTCCGGCGCGACGACATCCCGGTGTCCGAGGCCGCCTCGTTCATCCCCGACGTCGACCGGCGGCGCATGCTGTTCGTCATCCCGTGGCTCGATGCGGTTCTCGTCGGGACCACCGACACCCCGTACGTGGGCGCGATCGACCGTCCGGTCGTCGACGAGACCGACCGCACCTATTGCCTCGAGTCGGTCAACGCGGCGTTCGATCTCAACCTCACGACCGACGACATCGCCGGCGCCTACGCGGGGCTGCGACCTTTAATCAAGGGGAAAGCCGGGGCGACCGCGGATCTGTCGCGCCGGCACACCGTGTACGACATCGCCCCGGGGATCATCGGGATCACCGGCGGAAAGCTCACCACTTACCGGAAGATGTCCGAGGAGGCGGTCGATCGCGTCGCGCGCGACCTCGGCATCGATACCCGTTCCAAGACCCGCAGGATCCGGCTCGGGTCGAGCGACGTCGCCGCGCTGAGGCTCGCGGTCGACCGGCGGGCGCGCTGGATGGGCATCGCCGATGCGGCCGCGGCCAGCCTCGTTCGCGGCTACGGCGATCGCGCCCTTGCCGTCCTCGACATTGCCGCCGAGCGTGACCTCGTCGGTCCGCTCGTGCCCGGCGGTTTGCCGATCGCCGCGGAAGCGGTCTACTGCGTCCGCGCCGAGATGGCGGTCCAGCTATCCGATCTCTTGGCTCGACGCACGAGGCTCGCCGTCACCGACGTCATGGCCGGTATCTCGGGTGAGTCGCGGGCCGCGTCGCTGATGGGCGAGGAGCTGGGCTGGTCGCGCCACGAGCGCAGACGCCAGGTCGACGCCCACCGAGTGGACACCGAGATAGAGCGCGGTTTGACGCTCGGCGATGCGATCACGGATGCGCCGGGATCCGGGGCGGGCTCGGGATGACGACCGGTCTCGAGCACGACTTCGAGCTGCTCAGGAGCTTCGACGGGACGCCGATCGCCACCAGGCTCCTCGGAGGGGGAGCCGGGCTCCCCGTGCTGGTCGTCAACGCAATCGGGGCGAACCTCGCCGCGTGGAGGCGCGCACTGGTCGATCTCGTCGAGGAGCGCCCGGTCCTGACCTGGGACCACCGGGGGCTGCACGCCTCCGGGCCCCCGGCGACCGACCGGCTCGACGCGGGAGCGCACGCCGAAGACGCGGTCGCCGCGCTGGACCGCCACGGGTTCGAGCGCTGCGCAGTCGTTGCGTGGAGCAGCGGCACCAGGATCGGGCTCGAGCTCGTCTCCCGCTATCCGGAACGGGTCGCGGGCATGGTCCTGGTTTGTGGCTCGTACGGTCATTCGCTGGGGCGCCTCCTGCGACTCGAGCTGGGCTCCTTCCTGCCGCTCGTCGCGAGCGTCGCGAAGTATTTCTCGTGGTTCGTGGAGGGGCCACTCGCCGCGGTCGCCTCACGTCCCGAGCTCGCGGGGCTCATCAGACAATCCGGGTTCGTGGGGGCGACGGCGGACGGTGCCGCGCTCGCCGACATCTTTCGAGGGATGGCCGCCTGCGATATGCGGATGCTGCTCGAGTCGTACGAGAAGGTTGCCGGCGATCCGGCACCGCATCTGCTGGACTCGATCAGCTGTGCCGTCTTGGCGGTTGCCGGCAACAAAGACATCGTGACTCCCCCGGCGCTGATGGAGGCCACCGTCGAGCGCATCCCGGGGGCCCGGCTCACGGTCTACGAGGGCGCCACCCATTACCTGCCGATCGAATTCCCCGCGCGCCTGTCGGAGGACATCCGCAAGTTCCTGTCGGACCTTCCGGCGGGCTAAAGGACGGCTATACCTTCAGGCGGATCACGTCGCGCAGGACTTCGAACGTCGCGGGGGTGTGACCGAGCACCTCGCCGTCGGCCTCGATCAGCAACGGACGGTCGGCCTTGATCGATACCTTCACTCGTTTGGCTTCGAGGATGTCCGGATGAGGAACGTGCTGCCCCTTGAAGATCTTGGGCACGAGCGCGATCGCCTCGCGCTTGCGCGTGTGCTCTATCTGGACGTCGAGAAGGCCGTCCGTGGGTGCTGCCTTGGGGGCGATCTTCATGCCGCCGCCGAAGAACTGGCCGTTGGCCACGATCAGATTATTCATGGGTCCCTCGTACGTGCGGTCGACGAGATCGACCGTCACCGTGGCCGCACGCCAGCGGGCGATCGTCAACCAGAACGCGGCGAGATAGACGGTGGGGCCGAGCCACCGAGGGAGCCGCTGCGCGCGCGCCACCGTCTCCGCGCCGATGCCCGCCTCGGCGATGTTGGGGAAGTAGCGCGTCGCGGTCGCTCCGTCTTTTTGGTAGGTGATCTTCCCGATGTCGATAGGGAAGCTCTCGGGCCCGTCGAGATGGGCGACCGCGTGCCCCGGCAGCGCGGGAATCCCGAATGTCTTAATGAAATCCGAGCCGGTTCCCGCGGCGACCACTCCGAGGACGGCGTCGGGTTCGGTCGCAGAGTCGTCGTCGATCATGCCGTTGACGACCTCGTGGACCGTGCCGTCTCCCCCGACGGCTACGAGGAATCGGACCCCTCGGGCGAGCGCCTCGTGGGCGATCTCGGTTGCATGACCGGGATGGCTGGTGTCGGCGATCTCGTACTCGAGGCCGCGCTGCTCCAGGTGGGAGCGCACCTCAGGCAGCGCGCGCGCCACTCCCCCCCGTCCGGACCGAACGTTGCAGATCAGGAGCATCGGGCCGAATGAGGAGGTCACAGCCCCAGCGCTCCGGGATTGAGGATGCCGTTGGGGTCGAGCGCGCTCTTCACCGCGACGAGCGCATCCCACGATCCGCCGATCTCCTCCGGCAGTCGCCGCGCCTTGAGCCGGCCGATGCCGTGATGGTGGCTGATGGAGCCTCCGGCGACGAGGCACGCGCTCATCCCCGCCTCCCACCAGCGGGAGTGGCGCTCGACCGCATCGTCCTCGTCCGGGCAGGCGGAGGCGAGGGTGAAGTACAGGCACGCGCCGTCCGGATAGGCGTGCGAGAGATGGCATCCGACGATGTCGGCCTCGGCCGAGAGCGTCTCTTTCATCAAGTGATACAGGTCCCTGAGCGCGCTCCACGTCCCCGACACCTCCATCGTGTCCACGAGCCCGTGGGGGCCGAGGACGCCACGCCCGCTCAGCAGATCGCGGTACGAATCGACCGCATCGTTGCGGTGGTCCCACCACAGCTCGACCCAGCGCGAATCGGCGCGCCGTCCCCGCGAGATGGCGAGCGCGTCGCGCGCTCTGCCCTCGTGGGCCTTGCCGTCGAACGACAGGAGAAGGATCGGCCCTGCCGGCGCGTCCTCTTGGCCCATGAAGAAGATGGCGGTGTCCTCGCGGTCGTACAGCCGCATGAGCGTGGGATGCAGATCCGATTGCGCGATCCCCCGGCACGCGGCGACGCCCTCCCCCATGTGATCGAACGACGCGGCCAGGTCCGTGCGCTCCCTTGAAATCGGAACGATCCGAAGCGTCGCCTCGGTGATCACGCCGAGCGTGCCCTCCGAGCCAATCAGCAGCGACGCGATGTCCGGGCCCGCCGACCGCCGGGGGACGGTCTTAGAGCGGATTATCTGCCCGCCGGCCAGCACGGCCTCGAAGCCGGCGACGAGATCCTCGATCCCTCCGTAACGAGCGGAGAGTTGCCCGCACGCGCGCGTCGCAAGCCACCCGCCTACCGTCGAGATGGACAGCGACTGGGGCGCGTGACCGAGAAAGAAGCCGCGCTCGTCGAGGTATCCCGCGAGCTGGGGGCCGGTGGTCCCGGCCCCGCACCGGACCAGGCGGCTCTTCTCGTCGAGCTCGAAGATCGTCTGGAGTCGCGCCGTGTCCAGAACGACCGCGCCGTCGGGCACGATCGCTTCGCACACGCCCGAGCCGCCCCCGAAGGGGACGATCGGATGGTGGGTCTCGTTTGCCCATACCAGGAGCGCCGCGACCTCGTCGGTCGAGGCCGGTCGGGCGACGCACAGCGGCCGCGCCCCCACCCGCCCCGAGCGCCGCGCCAGAAAGGCGCTTACAGACCAGTCGGAGGAGTGCGCATCGAGATCCTCGGGGTCGGTGCTCACGCCCTGTGGTCCCAGCAGGCGGGTCAGGGAGTCGGCGATGGAGGAGGCGTCCGGTTCGGTCAAGTCGCGCGCGGCTCGTATCGCTCGATGATGGTCGCGATCCCCTGCCCCACTCCGATGCACAGCGTGGCGAGCCCGTAGCGAACCTCGCGGCGAGCCATCTCGTGCAGGAGGGTGGTGAGGATGCGAGCGCCCGAGCAGCCGAGGGGATGGCCCAGTGCGATCGCTCCGCCGTTGACGTTTACGCGCGCGCGGTCCAGACCCAGCTCTTCGATGCACGCCAGCGTCTGCGCCGCGAATGCCTCGTTGAGTTCGACGAGGCCGATGTCCTCGATGGACAACCCCGCGCGGGCGAGCGCCTTCCGGGTCGCGAATATTGGCCCCAGGCCCATGACGCGCGGCTCGACCCCCGCGACCGCCGAAGTGACCACGCGCGCCATCGGGTTCCATCCGTTGTCCTCGACGGCTCGATCGGAGGCCAGCAGTAGTGCGGCGGCGCCGTCGTTGATTCCCGACGAGTTACCCGCGGTGACCGTTCCGTCCTCGGCGAACGCGGGTCTCAGGGTCGACAGCTTGTCGAGTGAAGTATCGGGCCGGGGTGGCTCGTCGGCGTCCACCACGATCGCATCTCCCGTCCGCTGAGGGATCTCGACGGGGACGATCTCGTCCTTGAAGCGACCCTCGTCGCGGGCCGCCACCGCGCGGCGGTGGCTCTCGAGCGCGAACTCGTCCTGCTCCTTGCGCGAGATTCCGAACTCGCGTCCGACGATCTCGGCGGTCTCACCCATCGCGTGTGTCCCGACACGCGCTTCGAGCCGGGGATTCACGAAGCGCCATCCGATGCTCGTGTCGTGGACCTCCGCGGCCCGGTCGTAGGCGCGGCTCGCCTTGGCCATCACGAAAGGTGCGCGCGTCATCGACTCCGACCCGCCGGCGATGATGACGTCGGCCTCCTGGGAGCGGATCTCGCGATACCCGCAGTTGACCGCCTCGAGCCCGGAACCGCACAGCCGATTGACGGTCGCTCCGGGGACCTCGACGGGGAGTCCCGCGATCAGGAGCGCCATGCGCGCGACATTGCGGTTGTCCTCGCCGGACTGGTTGGCCGCGCCCCAGACGACGTCGTCTACCCGGTCGGTGGGGATGGAATTGCGCTTTACCAGCTCGGCGATGACGTGGGCGGCGAGATCGTCGGGCCTGACCTCGGCGAGAACTCCGCCGAAGCGCCCCATAGGGGTCCGGACGCCGTCGACAAGGAAGGCCACGGTCATGGCGTCAATCCTCCCACGGCACTGTGGTACATGGCAGTCGATAATCGTCGGTGATGTGCCACGCAACCGAATTAGGTCACAGCTCGACGGTCGAATAGGAGACGACGCTGCGGTGGAGGGACGCGATCGTCGCCTTGACCTTCTCTTGCAACTCGGCAGTGGGCGCTATCTCGTCGACCTGCCGCAGCAGATCGACGAGCTGCTTGGTGGAGCGGACGAAGTCGCCCGGAGCGTCGTCCTCGTCCAGCACCTCGTCGAGCGGTGACCCGTCGGCCCACCAGTACGCCTTCTCGGCAAAGCCGGGATCGGGCTCGCGCGTGAGCTCGAGACCCCGCTCTTCCTCCTGCTGGTGGATCTTCCTGAACACCCGCAACAGGGGGGAATAGACGTCGGCGGCCGCTCTCGTGGGCATGTGCCCCGTCGGCGCCTCCGGCCCCCGGGTCTCGTAGACGAGGGTCGACAGGACCGCGGCGAGCTCGGCAGGAGTGAGCGGATCCAGGAGCCCTTGCTCGAGCGCCTCGACGACGAGCAGATCGGCCTCGTTATAGACCCGCGTCAGAGTTTCGCCCTTGTCCGTAAGCGACCACTCCTTGACGTATCCAAGGAGCTCGAGGATCTCGAGAACGCGCTCGAACCGTCGCGCGAGCGTCCCAGTCCGCCGGCCGATGCGGCGGTCGAGTCCTCGTACCTCACGCTGCAGGCGGCCGGCGCGCTCGGCGAAGTGGAGATGGCGGCCGACCTCGGGGCAGGAGTGACACCGGTGCGACTCGACCGCCTGGCGCAGACTCTTGAGCTCTTCCCGCTCCTCTCGGTCTTCGGCGGCCGTCCTCTCAGGGCGCTCGGGGGTCACTTCGGCGAGCTTGTGCGCGAGGCGGCGGCGAGCGCGCTGGTCGCGCACCTCGAACTGTGGAGGAAGTCTGAGATGGGCGATCGGGGTGGGCGGGTCACGGAAGTCGGACGGCGAGAAGCGCACCATCGACCGTTCCTCGGAGAGCGCCAGGACGCGCGGCTGTCGCTCCGACTTCCGCCGTGAGATCTCGAGCACCGCGTAGCGCCCCCTGCGCTTGCCCCCCGCGACGTCGAAGACGTCGCCCGCGCGCAATGCTCCGATGGCCTCGAGGACGCGCTCCTGCCGGGTGCGTCCGGAGCGTCGAGCCGTGCTGCCCTCCTTGCGGTCCAGGCGATCGCGCAGCTCGCGATACTCCTCGAAGTCACCGCGCTCGCATCGCATCCGCTCGCGGTAAGACGCGAGGTAGGCCTCGAGCCGCTCCTTCGATTGTTCGAGCCGGACGACGTCGCGGTCGGTCTGGAATTGGGCGAACGACGAATTCATGAGGTGCTCCGCCTCTTCGAGGTCGTAGTTGCGCACGAGGTTTACGGCCATGTTGTACGAGGGCTGGAACGATGACTGAAGCGGATAGGTGCGAGCCGACGCGAGGCGCGAGATCGTGTCGAAGGGCGTGAAGCGCTGGAGCAGCACGACCGAATGGCCGAGCTCGTCGATTCCTCGACGTCCCGCTCGCCCCGCAAACTGGGTGTACTCCCCCGGCGTCATGAGCTCGTGTTTCTCGCCGGTGAACTTCGTGAGGTTCTCGATCACCACGGTCCGAGCCGGCATGTTGATCCCGAGCGCCAGGGTCTCGGTCGCGAAGACGACCTTTACGAGGTTGCGTACGAAGAGATCCTCCACGGTCTCCTTGAACGGCGGGATCAGCCCCGCGTGGTGGGCCGCCACTCCCCGCGCGAGGCCCTCGACCCACTCGGCGTAACCAAGGACGTCGAGGTCCTCGGGCGAAAGCTCCGTGACCCGCGAATCCGCGTACTCTCGGATACGCGTGCGCTGCTCGTCGGTCGTGAGCCTCACGTTGTCCCGGATGCACTGGCGCACGGCCTCGTCGCATCCCCGGCGCGAGAAGACGAAGTAGATCGCCGGAAGCATCTGCTCGGCCCCCAAACGGTCCACGACCTCCGTGCGGAGCGGAATCCGATGGCCGGACCCCCGTGGGCGGCGCCCTCCGCGGCGCGGCCGATAGGAGTCGCTCGAACGTCCCCTGCGCCGGCGGTCGAAATCGCGTCCCCGCGGATTCGGGAGTGGCTCGCCGTCGGGTTTGTGAACGAACATCGGCAACAGTTCGTCGCCGGCGAAATACCAGTGGCGCAGCTCGACGGGCCTCTGCTCCTCGATGATGACCTCGACTCGGCCGCGCAGCGTCTGGAGCCATTCCCCGAACTCCTCGGCGTTCGAGACCGTCGCGGAGAGCGACACGGTCTGGACGTCCACCGGGAGGTGGATGAGGATCTCTTCCCACACCGCTCCGCGATAGGGGTCCTGCAGATAGTGGACCTCGTCCAGCACGACGTAGCGAAGCCCGTCGAGCGTCGGAGAATCCTCGTAGATCATGTTGCGCAGCACCTCGGTGGTCATCACGACCACCGGCGCCTCGCCGTTGAGCGAGTTGTCTCCCGTCAGAAGCCCGACGTTGGACGCTCCATGCAGGCCGACGAAGTCGCCGTACTTCTGGTTGGAGAGAGCTTTGATCGGCGTCGTGTAGAAGGCCTTGCCCCCGCCCTTCAGGGCAAGCCACGCGGCGAACTCGCCGACGACCGTCTTGCCCGCCCCGGTGGGGGCGGCGACGAGCACGGACGCCCCATCGGCGAGCGCGTCACAGGCACGTCGCTGGAAATCGTCGAAGGGGAACCCGTGGGATTGCTCGAAAGCGCGCAGGGCCGGCGTGCTACTCGTCCTCGCCCTCGGTGGACTCTTGGTTCCGCCGGTTCTGTCCGCCACCGCGGCCACCTTGCCCGTCGCCGGCGTCTTCGTCGCCGGGGGCCCCTCCAGGCGGTGACACGATCGGGGCCGGGCCGGCGGCGCCCTCGGCCGGGGTGGAGAGCTCGGTCGGATCGAGGTCCGCCTCGACGAACTCGTCGTCGAGGAACTCGACCCCGATCTCCCACACGGTGGTCGCCCGGCCCCGCAGCTCCTGGGCCCGCAGCAGCGCGAGCTCGGACGTGTCCCCTCGCGTGTCCGCGACCAGTCCGAAGAGGTTGGCGGCGTCGATATAGAGCTGCACCGAGGTCTGGAACGCCCGGTTCGCCGGCTCGGAACCGGGGGCCGGGGCGAGGCTCGCTGCCCGGGCGCTCGCTTCCTGCAGCGCCTCGGACCACTTCTCGGCGTTCTCCTCGAGACCGGAGACGTCCGCGCCTCTCGTCGTGGTGGGGACGGCGTGCATCTCGGCGACCGTCGGCCGCAAGGCCTGAAGCAGCGAATCCACGCTCGTGCGGTAGTCGCTCAGGGCCTCCTGGCGGCGCTCCAACTCCCGGGCCTCCGAGCGAGCGTCGAGGAACCAGATCGCGAGCGCCCCCAGGAGCACGAAGACGACGATGGCGAAGATCATGCGGGCGAGCGGGCTCACGTACCACGGAGCCTGAGGGCGCCCCGGCGGAGCCGGACGAGGAGCGGCCGCAGGACGCCTGCGAGCCTGGCTGCCCCTGCGCTGTGCTTTCTTCTTTCCCTTTATCGGCATCGGTTGGGACTATACCGAGTGCTTCGTTCTTCTCCTGCGCAGCAGAGCAGCCAGGATGAGGATGGTGCCCTCGTACATCGCGTACAGGAGCGCGGACATGATCAGCATGGTGAAGGGGTCCTGCGTGGGCGTGGCGACCGCGGCGAGCACCGCGATGGACACCACAGCGGTCTTGCGCTGGGTCCGGAGCTGCTCGACCGACACCGCGCCGGCGAGCCCCAGAAAGATCAGGACCAGCGGCAGCTCGAACGTGATGCCGAACGCGATCAGCAGGAGGCCGACGAACGTGAGGTACTCGTCCGCCCTGAACAAGAAGGTGATGCCCTCGCCGCCGATGTCGAGCAGGAACTGCAGCCCGGTCGGGAGCACGAGGTAGGCAAAGGTCGCGCCGGCCAAAAACAGCGTGATCGCGGAGGCCAGGAACGGCACCGCATAACGGCGTTCCTTGATGGTGAGCGCGGGCACGACGAAGGCCCAGAGCTGATACAGCCAGATCGGCGAGGCCGCGGCGATGCCGACGAGAGCCGTCAGCTTGAGACGGAACTGGAACCCGCCGAGAGCGCCCGTGGCCACGAGCTCACAACCATCCGTCCCGATGAAGCGCTCGGGGTCCACCTGACACAACGGCCTCTTGAAGAACTCGAGGATCGGCGCATACAGGATGAACGCGACCACCGACAGCGCGAGAAAGGCCACCGCCGAGATGATGAGCCTCGTGCGCAGCTCGCCGAGGTGATCGACGACGGTCATCGCGATGTCGCGTCGCGGGCGCTTCCGGCGCCTGAGGAAGCGCCCGCGGCGCGTGCGCAGCCCAGCGTCCTCGGCCATCAGGACTCCTCTTCGTCGGCGGGTGTCTCGCCCCGATCGCGGGCGGCCCGCTCGCGCCGATCGGTCGGACGGACCTCGGCCGTCTCCTCGGCCGGCGGGGGCGTTTCTTGCTCGTCCTCGACTTCCTCTTGATCCTCGTCGTCGCCGAGCCCGGCATCGAACTCCTGCTTCACGTCGGCCGCCATCCGCCGCAGCTCGGTCGCCGCCTTGCCGATCTGCCGGGCGATCTGGGGAAGCTTCTCCGGCCCGAACACGATGAGGGCGATGACCCCGACGACGAGGATCTCGAGCGGTCCGATCTGGGGCATGAATGCAGTCTAGTGGCGCGGGAATGTCCGGCCGGCGGGACCTACTGCGGTGCGAGGATCAGGCGCGCGGCCCGAGGAACTCCTGCTCCCAGCCGTCGCTCTGGAGCATCTGGTGAAAGTCGAGGAGGTCGTCGTAGGTGAGAGGGGGTCCCTGACGCGCCTCGAGCGCCTCGGCCGGGATGTGAACCGGCACCGGCATTACCCCGCCGGACAGCAGCAAGCGGATAACCCGCTCGTCCGCGGTCTTCTCGACGTACTCGGCGCAAAGCGGACAAGTGAACCCATAGGTGTTCGATACGGGCGCGGCCCCGATTCGCAGGACGATGTCGTCTGCCGTGAGGTCTATCTCCCCGCAGTGCGGGCAGGTCGCCTTGATGGTGGTCATCGGGCCGGCCTTTCGTGGTCGCTTGGCTGTCTGTCACTTTTATCGGCCGGTCTTCGGACCGGTTTAAGCACCGACGCAAGCCTTCTGAGATTACGTAGGGGGGTGCTCAAACCCGGGTCGACTCGATCCGATGAATAGGCATGACTATTTTTTCGCGCGCCGACAAGACGCTGGGATTGCCCCACGACCCCGGTCGGTGGAAGGAAGCGCTCGAGGCCGCTCTTCGGGTCAGCGAGATCGCGTCGTCGGCGATGGGACTTCCGGAGTCCGTTAGGGCCATGGTCGACACGGCCACCAAGCTGCTCAACGCCGAGCAGGGATCGATCATGTTGCTCGAGGACAACGGTCGCTGGCTCGTGCTCGTGGCCTCGTCCGGCCTGCCGACTCAGGTCCCGCTGGGCCATCGCCAGAGAGTCGGAGAAAGTGTCGCCGGGCGCGTCATCGCCACCGGTAGACCACTTTTGCTCGGCGACATCGACCGCGATCAGTTCGTCAACTTCGTTCCCAAGTCGAGGCCGATCTCGTCCAGCGTCGTGGTGCCGCTGAGGGCTCAGGGACGAGCCATCGGCGTGCTCAGCCTCGCCATCCCACAGGGCTCGCCTGCGTTCACCGACGACGACGTACGGGTGGCACAGATGTTCGGCGACCAGGCCGCCGGCCTGATTCACAAGGCCAAGCTGCACGAGCGCGCCGAACTGCGCTCGGCGGGCCTATCCGCGTTGATCGAATCGAGCAGAGGGTTGTTGGGCACGCTGAAGCCGGACAGCCTCCTCCAGCATGTGCTCGACGGAGCGTCGCGGCTGGCGGATTCCTCGGTCGGCTTCGCGTGCCTGTTCGATGTCGATTCGGGCTCCATCTCCAAGGGCGTCTTCAGGGGACTCGAGAAGCCCGTGATCTCGGCCCTCGTCGAACACCCCGAGGTCAAGGCGGCGATCGGCGAGGGCGACGCCCGCGCGTTCGAGCACGAGGAGCTGGGGCACCTCATCGCGGTGGGTCTCGGAACGAGCCGCGCTCTCTCGGGCGTCTTCCTCTTGCTGCTCGACCACGCGCCCCCGCCCGACCGTGTCGGGCTCCTGCGCGCGTTCGGCCAGCAGTGCACGTCGGCGCTCGGCGCGGCGAGCCTCTACGCGGTCGTCGAACGCAAGGAGTCGGAACTCTCCTCGATCATTCAGGCCGTGCCCAACCCGATAATCATGGTGGACGCGTGGGGAGCGATCGTTGCCCTGAACCCCGCGGCCGAGGAGTTGTTCGCGGTCTCCGCGGTGTTCTCGGCGGGCGCGCCCGTGAAGGGAACGCTCGGTCATCCCGAGGTCGAAGAGCTTCTGACGGAATCGGGATCTCGCGAGGCAGAGGTGTCGATCGGTACTCCCCAACGCATCTACCGGGCGCGTGTCGGCGAGGTGCAGGTTCCCGGCGCGCCCCTGGGCCGCGTCTTGATCATGGACGACGTCACCTCCGAGCGTGAGGTCGCGCGCATCCAGCGTGACTTCGTGGCCATCATCGGTCACGAGCTCCGCAGCCCGCTCACCATCATCAAGGGCTTCGCCCGCACGCTGCTGCGGCGGCTCGAAAAGGCAACCGTCGACGAGACCCGGGAGGCCCTCACGACGATCGACGGGCGGGCCGGTCAGCTCGAGCGGCTCATCGAGGATCTGCTTTACGTCTCGGGCATCGAGGCGCGCGAAGCGGGGTTGCGAATCGACGAGGTCGAGATTGCCGCCCTTGCGCAGGCGGCGGCCGAAGAGCTGGTCACGAGCCATTCCGACCGCGAGATCGCCATCGATATCCCCGCGGACCTTCGATGGCCGTGCGATCGAACGAAGATCGGCCTCGTGCTCCGGCATCTCATCGAGAACGGGCTCAAGTACTCGGACGCCCCGGCTCCCGTCATAGTCCGCGCCCGCGTCGAGGCGGATGCGCTCCGAGTCGACGTGACGGACAGGGGCGTGGGGATCGTGTCCAGCGATGTCCCTCACATCTTCGATCGGTTCCGTCAAGTCGATAGCTCGTCGACGCGCGAGAGAGGCGGGACCGGAGTCGGCCTGTATCTGTGCGCGCAGCTCGTGCGGGTACACGGTGGTCGCATCTGGGTGGACTCGGCCTGGGGAAAGGGATCGACGTTCTCGTTCACTCTGCCCGGGCGAGCGAGCAACGAGGTCGTCCGGATCCAGGGTCGCCTGAGGCCCGCCCCCGATCAGGACGAGGCGACGGGCGTCCGATAGCGTCTCGCCAGACGAGCGGCGATCGCAGCCGCCTCGTCGACCACCTCTTTGGGTGAGACGGCTCGTGCGTCTTCACCGAGCTTGAGCACCTGTATCGCGGCCCACCTCGTTCCCCCGGCCATGAGGGTTACCGCGCGCCACCCGTCGGCAAGATCCCGGGCCGAGGTTACCGGGTAGTAATCCTCGAACCAGCGCGCCGCGGCGGGAGAGATCTCGACCGAGACCTCGACCGCTCCCCCGCCGAGGAACGCCCCTCGGTAACGTTCGGGATCGAAATCGCTCGGAACCTGCGCGGGATCGGCGCGCAAAGCGACCGACTTGATGCGATCGGCGCGAAACATCCTTTCGTCGGAGCTCGCGTGATCCCACGCGATGACGTACCAGTTTCCGAGGGCGTTGAACAATCCCCAGGGATCGATGGTGCGCGACGTGACGCGGCCACTCGAGGCCGAGAGATATTCGATGTCGACCTGCACGCGACGCGACAGCGCATTCTCGAGCGCTCCGAGGTGGGGGGCGGGCTCTGCCTGCATCTTGAGCGCGATGCCGGCGTCGTGGCCGGCCCCGATCGCTCGCCCCAACTTGTCGAGGGCGCGCCGCAGAGCATCTGCCTCCTCCATCCCCGGCAGGACCGCGATCGCCTCACCCCCGGCGTGGAGGGCAAGGGCCTCCGTAGGGGTCAGCCTGAGGGGAGCCCTGAAGTAGTCGGCCATCTGCACGTAGACGCGGTCTTCCTCGACCGAAACGTCGATGAGGTCGCCGGGCCCGTAACCCGGTAGCCCGCACAGGAAAACGAGGTCGAGATCCTCGAGCAGCTCGCGGCGTGTGGCCCCCAACGTCTCGGCCAGATCCGCCACCGTCACTCCGGGGTTTCTGATGACGTGGGGCAGGAGCAGCAGGATTCGCCGCAGGCGTCGTCCCAGCCGGCCCTCGGGGCTCTCGGTCACGTCGCTCTCTCGAGGAACGGGCGCAGGCGATCGACCATGCGATCGCGCGCCGCCTGCGGCGAGACGATCTCGACCGCATCGCCGAACTGAAGCGCCCACGAGATGAGGGCCTCGACGTTTGCGACGGCGAGTTCGACGTCGAGCTCCCCGTGCGGGCCTTCGGTCGAGGGGAACCCTCGCATGTTCTGTTCGGCCCACCATCTCATCGAGGGATCGAACCTCACCACGCACTTGTCCGGCGCCTCCGAGCCGATCTCCCATGCGGCGCGGACGTGCCCGGGGGCGTCGAACCCGTCCGGAATCTCGTAGACGGCGTCGAGGACCTCGACATCGGACGCGATCCGCCCCGCCTTGAAAGTCCGGATCTCGCCCTTCTCGACGTCGCGCCCGACCGCATACCACCCGCCACCGTGGTGGACGAGTCCGTACGTCTCGAAGGTGCGGGTTGTCATCACTCCCTGGGCCGAGAGATAGGAGAAGCGGACGGCGTGACGCTCGCCGAGGGCGGTGTAGAGGACGCCGACGCCGGGGTGTTCGGCAGCGAGGTCGGCTCCCCATACGAGGCGGGGACCGCCGTGTGGCACCGAAGGGCTGCCGACGGACAGCTTGAGGAGACCGCTGGTCGCATCCGACCTCCCGCCGAGAAGCACCTCGGCCGCGATCCTCAACGCCGCGAGCTCGTCGTCGTCGAGGTCGAGCTCCGGCAGGTAGTAGCGGTCCTTGGGGATGATGTAACCATCGGCGTGCTCCGCCCAGGGGTCCGTCTTGACCACGTCCAGCGGGATGCCCATCGCTCGCAGGGCTTGTTTGTCGCGCTCGAAGGTGCGCCGGAACGATTCGCTGTTTCCGCGGTCGTATCCGGCGATCTGAGCACGGATCTCTGTGGCGGTCATAGGACGGTCGCGATCCAGAAGCGCCGCGATGAGATTGATCAGCCGTTCGATGCGTCTCATCGACCGAGAGTAAGGCGTGGTGGGCACGGTTCCTTGTACCGAGTTTTTTGAGTCGGTGGAGTGATCTGGATCACAGCCACGAGGCGGCGAGCGCGCCGGCGGCCGCCCCGGCGAGAAAGAGCTCGGGGACCTCGTCGAGGCTGCGCCCCATCGATGTCGGCGTGACCCCGCGGTCTCGCATGGCCTCTATCCCCGGTCGGCCGTCGGCCGTCACGACGTCGTGGCGGCGCGAGATCCCGGCGTCGTCGAGGGCGGCCGTGATGTCTTGCAACCGGTCGTCCTCGAGCTCGGGAACCGCGACGGTGCAGCGCTCCCGCGCGGCGATGCGAAGGGCGGTGAGGGTGTGGTGGCTGAGGCCCCGATGGCGGGGCCGGGCGTCGGCGAAGTTCACCCGCAAGCAGGCGATCGCCCGGCCCCCGAGCGCCGTCGCCGCATCGAGAATCTGGCCCTGCTCCATCCCGGTGAATCCGAGCGCGCTGCTCGTGCCCACGACCCCGGGACCCATCGCCGCGACGGCTGCGTCGACCTCGCCGGCCGCCCTCAATGCGACGAGGCCGCTGAAGACGTTGACCGACTCGAGGTCGCCACCGAAAGCGTGACCCGCGGTGCACGTGACGTCGAGCAGACCGGCCTTCTTGAGCTCGTCGACGAGGTCGCTCCACGCGATCGGAAGGGCGGCGCCATCGGTCATGAGATATCCCACGCGTGCGTCCGGCGCGGCGGCCTTCACTCCGGCCGCAACCGCCGCGATCTGTGAGTGCAGGCTGCACACGACGACCGGCATGCCGTCGATGGAGTCCACCGCGCGGAGCGAGTCGTGATGGCGGCTCTCCGGAGCCTCCGCCGCGAGCACCTCGGTCTGCCACGGCGTGTAGCGCAGCTTCACGATGTGGCCCTCGCCGGGGCCCCCCGGTCCCGGTCCGTCGAGATTCCAGAGGATGAAGCCCACTCCCCCGGTCCCGAGCTCGAGCTCCACCCCGGTTGTGTTCACGATGACGCGGTCGCCCGTCTTGAGGGGGCCGAGCATCGACGTGAACCCGGCTGCCTCGATCTCGCCCTCTTCGGTTGCGACGGTTGCCCGCACGAGGTCGTGTCGCTCGCTCAGGATGGACGCGATCTTTCCTTCTCTGAAAGCCGCCACGGTCAGCCCGCCGTGCTCGCCATCAGAGTGAGGCGATGAGCTTGGCCACGCGCTCGTCACTCGACCTGAACGGGTCCTTGCAAAGCACCGTCCGCTGCGCCTGATCGTTGAGCTTCAGGTGTACCCAGTCGACCGTGAAGTCGCGGCGCTTGCGTTTTGCCGCGCGGATGAACTCGCCTCGGAGTTTTGCCCTCGTGTGTTGTGGGGGCTCCTGGGTCGCTCTTTCGATGTCTTCCTCCTCGCACATGCGTTCGGCGTCCCCGCGGCGTTCGAGGATGTAGTAGATGCCCTTCTTGCGGTTGACGTTGTGATAGGCGAGGTCCATCAACGCGATCTTGGGATGCGCCAGCGAGATGTTGTCGCGGGCGCGCACCTTCTCGATCACATCTCGCTTGGCGATCCAATCGATCTGTCGCAACAGGCGATCCTGGTCGTTCTCGAGGCAGTCGAGCGCGTGCTCCCACATCCCCACGATCTGCTTCATGACGGGATCGTCTCGTTGCTCGACCCAGCGGATCGCCTTCTCGAGATACTCCTTCTGCATGTCGAGCGCGGACGCCTCGCGTCCGTTGGCCCACCTGACCTTGCGGCGGCATGTCGTGTCGTGCGAGATCTCGCGGATCGCGCGGATCGGATTCTCGAGCGTCATGTCGCGCACCTGAACGCCCTCTTCGACCATCCTCAGCAACACCGCGGTGGCGCCGATCTTCAGATACGACGCCCACTCGTTCATGTTCGAGTCGCCGACGATCACATGCAGCCGGCGATACTTCTCTGCGTCTGCATGTGGCTCGTCGCGCGTGTTGATGATCGGCCGCGACCTCGTGGTCGCGGACGACACCCCTTCCCAGATGTGCTCGGCGCGCTGCGAGATGCAGAACAGTGCCCCTCGCGCGGTCTGGAGCACCTTGCCTGCCCCGGCAAAGATCTGACGCGATACGAAGAACGGAATCATCACCTCGGCCAGACGCCCGAACTCTCCGTATCTCGACACCAGGTAGTTCTCGTGGCTGCCGTAGGAGTTGCCGGCCGAGTCCGTGTTGTTCTTGAACAGGTAGATGTCGCCGGAAATGCCCTCCTCGCGCAGGCGGGCCTCGGCTGCCTTCAAGAGACCCTCGAGGATCCGCTCCCCCGCCTTGTCGTGCACGACGAGGTCGTACACCGAGTCACACTCCGGCGTGGCGTACTCAGGATGGGAGCCGACGTCGAGGTAGAGACGCGCCCCGTTCTCGAGGAACACGTTGGAAGAACGGCCCCACGACACCACCCTCCGGAATAGATAACGGGCGACCTCGTCGGGCGAGAGCCGGCGCTGACCCCGGAAAGTGCAGGTCACGCCGTACTCGTTCTCGGTGCCGAAGATGCGGCGCTCCATGGGTTCAGGATATGACCGTGGGGGCCGGGATTGTGCGTTCTTGGGCCCCTAAAAGAGCTGCTGGATCTCGGGCGCCGAGAAGCGCTTGAACTTGCGCCGTCCGCGGGTGCGGTCGAGCACTCCGATCTCGAGCCCGTCGGCCGGGATGTCGCGCTGCTCCACGGTCTTGAGCGCGTCCCGGCCGAGCTTTATCGCAGCGGCGAGGTCGGGATTGCCGTCCTTCGGGTAGTGCTCTTCGAGGTTCGTGCTCAGAGCCTCGGACTGCCCCCCCATCGCGACCCACCCAGTCCGATCAGTGACCGAGCCGTCGAAGAGGATGTGAAAGAGCTCGTTGGTCTCGGTTCGATCCCCGACGGAGGCGACGAGGATCTCGCATTCGTACGGCTTGAGCTCCGCGGTGAAGATGTTCCCGAGCGTCTGCGAGTACGCGTTGGCGAGAGCCTTGGCGGTGACGTCCTCGCGTGAGTACGAGTACCCCTTGATGTCCACCAGGCGGATGCCGCCGATGCGGAGCTGCTCGAACTCGTTGAACCTGCCGACTCCCGCGAACGCGATGCGGTCGTAGATTTCCGAGACCTTGTACAGGGTGGCCGACGGGTTCTCGGCAAGGAAGAGGATGCCGTCGGTGTATTCGAGGGCGATGACCGATTTCCCGCGTGCGATCCCCTTGCGCGCGTAGTCGGCCTTGTCCCGCATGAGCTGCTCGGGTGAGACGTAATACGGGATGGCCATGGTCTATTCCTCTTCTCCCGCTCGCCGGACGCCCACGGCCTGGGTCTCGTGCGGCTCACGCCGGCTGGCGATGAGGTCTTCGAACAAGCGCTTGACCTCGTCCTCGACGATCTCGGACGTGCCGGATTGCGTGATCGAAACCACGGTCGGGAAGATGCCCCGCATGAGATCCGGGCCTCCGGTCCCGACGTCCTCGTCGGCCGCGTCGAACAGCGCTTCGATGGCGACCTTGATCGCGTCCTCCTGCGCGAGGTCGGGCTGCCAGCGTTTCTTCAGCGAAGAGCGCGCGTCCTTCCCGCCGGAACCGGTCGCGTGATAGTCGTCGTCTTCGTAGCGGCCGCCGGTGACGTCGTACTTGAAGATCCGTCCCCTCGACTGGACCAGATCGAATCCGGCGAACAACGGGACGACGATGAGACCCTGTATCGCGGCAGGGAGGTTGGCGCGGATCATCTGCGACAGTTTGTTGGCTTTTCCTTCGAGGGTGAGCCGGTCACCCTCGACCTTCTCGTAGTGCTCGAGCTCGGTCTGGAACAAACGGACCATCTCGACCGCCGGGCCCGCGGCTCCGGCGATGGCGACCGCGGAGTGCTCGTCGGCCGGAAAGACCTTCTCGATGCTGCGATGGGCGATCTGGAAACCCTCGGTCGCCCGCCGGTCCCCGGCAACGATGACCCCGTCGATGAACCGCAGGGCGAGGACCGTGGTGCCCTCGGGGGCCTGGACGTGCTGCGTCACGTCCGCGCGGGGGCCAAGGCCGGGGGCCCGCGCCCGGAGCAGCTCGGAGAACGACGAGCCGGGGCCGTTGACCGGCATCCGCATGAGGTCGCTGAGATTGGGTTGATCCATGTCGTCTCAGAAGATAACCCGAGGGGGCGGGTTCCCCCCGCGGCTCTCCTGGTCAACTGGGCCGGTCAGAGGCCCGCAAGGGAAAAGAGTCCCCTATTTCGAGGTAGTCAGCGATCCCATACAGGATGGCGAGATCGTCGCCGAGATAGCCGAGGCCGCGGTTGCAGTTGAAGCAGAGGATCCCGCGGACCGCGCCGGAGCCGTGGTCGTGATCGACGTGGGCGGGTTGAGAGTCGCCACACACGGCACAGACATCGCCCTGTTGCAGGGCCATCCACGCGACCTCGGTCTCGTCGACGCCATAGCGGCGCTTCAACTGAAAGTTGCGTCCCGTTCGGTGACGCTTTTCGCGGTTGGTGACGTCCTGACCTCCCTGTAAAAACAAGCGGCCTGAGCCACCATACGGAAGACGGGAGAGTCGACCGAAGGAGGTCAGGCCAGTGAGAAGGGTACCGCCAAGCACATCGGCTCGGGAGGAGAT
>JBOGXF010000165.1:0-15190 GCA_050694275.1 Actinomycetota bacterium | reverse complement strand
TTCCTCTCAGGTTCTGACTCATGACCGGAACGATGTGATGTCGGAACGGCCACATATGAGCGGAACGATGTGATGGCGGTAGCCGGGGCTATGAAGACCGGAACGATGTCCTGTCGGCCGTGAGCTAGGCAGGTCGTTCATCCCTAGACGGGCGGGCATCTTTCCGGATTCAACATGTGCTGCTTGCCAAGTGAGTTTAGGGAGTGCGGCGAACAACCACTGTCGTTCCGGCTCGGTCAAGGGATCGATAGCCCCTTTGACCTTCCTGCGCTCTTGAGGGTCGTTCTTAGCCGATAGCCGCCCAAGAGACTGCAGGATTTTCACTTCGACGTTCAGTTGTCGCGCCGCCTGCTGACGCCCACCATGTTCATATTCCAATTGAGTGAGGAAGAGATAAGCCACCACAAGCATCGGATGAGATCTTGTTCTTAACTCTCGAACACGGATTAGGAGATCGTCCACGAATTGCGTTCGCTTCAGCCCTGACGCAGGGGGTGCCGGGTAATTGCCGTGTGAAATGTGAGCTGTTACCCCCTCCGAGATGAGGAGGGCATCGACGGTGTGGACCATGACGGTCGTGGACGCGTTGCCGCCCTTGGTTTGGTCAACCCTCGCTGAAGAGAAGCGGAATTCGATCTGGAGGCCGCCTGCCAATTCCGAGTCGAGTTCCCAGGCGCGGAGAAACGGCTCAACTGAGTCACGAGCCTCCTCGGCTGTGTGAAAAGTGCTGCGCGGAGTGAGGGCCAGCTGATTCGCCCTTAATTCGCCATCGAAGTCGCCGATCGTCCCCGTCCACGGTCCAGCCTTGTCGAAGTCGTGCCGATCGTCGACGACAATCATCTGGTAGGAGAGGGCTTCAACTTTGCCAGGGGTCATGTTCACTCACGTTGTACTCGTGTGGTTACGCGCTCCGCAGCCTTCACGCGGTTTCAACTCGGCTGGACGCGTCAAGTCGCTTCGCTAAAGCGTCCAGGTCTTCGTCGAAGAGGTGGCCGTAGACGGTCAGCGTGAACGCGGCTGAACGGTGGCCCATGATCGATTGGACCGCCTTCGGTGATGCGCCCGCGGAGATCATGCGCGCGGCGGCAGAGTGGCGGAAGGCGTGCATACCCACGGTCGGCATTCCTAGCTTCTTGAGCACCGGGCGCCAGATGTCCATGTAGGCGTAGCGGTAGCGGAGCGGCCCGCCCTTCTCGCCGGTGAACAGAAGGGTGTCCGCGTCGGCGTCGATCGTCTCGAGGTGTTGCTCGAGGCCAGCCATGAGTGATGGCGGGATCGGGAGAGCCCGCTCGGCGTGCGACTTCGTCGGTCCGAAGATGAGCTCGCCGCTGACCTCTGCGAGCGACTCCTCGACGCGCAGTCGTCGGCGCAGGAAGTCGACGTGGCGGCGGCGGAGTGCAACGGCCTCGCCGTAACGAAGACCGAGGATGGCCATGATGCGGAACAGCAGGCGGTACTCCTCGGGCACTGCGCCCACGATGCGGTCGGCAACATCGGGATCGAAGTATTCGGCCTCCTTGTGGGGGATCTTCGGGAGCTTGATGCGGTCGGCCGGATTGCGCGCGATCAACCGGTCGTCCACAGCAGCATCGAGCATGAGACGCATCACGATTACGGCCTGGCGGATGCGACCTGCCGACACACCCTCGGCAAGCATCGACGCGATCCATTCCTGGATATCTGAGCGACGGAGTTGGGCCAAGCGGCGCTTGCCGAAAACCGGGAGGATCCGGCTGCGGAGGAGCGACTCGTAGCCCGACTTCGTCTTGGGCTTGACGCTGAGCCCAGCGACCCACTTCTTCGACCAGTCCTCAAGCGCGACCTTGCCGGCCCGCGGATCGACGTAGTCGCCGCGCAGGATGTCGGTCTCGATGGTGGAGGCGAACTTCTCGGCGTCGGCCTTCTTTGCGAACGTCCGAGCTTTCTCAACGCGGTCGGGATCGCGGTAACGGACTTTCCATGCGTGCCGCTTCTTGCCGTCCTTCGTCGCCCGATCGACCTTGATCACATGAGCCATCTCTCGCCTCCCAGAAAATGTCGCCGCCGTCCTGCGGACTTATTGCGGACTTTTACGTTACTGGGAGGTTGTGACAGAAACTCGGATTTGCGGTGTGACCTGGGAAAACAGGGGTGGGTCGCCAGGGAATCGAACCCTGAACCTACGGATTAAGAGTCCGTTGCTCTGCCTAGTTGAGCTAGCGACCCCGAGGGCAGTGTAACGAAGGTTGCGCGTTTGAAGCCTCCCAGGAGCCTGAAATGCGCAACCTTGGAGGGGTTGGGAGGGCGACCGACCGGATTCGAACCGGCGACATCCTGGACCACAACCAGGTGCTCTAACCATGCTGAGCTACGGCCGCCATGTAACGAGAAAAGCCTAGCAGCGCCGGTACCGATAGACGCCGTGCGGCGGCGAAAGATTCCCGAGCGTTGTTCTGGTTGCAGAGAGTCCCCGAAACCGAGACCTGAGGGCGACGAGAAAGGGTGTCAGGCGGCCGCTTCGGCCTCCCGCAGGCGCGCCGCCCGGATTTTGCGCCACATGAGTAATGCCAGCCCGGCGATGGCGATTCCCGCGGCGGACAGGAACGAGCCCCGGTAGCCGAGGACCTCGGCGATGGCGCCGGCGCTCACCGCACCTACGCCGAACGCGAGGTCGAAGAACGCGGTGAAGGTCCCGACGACCGAGCCTCGTTCGGCCGCGGGCGCCCCTCGGAGAGCAAGAGTCATCAGCGCGGGGAACGCGAACGCCTGGCCGAGGGCGAAGACAAATGTCCCAACGAACAGACCGGCGGGCTCGGCCCACGTTCCCATGACGATCAGTCCGGCTGCCACGACCGTCAGTGCCAGCCGAGCCGAGCGCCCCGGCCCCAGCACGTCCGGGATCCGCGCCCCGAAGCTGCGGATGAGCATGATCGTGACCGCGTGGACGACGAACACGAGGCGTGATCCCGACATCCCGATCTCGATTGTGTACAGAGGAACGAAAGCCGTGAAGGTCGCAAGCCCCCAGATGCTGGCGGCGAGGATCATTCCCGGCTCGAGCGCGGCCGGATGGACGATGCGCCGCCGGACTTGCTGCCCCGCGTCCTCCGGTCTCGTCTCGGGCACCTTGAATCCCAAGGCTCCCGCGAAGAAGCCGGTCACGGCGGCGACGAGCCAGACGACGTCGAAATTCGTCGCCCCGAGCACGAACTCGCCGATCGCCGGCCCCACCGCGATGCCCGCGAAGAGGGCGAGCGAGAAGTAGCTGAGCGCCTCGCCCCTGCGCTCGTCGGGGGCGAGGTCGTTGATGACGCTCGCCGCGCCGACGTAGAAGAAGGCCTCTCCGGCCCCCGAGAGCAACCGGAGCAGAAGCAATGGCCCGAGCGCGTTCGCCGGGATGTAGGCGAGGACGGAGACGCCGACGAGCGTGCCGCCGGCGACGATGAGCAGGCGGCGGCCGCGCACATCTCCGAGGCGCCCGACCATGGGCCGCAGCACGACCGCGGCGAGGGCGAACGACCCGATCGTGAGCCCGACCGCGGCGTCGCCATGCTGAAGCGGCCCCTTGACGTAGCGCGGCAGCGTCGGGATGAGTGCCCCGACCGATATGAAATAGGCGAGGGTCGAGAGCATCACCAGCAGGAACGGCCTCGTCACCAGGCGCGGGCGACGGCGGCGATTGTTGCTTGCCTCGCGAAAGCCGGTGCGCAACAGCTCCTCCTTCGGACGGCCGTGACCTAGAACTCATACAACGGGTAGCGCATTCCAGCGCGCAGAAGGCCGGCCCTTAAGGGCCGGCCCATCCGCGTGAGGAACCTATTACGCCTTGCGCCCTGCTATCGCCAGGAGCTGCGTCAGCCGATCGGCGCCTTCGGGAACCTCGACCTCGTCGGCGAAGATCCCTGCCTTGCGCCACTCCTCGACCTGGGGCTCGAGTCCCAGGTACGCGAACTCGACGAGGTCGGGGTCGATTCGTTCGTCGCCTCCGGTCGCCCGCGCCAGGTCCCACGCATGGATCGCGTGGTCGACCGCGAGCTGGACGAGGTAGACGTCGGCCCGAGTGTCGCCGAAAGAGAGGTGCACGACGCGTCCGAGCGCGTCCGGCTGCTCGACCGAGGAGAGCGCCCCGTCGCGGGCCTCGTCCCACGCGCGCTTGGGATCGTCGCCGAGCAGATCGCCGTCGAGCGAGTCGCCGACGTCCGCGATCGTCTTGCCCACCATCAAGGGAGCAACCCATCTGTCCTCGTTGACGATGTGATTGACCAGGTCGCGGACGTTCCACTCCGTGCACGGGGTGGACGAGTTCCATTGATCGCCGGTGACCGCGTGAACGCGCTTGTCGAACTCCTGTAACCCGATTCGGTAGTAGTCGAGCGCGTCCATCAAGGGCTTAACAACCACGGGTCTTTGAGATCGATGTACTCGGGCTCCTCTGCCTTGACCGCATCCCACTCTTCGCCGTAGCTCTGAAACTCTGAAGAGTCGGCCATCTTCTTCTCGTTCTCGCGCGCCTCGGCCTCGGAGGTGAAGTACACGGTCTCGGTGTAGCGGCCGTTGGGGTTCCACGCGACCGTCCCGCCGATGACATCGGGGCGAACCGAGGGCAATGTTTCGTTCATCTTCTGTCCGATGCGCCGCGCCGCGTCGACGTCGTTGACGTGGCCCTGGATGATCTGCACGAACCCGGCGTCGTCGGACCCACCCTTGAGGAAGGTGTCGACCTCGTTGCAGTCGTGGAACAGGACCTCACCGTCGAAAAGCTTCTCGGTCTCGGTCCACCACTCGCCCTGCTCGGGGCGGTCGCTGTTCTTGCGCGCGGCGTCCTCGGACTCGAAGCGGACCACCGAGACGAATTCGCCCTTGTCGCTGACCCCCGCGGTGGCGCCGAGATATCCGGCAGCCCCGGGAGCGAGCTCCTTCTGCCAGCGATCCATCTGTCGCCTCAGACCGGCGGCGTCGCCGGTCTTTCCCTGGATGATCTGTACGAACATCGCTCACCTCCCTGTGAACCTGCTCCGGCCGTGCTTCCCCTGCTCGCGAAACGCTACTCCTGTGAATGTTCGAGTCAAGAGGGATGCGGCTGGACAAGGCCGGCGCGTGCAAGGCGGGCGGCCCGCCGGGCCCGCCTCAGCGGCTCCGGGGTGCGTGCCCGGCGGCACGCGCCCATCACCACCCCGACCCCGGTCTCGACGTCGGTGCGCCACGCCGCATGCACCGCGATGGGTCGGGCGCCCGCCCGGGTCCGGAGCCATGCCCCCACGATCTCGTCGCCGACGTAAAGAGGTGAGCTCGCGCCCCGCTCGTTCGCCGGCCACTCGCCGTCGGCGAGGAGGGCGCGATGGGTCACGCCGATGGTGGGAAGGTCGAGGAGCGCGCCGAGATGGTGGGCGAGACCGGCGCGCCGCGGGTGGTCCCGCCCGGTGGCGTTGACCAGGAGCACGTCGGGGGTCTCGGGCAGAGCCCGCACCGCGGATTCGAGCGCCGGGCCCTCGCGCAGCGCGAGCAGACCCGGTTCGTAGGACTCACCGGCTCGCGCCCGCACCACGACGACCTCCGACACCTTTCGGCTGCGTCCGACGGACGCCGCCGCCCACGCCGCTTCCCCGGGAGACCCGCGCCCGGTGATGCCGCGCCGAAAGCACACGAAGCATGCTCCGACCAGCGCGACCGATCCTGGCGGCACCCAGGGGGCCGGCGACGAGGTCCCGAGCCGCTCTTGCTCGGCGATCAGTCGCTCGGGGGTCTCGGGCCAGGACGTCAGCGTTCCGATGGCAGCAAGCGGTCGACCTTGGCGGCCATGATGAAGTCGTTTCGCGTCAGTCCCTGCGCCGTGTGGGTCCAGAACGTGAGCTCCACGCGGTTCCAGGAGCAGAACATGTCGGGGTGATGGCTCTCGGCTTCGGCCAGCAGCGCGACGCTTGACAGAAAGCCGAACGCCTGAACGAAGTCCTTGAACTTCAGCGCGCGCGAGAGCTTCTGGTCGCCGATTTCCCACTCGGGCACCTGGGCCGCGAGAGACCGGGCTTCGGCATCGTCGAGCGTCGGGGTTCCCTTCGGGTACTCGCGCGGATGCTCCTCGTGCAGTGCGGTCATGGCTCCTCCTTGTGCAGGATGAACTCCCACGGAAAGATGGTCTTCTCCCTCAGCAGCCGCCCCAGCTTGACCAGTTCCCCACGCACCAGCGCGAGCCCGGGATCGGCCGAGTGGACGCGCCCCACCTCCTCGTGCACCGCCTCGCTCAGCTCGGTCCACCGTTCCGGAGGAGAGGGCAGCGCCGAGCCGCCCGCACGCGCGACCTCGAAGCCCGCCCCACGCATCTCTTGCAGCAGGTGGTCCGGCTCTTCGAAGCGATCGGCGCGGGGGGAGTCCGAGACCCGGCAAGACGCGACCAGGGTGTAGACCGCGAGGCGACCGCCCGGAGCGAGCACGCGGCTGATCTCGGCCAGCGCCTCCCTCTTGTGACCGATCATCTCGAGCGCCCCGATGATCCACGCCGCGTCGAAAACGCCGGTCCGAAACGGCAGCGCCCGAGAGGTGGCGACAACTGCAGAGAGCGAGGGGAACAGCCGTCCGAGCCCCTTGACCGTCGGTTCCATGACGTCGACTCCAACGACATCGACCGCGCGCTCGCGGGCCAGCCACGCCATCGGCCCTCCGATACCGCAGCCGACGTCGAGCACCTTCTCGCCGCCCGTCAGCTTGAGCCCGGCGGCGAGGCGAGCGAAGAGGCCGGGATCGCCGGTCCCACGGCACGCCACGGGAACCCGGTCGTCGACGGCGAGGGCGACGGCCGCGTCGACGAGCCACTCCGAGTAGTGGCCGAACTCGATCTCGAGTCGTTCTCGTCCCATCCCGACGCGTGAGCCTACGGCAGCGTTTTGCAGGCGGGGCCGGGGCAACTACTCTTGAATTAGTGGAAAGAGACATCTCACCCGAGGAATTCGGGCCGAACGTCTGGCTTGTGGACGAGATGTACCGCCGCTATCAAGAGGACCCTGAGGCGGTCGGGGAGTCGTGGCGCGAGTTCTTCGAGGATTACACGCCGGCGAGCGAGAAGGCCGCAGGCGACGGGCGCAAGGCCGCGGAGGAGCGAGCCGAGCGGGCCGAGCGGCCCCCGGAGAGAAAGCCCGAACCCCCCACACCGAGGGCCGAAGAGAAGGCCCGCCCGATACGAGAACCGACCCCCGAGAGGAAAGAGGCGCCCGAGGGCGCGAGCCCCCTGACCGGGGTGGCGGCCCGGATCGCCGAGAACATGGAGTCCTCCCTCGGGGTCCCGACCGCGACATCGGTCCGTACGATCCCCGCGAAGCTCCTCGAGGAGAACCGGCGCGTGATCAACCGCTATCTCGGCGGCAAACGAGGGGGCAAGGTCAGCTTCACCCATCTCATCGGCTGGGCCATCCTCAAGGCGCTCGAGGCCCGGCCGGCAATGAAGGTGAGCTACGCCTCGATCGAGGGCAAGCCGCACGCGATCGACCACAAGCACGTCAACTTCGGCCTCGCCGTCGACGTCGAGCGGAGCGGTTCGCGCATTCTCATCGTGCCCAACATCAAGGCCGCGGACGAGCTCGACTTCGCCGGGTTCTTCGCGGCATACGAGGAGGTCATCAGAAAGGTCCGGAGCAACGAGCTCCAACCCGACGACTTTGCGGCCACCACGATCACGCTCACCAACCCCGGCACTGTGGGCACGACCCAGTCGGTGCCGCGCCTCATGCCGCAGCAGGGGCTCATCGTCGGCACCGGCGCGATCACCTATCCGCCGGAGTTCGAGGCGGCCGATCCCAGGACGCTCGCCCGGCTCGGCGTGAGCAAGCTCATCACGATCACCAGCACCTACGACCACCGCGTCATCCAGGGCGCGGAGTCGGGGCAGTTCCTGTCGGTCATCCACGACCTGCTGTTGGGCGGCGATCGCTTCTACGACGAGCTTTTCGCCTCGCTCAAGATCCCCTACGAGCCCGCCCGGTGGGCCCCCGACCACGCGCCGGAGGACGACACCGACGCCTACCTCGCCAAGCAGAGCCGCGTGATCCAGCTCATCAACATGTACCGGGTGCGCGGGCATCTGCTCTCCGAGCTCAACCCGATCGGGTGGGAGGTCCTCTCTCATCCCGAACTCGACCTGAGCCATTACGGCCTAACGGTGTGGGACCTCGATCGCGAGTTCCTCACGGATGGTTTGCCCGGCCCCCGCAAACAGACGCTCCGGCAGATCGTCGACACGCTCCGCGACGCCTACTGCGGCACGGTCGGGGTCGAGTACATGCACATCTCCGAGCCCGACCAGAAGCTCTGGCTCCAGCAGAAGGTCGAGCCCGGGCCCGAGTACCTCCCGATCAACGAGAAGAAGCACATCCTCGATCGGCTGAACGCGTCCGAGGCGTTCGAGCGCTTCGTGCATGCCAAGTACACGGGACACAAGCGTTTCTCGCTCGAGGGCGCGGAAAGCCTCATCCCGATGCTCGACGCGCTGATGCAGGAGTGCGCGGACTCCGGGATGGTCGAGGTCGTCCTGGGGATGGCGCATCGGGGCCGACTTAACGTGCTGGTGAACATCGTCGGGCGCCCACTGAGCCAGATCTTCAAAGAATTCGAGGGCGACATCGACCCCGACACCGTCCAGGGCTCGGGCGACGTCAAGTACCACGTCGGCATGACCGGTCGCTTCACGTCGCTGCGCGGCAACGACCTCGCGATCATCATGGCGTCGAACCCGTCGCACCTGGAGGCGGTCGATCCGATCGTCGAGGGCATGGTGCGCGCCAAGCAAGACCTCATCGGCGAGGGCGCGCACGACAAGATGTTGCCTCTGTTGCTGCACGGCGACGCCGCGTTCGCCGGGCAGGGGGTGGTCGCCGAGACCTTCAACATGTCGCAGCTTCCCGGCTACGGCACCGGCGGGACGGTCCACGTCGTGGTCAACAATCTCATCGGGTTCACGACCTCGCCCCAGGCCGGACGCTCGTCCACATACGCGACCGACATCGCCAAGATGGTGCAGGCCCCCATCTTCCACGTGAACGGCGACGACCCTGAGGCGTGCGTGCGCGTCATGCGGCTGGCGTTCGCTTTTCGACAGGCCTTTCACAAGGACGTCGTCATCGACTTCGTGTGCTACCGCCGTCACGGCCACCAAGAGGTCGACGACCCGTCGTTCACCCAGCCGCTCATGTACCAGAAGATCGAGGAACGGCGCTCGGCTCGAAAGCTCTACACGGAGTGGCTCGTCAACCGAGGTGATCTCACCGTCGACGAGGCCGAGCAGATCCTGGGGGACTTCCAGAAGAAGCTCGAGCACGCGTTCGAGGAGACCAAGGGGGCCAAGCCGAAGGAAACGGTCCAGGCCCAGCCCCCGCCGGTCGCAGAGGTGTTGCCGCCGATCGAGACCGGGGTCGATCTCGCGCGCCTCGAGCACGTCCATTCCCACCTGACGAGCTTCCCCGATCAGTTCGAACCGCATCCGAAGCTCAAGCGGATGATCGAGCGCCGCAGGGACATCCTCGACGTCGGCGCGATCGACTGGGCTCACGGCGAGGCGCTCGCGTTCGGCACCCTTCTGCTCGAGGGCTATCCGGTGCGGCTATCGGGTCAGGACTCGAGGCGCGGGACCTTCAGCCAACGCCATTCGGTGTTCGTCGATTACCGGACCGGCGAGGAGTATCTGCCGCTGACCGAGCTGTCCGAGGATCAGGCTCGGTTCATGGCCTACGACAGCCTGCTGTCCGAGTTCGCGGTCATGGGCTTCGAGTACGGATACTCGGTGGCGAACGGCGACTGCCTCGTGTGCTGGGAGGCGCAGTTCGGAGACTTCATCAACGGCGCGCAGGTGATTGTCGACCAGTTCGTAGTTGCCGGCGAGGACAAATGGAATCAGCAGAGCGGGCTGGTGCTGCTGCTGCCGCACGGCTACGAGGGCCAGGGGCCGGAGCACTCCAGTGCCCGGCTCGAACGGTTCCTGACGCTCGCCGCGGAGGACTCGATCCAGGTCGCGCAGCCGACCACCCCCGCGCAGTACTTCCACCTGCTCCGTCGCCAGGTCAAGCGACTGGTCAGGAAACCGCTCGTGGTGATCACTCCGAAGTCGCTCCTGCGTCACCCGGACGCGCGGAGCATGACCACCGAACTCACGAGCGGACATTTCCGCGAGACGCTCGACGATCCCATGGTCGAGGACCCCGACGCCGTCAGGCGAGTTCTTCTGTGCACCGGCAAGGTCGCGTACGCGCTCAAGGACGAGCGCGCCGAACGTAAGGCCCCGGTGGCGATCGTCAGGGCCGAGCAGCTCTATCCGTTCCCGAGCGAGCAGCTATCCGAGATCTTCGACCACTATCCCAACGCCGAAGAGATCAGGTGGGTTCAGGAAGAGCCCGAGAACATGGGGGCCTGGGCGTTCGTCTATTCGCGTCTCAGGGAGAGCCTCGCCGACCGGCTCAGGCTGTCGCATGCGTCGCGCGCGGAGAGCGCGAGCCCCGCGACCGGGAGCATGATGGTCCACGAGCAGGAACAGCAGCAGCTCATGGACGACGCCTTCTCCGACCTCTAAGCCTTCGCCCTTCCTGCCGAGTGCTCACCAGCCGACCTGAGAGGTCGCGTGGCGAGCACTCGACGCTTTGGGCACGTGGTTAGCGGGATTCGAGCTCCTGGACCAGGAGCGACACGAGGTCGCGGATCGAGAGGATCCCGGTCGGGCCCCCGGTGGCGTCGAGCACCACGAGGTGTCTGAACCCTCCTTCGAGCATCTGGTGGGCCGCGTCGAGGGCGTCCTCGGAGGGTGACCCGGTGACCGCGTTCGGGGTCATGTACTTCGACACCGGAGTGCCCTCGAGATCGGCCCTCTCGCACAATGCGCGCATGATGTCGCGCTCGGTGATGATGCCCGGGCGGCCGTCCTCCATCCACACGATCGCGGCCCCCACCTTGCGTTCGGTCATGCGCCGGGCCGCCTCGGCGACGCTGTGGCGTGGGCCCACCGTGACCAGCGACTTGCTCGCGAGCCGTCCGATCTCCATCTATCTCTGATCCAGGAGCGACACGACGAGATCGCGGATGGACAGCATTCCGACCGGCTCGCCTTTCTCGTCGAGCACCACGAGGTGCCGGAAGCCCCCGTCGAGCATTCGGCGGGCGGCCTGCTCGACGTCCCACTTGCCCGAGGCGGAGATCGCATCCTGCGTCATGTAGTCGGCAACTGCGGTGTTCTCGAGGTCGGTGCCGTCGGCGATCGCTCGCAAGAGATCGCGCTCGGTGATGATCCCGGGCTGACCGTCCTGCTTGAAGACGATGGCCGAGCCGACCTTGGCCGCGTTCATTTTGCGCGCCGCCTCGGCGAGGCTGTGGTCCGGTCCCACGCTCACCGTGATCCTTCGGGCGAGGGGGCCGATCTCGCTCACCGTGGCTTTTTCTCTTGCCATGCGAGGAGACCTTTCTGCCGCGCTGCGTGAATCGCCTCGGCGAGCGTCTCGAGCGCGTCGTGCTTCGGTTCCCACCCGAGCTTGTGGCGTGCCCGAGTCGTATCCATCAGGACCGGCACCCTGAGCGCCGTGACCCACGATGCCGCCGCCGGCAGATACGGCATGCGCGACACGATCTCCGCCGCCGCGTCGATCGTCAGCTCGGGGATAGAAATCGCGTACCAGCCGAGAGCGTGGGCGAGATCGGACAGCGTCACCTCGCCGTCGGCGGCGAGATTGTAGGTTCCCGGCTCGCCGGCCCCCAGCACGGCCGCCACCAGCGCTTGGGCGACGTCATCCTCGTGGACGAGTTGGAACGGGACGCCCGGATCGGGGATCACGGGCCGAAGTACGGGGAGCCCGCCCACGATCTTGCGGACCCGGCCGGGAAGCTTCTCGGTGATCTTGACGTAAGGGATGTTCTCAATGAGCGCGAGCGCGTTCGGGCCGGCTACGATGCAGGGGCGGAACACGTACGCGTCCGTGTCGGGGAGCTCTTTCGCGAGCTTCTCGAGCATTACCTCGAGCTCCGCCTTTTGCTGTGCGTAGTAGTGGTCGTGGCTCCCGCGGGCCGGAACGTCCTCCGTTAAGAGTTCCGGGTTGTCCTCGTGGAACCCGTAGGCGGCGACGGACGAGGTGTAGACGAGGCGCGGCACCCTCGATTGGAGGGTGGCCTCGAAGACGTTGCGGGTGCCCTCGAGGTTGACGGCGCGCGTTCCTTCGGCCGAGCCGAAGACCAGAAAGGCGAGATGCACGACGACGTCGACGTCCTTGACGAGCGCATCGACCGAAGAGCGATCGAGGATGTCTCCCTGCATGTATTCGAGCTTCTTGAGACCCGCCGCCTCGGGATCGAAGGGGCTGCGGGCCATTCCGATGATTCGGTCGATGGGGTCCGCTCGGTCGAGCGCGCGCACGAACGCGGAGCCGATCTCACCGGTCGGGCCGGTGACCCCGACGGTGAGTCCCGAAGAGAATTCGGCACTCACGGCGCGTCCGCCCGCGTCGGCCACTTCCTCCGTGAGCACAAAGCCCATCGGCGCTGCTGTCGCGGCGCCGAGACCTTTGCACTCAGTGAACACCTCCCGTACCAAGGTGATCCTCGGCATGAGGCAACCCTACATAAGAAGCCGATAGGGCACTCTCCGTCGCTATTCGTGTGTTGGGCGAGCGGCCGCCCGATAGGGTGACGCGATGCCCGGGGGCCGCGCCTCGTCAATCGCAGAGTTGCCCGAAGAGCCTCGTCGCGTCCTCGAAGAGGCGCGTCGCGGTTTCCTCGCGACCGTCGATTCAGAGGGTCGCCCGCACGCGGTGCCCGTCTGCTTCGCGGAGCGAGCCGGAGAGATCCTGACCCCGATCGACGAGAAGCCGAAGAGCGGTAAGGAGCTGGGGCGACGCAAGAATCTCGAGGGCAACGCTCACGCCACGCTCGTCGTCGATCGCTGGGACGAAGACTGGACCCGGCTCGGCTGGGTCATGGTGCGAGGGATGGCGCGCGTCGAGCCGGTGGGGAGCGCGGACCGCGAGTTGGTGGCCCGCTATCCGCAGTACGAGGACGTACTGGTCGGCAGCGAGGTGATCGTGGTCGAGCCACGCGTCGTGCTGTGGTGGACCTGGGAGTGATCGTGTCCGTCGACCCCGACCTCGCGCTCGAGCGGGTCCTCGCCGAGGGCGATGAGTGGCAGTCGTGGCGCGCGCTGCGACTCGGTGGGGACGACGCCGGGCCGCCACCCAGGATCCCGGCCCAGGACGACCTCGGGGCGTTCGTCGGGCCCGGTGGTCGCCCCTCGCCGGGAGCGACCGGCGAGGCCCTCTGTCACCTGAAGGTCATCGGGCTCGAGTCCTCGGCGGCGGCAACGATCGCCGCCGACTGGCTCGAGGATGCCCGCACTCCGGCGCAAGCGTGGCTCGATGCGCCCGACGAGGTCCCCGGCGAGCTCGACACCGCAGGCGGGGGCCGGGTGTGGGCGACCGCCTCGGCGGCGTGCGGGCTGCTGGCCCTCGGGCGCGATCCGGGCCCTCGTGCCCTGGAGTTGCTGCGCGGCGAGGCCGATCTCGAGGGGCGCTTCACCGGAGGCGCGTATCCGACGTTTGCCGCCGCCGGGGCGTACTGGCTGACCGAGGGGCCCAAGACCGAGATGGCCGAGTGGGCGCTCCGGTGGGCGCGCCAATGGCGGGAGGACTGGTGGGGGGCATGGGAGTACGCAACTGCGCTTACCTTCTGGGGCGCGGCGGCCCTGCCCCCCGAACACGCCTCCGTCGAGACGTTCCTCGATGCTCTCCGCAACACCGGCCCGAGCGAGGGATGGCGCGACGACCTCGGTCTGACCCTGAGGACCCTCGAGCTGCTTGCTTTCTTCGAGTCGTGAGCTGGCGCTACGAGTTTCCCCTCGTCGGTGGCGGGGGCGAGCCGATCGACCTGTGGCGCATGTTCGTATCGCACGGGATCACCGAGCTTCCACCGATGGCGGTCGACGAGGACGCCAAGAGCTTTGAGATCACGCTCCGGCTGAGCCGAGGGGCGCGCACGATTCGGGTCGCGCCCGGAGGGCCCGGATACGGCATCGCGACGGTGGCGGGCGGGGTCCCCGGCCCCCGCGCCGCGGCCGAGATCGTCGACAAGGTGCGCTACGTGCTTCGCCTGGACGAGGACCTCTCCGGCTTCTACGCGAAGGCCGCCGACGACCCGGATCTTGCATGGGTCGGCGCGGGGGCCGGACGCATGGTCAGGAGCGCGACGGTCTTCGAAGAGGTGATCAAGACGATCTGCACCACGAACTGCGCGTGGTCGGCCACACGGCGCATGGTGGGCGCGCTCGTCGATCATCTCGGCGAGAAGGCTCAGGGCTCGGAGCGACATGCCTGGCCGACTCCAGAGGCGATGGCGGCCCGCCCCGAACGCTTCTACGTGGACACGGTGCGAGCCGGCTACCGGGCTCGCTACCTGCGAGACCTCGCCCGGAACGTCGCCGATGGCTCGCTCGATCTCGAGTCCTGGGACGACTTGCCGGATGCCGACTACGCCGAGCGACTCCTCGCCTTGCCCGGCATCGGTCCCTATGCGGTCGCCCATATCCTTCTGCTCCGCGGCAGATATTCGCGGCTCATCTTCGACTCGTGGACGCGTCCGAAATATGCGCGTCTGCGAGGACGGCGATCGAAGGATCCGACCATCGAGCGCCGATTCCGACGCTATGGTGAGCACGCGGGGCTCGCGTTCTGGCTCTACATCACGCGCGACTGGGTTTCCGAGCCCCCGTGACGGGAAGAATTACGAGTTCACCGAGATTCAGAGGAGGAGACATCATGCCTCGCAGCAACTATCTGGGAATCCTGTCGGAAGAAAGCAAAGCCAAGCGCGAAGAGCTCATCCAGATGCTGACCAGGGCCTACTGGATGGAGATCGAAACGGTCATGTCCTATGTGGCGAACTCGATCAACCCCGACGGCGTGCGCGCGCAGGAGATCAAAGAGAGCCTCGAGGGGGACATCCAGGAAGAGTTGGGGCACGCGAGGCGGTTCGGCGAGCGCATCAAAGAGTTGTATGGGGTAATCCCGGGCTCGCTCGATTTCGCGCCCGAACAGAAGTTCCTGCAGCCGCCCGCGAGCCAAACCGACATCGTGCACGTCATCAAAGGCGTGATCGAAGCCGAAACGTCGGCGATCGAGCACTACAACAAGATCATCGATTTCTGTGAGGACCTCGACCTCGTCACTCAGGACATGGTGATCGAAATCCTTCACGACGAGGAGGGCCA
>JBOGXF010000164.1:0-1542 GCA_050694275.1 Actinomycetota bacterium | reverse complement strand
CCACGATGCGGTCCACGGTCTGCGCCGTGTCCTGGGTGTGCAGGGTGGCGAACACCAGGTGGCCGGTCTCGGCCGCGGTCAGCGCGGTCGAGATCGTCTCGAGGTCGCGCATCTCGCCGACGAGGATGACGTCGGGGTCCTGACGCAGGACGTGCTTGAGGGCGTTGGAGAACCCGTGCGTGTCGGTTCCGACCTCGCGCTGGTTGACGACCGACTTGTTGTGGCGGTGGAGGAACTCGATCGGGTCCTCGACCGTCATAATGTGCTCGGCCCGCTCGCGGTTGATCATGTCGACCAGAGCGGCGAGCGTCGTCGACTTACCCGACCCGGTGATCCCGGTAACGAGCACGAGCCCCCGACGCAGCTTGGCGAACTCCTTGACCGTCGGGGGTAGCCCGAGGTCGTCGACGCCTTTGATCTCGAAGGGGATGAGCCGCATGACCGCGCCCACCGAGTCGCGCTGCTGGAACACGTTGGCCCTGAAGCGCGCCTTGCCGGGAAGCGAGTAGGAGAGGTCGAGCTCAAGCCCGTCCTCGAAGCTCTCACGCTGCCTCTGGGTGAGCATGGCGTAGACGAGGTCCTGGATGTCCTTGGGCAAAAGCCTCCGGTAGCCCCGCAGCGGCTGGAGCTCGCCGTGCACTCGGATCATCGGGGGTACGCCGGAGGTGAGGTGGAGGTCCGAGCCCGCGCCCTCGATGACCGCCATGAGGAAGTCGGCGAGGCTGGGCTCTTTCTCTTCGCCCTCGGCGGCCTCGACCGGAATCTCGGGGGCCGGAGCGGCCTCGACGAGCGGCAGATCGTCGGAATCGAAGGACGTCATCTCACTGGGAGTGCCGTTCGCACCATTGCCCGCAGCCGCGGGGGCGGGAGCCGCGGCCGACTCTGCCGTGCCCGAGTACGCCTGCTCGATGGCGGCGACGAGATCGGGCCGGTACGCGGCCGCCGGAGCGACCTGCTTTCCGGTGACGCCCGCAAGCTCTTCGAGCGCGAGGTGGTTTCTCGGCTCGGCCATGGCGACGACCACGGTCTCTCCGTCGACCCGCACCGGAACCGCCTGCTGGCGACGGGCGACTTCCTCGGGTACGAGGGCGACCGCGTCGGGTGACGGGGCCACCGCCTGGAGGTCGACGAACTCGAGACCGATCTGCAGGGCGCGCGCCTTCACGAGATCGCGCTCGGCGAGGATCCCGCGTTCGAGCAGGATCTTCCACGACGACTTGCCGGTCTTCGCCTCCTCATCGGATGCGAACTTGAGCTGCTCGGGCGTGACCAGGCCCTGTTCGAGCAGGACCTCGCCCAATTGCTTTGATGTCTGAGCCATGTCTCACTTCCTCGCGTGTCGCCCCTGGGGGAACCCTTCGTTGACTTATCGGCTGCCATCCCCGTCTACTTCAGCGGTTTTGACCGAATCTTTCGGGGGCGGATTCAAGCGGTCATCGCAAGGAGCTCGGCGAGCCGTTCCGATGGTTTCATGAATCCAAGCCGTTTGCGAGGCCGGTCGTTGAGGCTGCGGGCGATGCCGTCGAGAGCATCCTCGGTCAG
>JBOGXF010000163.1:0-8434 GCA_050694275.1 Actinomycetota bacterium | reverse complement strand
ATGACCACTTCCCCGCTCTCGAGCTGGCAACCCTCACTTCTCGACGTCGCCGCGGCGGTCGAGATCGACGCGGGCTTCGCGACGCTCGAGCGGGTCGAGCTCGATCCGTCGTCGTGGGTCGATCACGCCCCCGGATGGGTGTCCGGGTCGGACTCGCTCTTCGAGGAGGTCCTCAACTCGCGCGACTGGGGCCAGCGCTCGCGCCGCATGTACGAGGGCCGGGTGCGCGAGCCGCGCCTCACCGCCCCGTGGAGCGCCGAATCGGGCAAGGCTCTCGAGCCCCCGATCCTCGAGCGCATGCGGGTCGTGCTGTCGGAGCGCTACGGGGTCGAGTTCGACTCGGTCGGGTTCAACCTCTACCGCGACGGCAACGACAGCGTCGCGTGGCACGGGGATCGCATCGAAAAGGAGCTCGAGGAGCCGATCGTCGCGCTCGTGTCGCTCGGGGAGCCTCGCCGGTTCTTGTTGCGCCCGAGCGGCGGTGGCGGGTCGCGCGGGTGGCTGCTTGGCCGCGGCGACCTGTTCGTCACCGGGGGCAGGACCCAGCGGGAGTGGGAGCACAGCATCCCCAAGGTCGCCCGCGCCGGCCCCCGCATCAGCCTCGCCTTCCGCCACGGCCTCGACCCCCGCGCCTACGCGGACTAGAACTTCCCCCACGCCAAGAAGCTGAAGGCACGCACCACCCAGTACCCGACGGTTCGCCGCCAAGCCGCAACCCCTTCCTTCTCCATCACCTCTCTAAACAGGTCATCGGCCTGGCGCCGGCTGTACGTGCGAGGAGGATCGACCGTACCGGGTGGAGGCGCGCCCGAGTATCGGTAAAGGAAGTCGTGAAGCAGCGGCGCAGCCACCGATAGCTCGAAAGGGGCGATCAGCCACCAGAGCCAGCGCGGAATCGAGGACATATCGAATTCGAATTTCGCGGGCACCGTGATCGTGTGGTCACCGTCTAGATACGCGTACGCTTCCTCGAGCCGCCATGTGGTTCCGGTGACGTACGAGACCACCGGAGGCGGGAGCCGCGAGGCCTCGATTCGAACCGGGTCTCTGTCGAGCTCTCGGACAAATGCCTTCATCCTGTGTCGGCTGCTCCTGGGTGGTCTATTCGGAGAAGAGCGGGGCCATGCGGATCTCCATCGACGCCTGCTCGGCGTCGAGCTCCTTCTCGGTCCACACCTTGAGCCGCTCGTCGTAGACGTCGACCGGGGTCCCGGTCTCTTCGATCCACGCCACGACCGCGTCGGCCCAGCGCTCCTCTAACAGCGCGGCGCGCATCTCCTCGAGCCGCGCCGCCGACGACACCGACCGCGAGTCGAGCTGCGCGACGAGGTGGAGGGCGAGGACGCGCGACATGACGTCTGCGCCCTCGGCCAGGAACACCGCGGGCTCGTCGCCGCGCACGACCGCGTAGGCCCCGACCGCGGCGCGCTCTCTGTCAGCCGCCATTGGTTGCCGGCAAAAGAAGCTCCCCCACCGGCTCGGCCCGGTGCTCGCCCGCGGCATACGCCCGCAAGCAGGCCTGGCCCTCGTCGGACAGCATGTCGATCGCGTCGTGGAAGGTCGCGCCGTGCGCGGTCCGAAGCGCGTGCGCGCCGGCGCTCGCCTTCGGCGGGAGGTCGGTGGTCAATAGGATGAGCCGGTAGTCGCCGATGCCCGACTCCTTGAGCACCGATGCCTTGCCGAGCGCCTTCCACAACGTGTCGGTGCGGCGCAGTCCGGCGCGCGTGCTCGTGAACGCGCCCGAGACGTCGAAGAACCACCGTTTGCCCTTGCGGTCGGCGGCGACGAAGTTGACCTCGACCCCGCCGCGGAAGCGATGGTCGGCAACGACGTCGGTGAACCCGCAGTCCATCAGCACCGCGCGCGCGATCTCCTTGGCGCGCTGGCCCTCTCGCACCGCGCGTGACTGAGAGTTCTCGTCGTTGGGGGCCACGCCCGGCACCGCGGGGAGCACGACCCGCTTTCTCGGCGGCTCCCGCTGCGCCTTCTCCTCTTCTATGCGTCGGCGCGACGCCCTCACGTACGCCTGGTCGGTGTCGTAGCCGACGTAGCGCCGCTCGGCCCTGAGCGCGGCGACCGCGGTCGAGCCCGACCCGATGAACGGATCGAGCACGACGTCGTGGCGGTAGGTGTAGAGCTCGATGAGGCGCTGAGGGAGCTCGACCGGGAAGGGGGCCGGGTGGTTGACGCGGGTCGCGCTCTCGGGCGGGATGTCCCACACGTCGGTGGTCGCGTCCATGAAGTCGTCCTTGAAGATCGACACCTCGGACGGGAGGCCGCGGCGCGCCCGTTCGCGGCGCGAGATCGCCCGGTCGAAGCGGCCCTTGGACGCGACCACTACCCGCTCGGTGAGGTCGCGCAGCACCGGGTTGGCGGCGCTCTGAAACGACCCCCACGCGGTCGACCCG
Organism: Actinomycetota bacterium; assembly: GCA_050694275.1. GTDB lineage: Bacteria > Actinomycetota > CADDZG01 > CADDZG01 > WHSQ01 > JBOGXF01. The sequence goes on along the minus strand of JBOGXF010000163.1, from coordinate 6,026 downwards.
CTCGCCCCCTGGCCCTTGACCCACACGATCTCGCCCCGCAAGAGCAGCTTGAGCCGGTCCTGCAGGATGGCGACGACGTCGGCGGCGAGCGAACGATACGGCTTGCGGCCGAGATTGGCGACGTTGACCGCGATGCGTCCGCCCGGCTCGAGCACGCGGACACACTCGGCGAAGACCTCGGTGAGTATCTCGAGGTACTCGACGTAGGTCCCGGGGATGTCGCCGACCCCGAGCGCCTCCTCGTACTCCTTGCCGGCGAAGTACGGCGGCGAGGTCACCACCAGGGCGACCGAGGAGTCTTTGAGCTCGGGCATGGCGCGGGCGTCGTGGCCGTAGATCTCGTCGAGGGCCGCGTCGGGGTTGACGTTGACCTCTTCGTCGGCGGAGATGGTGGGCAGGGTGAAGCGGGAGTAGAACGCGGTCGAGTCGTGGCTCTCTCGGCGTCCCACCCCGAAGCTCGAGGTCGAGGTCGGTTTCCTGCGCGCGGCCAAGCTCCCTCCGATCGGATCCGGGCGGGCCCTCGGGCCCGGCTTCATCCTACGGGCGGGGCCCTTGTGGGCCCTGGACTCAGGCTAGCGAGGGGCTACGACGAAAACCGAGAATCAGCCGAGCTCGGGGAGCTCCTGGGCCCTCGTCGCCACCGCCTCGACCGTGTCCCGCTCGGCCCGGGACTTGTCGATCACCCACAGAAGGTCGTCGACCGAGAAATGCGGACTCTGGCGCGCCCCGGCTCGGAGGTCCAGCAACACCTTGCCCTTGAGGAAGCGCTGCCCGGTGCGCGACCCCCAGCGCTGGTAGCGCACCCGGGGGCCCAGGGTCAGCTCCCACGGCCCGAAGATGACCCAGCGCTGCCCGGGGTGGTCGTGAACCACGAGGTAGCCGCCGCCGCCCTGCCAGATGATGCGGCGGTAGACGGTCTCGTCGACGATGAACAGGCTGAGGGCGGGGACCTCGGGCGACAGCTCGCGGATCCCGAGCGAATACGGCTGGCGCTTCTCTTTGAGGTCGACCCACACGGTCATGCCGTCGTGGGTGAACGAGTAGTCGAGCCGGTCGGTGTCGTCGGTGTGATCGGTGAGGTTCTCGAGCCGGGGGTCGGACGACAACAGCCCGGCGAACTCGAGCTCGGCGGCGCGGGCGGTCTTGAGGTCTCGCTCCCAGTCCTCGGCCCGGCGCGCTCGCGGCATCGATCCTCCCCGTGACATGTGGGACAACCCTATCGGGGAAGGTCGCCACATCCCCGGCGCGCTGAGAGGGCCCCCGCCCGGGAGCAGCCCCTGACAGGCTAGTCTCCCGCGGGTGAACGTCTCCCTTTCGGTGGATCCCAACGAGCACGACCGCTTCATCCTGCGCCAGCGGTTCCGTTTGGTCGTCAACGAGTACGAGTTCTCGCTGCCGGCGCCCGACGGAAAGTCGCCCGCGCAAGGTTTCTGCTTCGTGCGGCAGCGACCTTTCAAGTTCAAAGAGGACATCGGCTTCTACACCGACGAGAGCCGCTCTGCGGAGCTCATGCGGCTCAAGGCCCGCCAGCGCTTCGATCCCCGGGCTCGTTACGACGTCACCGCGGCCGACGGAACCAAGATCGGTGAGATCCAGAAGGTCTTCGGGGCGAGCCTGTTGCGCTCCACGTACCGGCTGTACGACGCGACCGGCAGGGAGGTCGCCACGGCGACGGAGCGAAACCCGATCGTCGCCCTGTTGCGCCGGCTCGTTGGTTTCGTCCCCTACCTTTCCAATTTCGCCAACTGGCTCCCGATCCCTTATCACTTCGTCTTCCAACGGGATGGAACCGAACTGGGGAGCCACCGGCGCCAGTTGTGGAAGCTCCGCGACGTCTACACGATCGATCTGAGCGGGGATCCCGCCCGGAGCGTGGACCGGCGCCTCATCCTTGCCATAGCGGTCGGCATGGACGCCCTCCAGGCGCGCTAGACGCAGCATCGCTCGGCGCACCAGCGTGACCACCTGTGGGCGACGGCGGTGAAGGCCGACCTCGCGTACGCGACCTACCAGGCGCGCACGGCGCGCCGCATCCCGGTCGTAGTACTCGAGCCCGCCGACTAGGGCTCGCCCAAGAGGTCGAGAATCTCGTGTGCCACGAATACGCGATTTCGAGTCCGACCGGTCACCTCTTCGATGATCCCCAGCTGCTCCAACTTCATGACGTTCAAGCGCGCTGCCCGTGCCGACACGTCGAGCACGCGCTGCGCCTGCGGCACGGTGATGGCCGGGAATTCGAATAGGTGATCGACCAACCTCAATGGGAGCGCTGATGCCCGCCCGCGCTGTAATTCCGTCCGGTACCGTTCTCTCACGGCAAATAGTCGGCGTGCTCTTTCGATGACGTCCGCGGATTGGTCCGCAATTCCTTCCAAGAAGAACGAGACCCAATCGCTCCACGCCCCACGTTGGCTGACCGCAAAGAGTAGCTCGTAGTAGCGGGATCGCTCTCGTTCGAAGAACGCGCTCAGATAAAGCAGTGGTTGCGGAAGGAGATCCCAGTCGTGAAGCAGGAGGCTCATCAGCAACCGACCGATCCGGCCGTTGCCGTCAAGGAAAGGATGGATGGCCTCGAACTGGTAATGGATGAGGGCCAACCGCACCAGGGGCGGAAAAGGATCGGGTTCGTGTAGGTGCTTCTCGAACACATCGAGCGCCTGCCACATCTCGTCCAAGGGTGGCGGCACATAGGTTGCTTCGTTAAGCGTGCACCCCGCGGGCCCGATCCAGTTCTGCGACGTGCGGAACTCTCCCGGGGCCAAGTGCGCGCCCCGCACGCCGGTCATCAGCTCGCGGTGGAGGTCCCTGATCAGCCGCAGGCTCAGCGGCAACTCACGGTCCGCGCGCACGGCCAACTCGAGCGCGCGAACGTAATTCGCAACCTCCCGCACGTCGGGAGCGGAGGGCACCTGCGGCGCCGCTTCGAACAGCACCAGATCCTCAACGGATGCCTGGGTGCCCTCGATCCGGCTAGAGAGGACGGCCTCGCGGCGCAGGAACGGTCGAATCAAGAGATGAGGATTCGGGAGCCATTCTCCCGCGCCGGCGAGCAGACCAAGCTGGCGGTCCGCATTCGACAGGGCGGAGACGAGGGCGGGGGTAAGCTCGAGCGCCGGCGGGAGCGGGGGGGGGACAAAGGCGACATACCCGGTGGGATGCCTGATTACATGGCGCCGCTGCCCCGGCGAAAAGGCCGATGGGTCGATGAGATACCTCCGTACCACTACCTGATTCTAAGGATACTTTTCTCGGGAAAAGTATCATAAGCCCTCCCCACAGGGCAGGACTTTGCCCACATTCACTGCCCCTACGGCGGGGGCGGGGCGAAGCCGGGCGTGCTGGCGTCGGCCTCGGGCGCACTCCGGCCCCTTCTCCGGCGGTCCTCGGCCCCGAGGGCGATCGGCGCGGCGAGGGCCTCGTCGGGGATCCCGAACGCGTCGACCAGTACCCTCGCGTGGGGGCGGAGCTCGGCGCACAGCTCGTTGACCGCGGCGATGACCGCCTTGGCCCGGCGCGGCGACAGCCGGCCGTGCTCGAGGTACCACGCCCGCTCCCGCTCGATGGTGGCGAGCGCATACAGGTCGCACACCTTGCTGAGCAGCGACGCGACGTCGTTGTCGTCGCAGCGAGCGATGGCAGCGACGAAGTACTCGAGCACGATTCTGTCGACGTGGGCGCGCGCCGCCAGCAGCACGTGGTCCTGGGTGTCGTTGAACACCTCGAACGCGTCCTCGCCCGCGTCGATGCCCGCCCTGATGCGGCGGGCGAGGCCGTCGATGACGTGCTGCTCGCGCCACTCGAACAGCTCGATGTGATAGCCGCGGTCGTAGAGATCGGCGTCCTCCTCGCCCCCGGGCAGGGCGGCGACGAGCGTCTCGATGAGCGTGCGCGCGGCGATTCGCTCGATGACCCGCTCGACCACCCCCTCGGCGACGAAGCGCACCATGCCGAGCATGTCGAGGCTCCCGAACTCGTCGCGGTAGTCGGTCAGCAGCCCCTTGGCGACGAGCTGCAGCAGCACGGTGTTGTCACCCTCGAAGGTCGTGAACACGTCGGTGTCGGCCTTGAGCTGGGGCAGGCGGTTGACCGACATATAGCCGGCGCCGCCGCACGCCTCCCGGCAGGTCTGGATCGTTGTGGTCGCGTGCCACGTCGTCGTCGCCTTGATGCCGGCGGCGAGCGACTCGAGCCGCCGCCGCTCGCGCTCGGGGTAGTCGGCGACCGAGAAGGACTCGTGGAGCTTTTGAACGAGCTCTTCTTGCGCGTGGTGGAGCGCGTAGGTCGTGGCGAGTAGGGGCATGAGCCGCCGGCGGTGCTGGGTGAAATCGAGGATCGTGACCTCCTCGTCGGAGTCCGGGGGGCTGAACTGGGTGCGCTCGAGCCCGTAGCGGATGGCGATTACGAGCGCGGTCTTGGCCGCTGACACCGCCGCCCCCGACACGCTCACCCGTCCCTGCACGAGCGTGCCGATCATCGTGAAGAAGCGCCGGGCGGGGCTCTCGATCGGGCTCGTGTAGGTCCCGTCGGGTGAGACGTCGCCGTAGCGGTTTAAGAGCGCGTCGCGCTCGACCTTCACGTGATCGAAGGAGGTGCGCCCGTTGTCTACCCCGTTGAGCCCGGCCTTGTGCCCGCAGTCCTCGATCGCCACTCCCTTTAACGGGCGGCCTTTCTGGTCGCGGATCGGGACCACGAACGCGTGCACGCCGTGGCTCTCACCTCTCGTTTGTAGCTGCGCGAACACGACCGCCGTGCGCCCGTCGCGCGCCGCGTTCCCGATGTAGTCCTTGGTCGCGTCCTCGTCGGGGGTCTGGATCACGAACACCCCTTCGGCGGGATCAAAGGTCGCGGTCGTGCGGATCGACTGCACGTCGGAGCCGTGACCGGTCTCGGTCATGGCGAAGCAGCCGGGGAGCTCGAACGACATCATGGGCCGGAGGTAGGTCTCGTGGTGGCGCGCGGTCCCGAGGTGGTGCAGCGCGCCTCCGAACAGCCCCCACTGCACCCCGACCTTGACCACGAGCGAGAGGTCGCCGAACGCGAGCGTCTCGAATCCGGTGACGAACCCACCGATGTCGCCGTCGCCGCCGTAGCGCGGGGGAAACCCGAGCTTGGGCCCGGGGGTCTGTGCGAGGGCGCGCGCCTGCTCGAACACCCGGGCGCGGTAGTCCTCAGTGTCGAGCCCGTAGACCGGATGAAAGAGCGGGTCGCGGAGCTGCTCTCGGGTCTGGTCGCGGACCGCGGCCCACCGCCCGTCGAGAAACGCCTGCAGGCGTGCGGCATCGAGCGTGCGACCTGCGGTCTTCGCCCCCATCGCCGCTCCTCGTCTGTCGGTCCTAGGATCTCCGCGAGATGATGAAACACATCGAGCTGCGCCGCCACACCGACAACGACGGCGACTATCTCACCCCCGGCGGCATCAAGGCCGCGCTCGAGATCGGGCGAACCCTACAGGGCCCCTACGACCTGCTGGTGTCCTCGGGGGCGCAGCGATCGACCCAGACGCTCGCTTGCTTTCTCGCCGCCATGGGCGCGACCGTCGCCGGGGGCGTGATCGTCGACGAGCGCTTTCGGTCCGAGGACGAGGACCGCTGGAAGCGCGCCTATAAAGAGGCCGGCGCCGGCGACCTTGAGTCGTTCCGGAGGGTCGATCCCGAATGGGTCGAGGCCGAATCTCGCCGCTTCGCCGCCGCCCTGCGGGATCTTTTCGCGCGCCTTCCGGACGGAGGACGGGCGCTCGTGGTCGGGCACTCCCCGATGAACGAGGCCGCGGTGTACGGGCTCACTCGGGAATTGATCGAGCCGCTCCCCAAGGGGGCCGGGGTGCTCGTCACCGCAACCAACGACGGCAGTTACGAGGTCACACAACTCGACTGAGGCCCGCAACCCAACGCACAAAATAGGGTTCTCCGCGGATGAGTAGGGATAGGGCGACCTAACAATCCCTGGCGCGCAAGCGCCGGCCTCCTACGCTCGGAGGTGCTAGCCAACCGAGCCGAAAGGAGACCGGCGTATGCAGGCCGATGCTA
>JBOGXF010000162.1:0-14208 GCA_050694275.1 Actinomycetota bacterium | reverse complement strand
GCCGGAGCCGGCCCCACCGCCGGGGGCTTCGCGTCCGACAACGTCGAATACGTGGGTTACGTCCCCTTCCAGGTCGGCACCGCGACGGGGGCCAAGGTCGTCGGCAAGTTCCTCTACGTCACGAGCTGGCGCGAGTTCTCGATCTACGACGTCTCCGATCCCACGAGCCCCGAGCTGCTGTCGACGACCCCGTTCGGGTTCAAGTTCGAGAACGAAGACGTCGCCACCAACGGCAAGATCATGCTCTTCTCCGAGACGATCCCGCAACAGATCCTTCACATCTGGGACGTCGAAGACAAGACCAATCCGGTCGAGATCGCGACTCTTGGTGACGGTGCCGGCGATCACACGACGGACTGCCTTCTGAATTGCAACTTCGCTTATGGGTCTGAAGGGACCGTGACCGATCTGCGCGACCCAGCCAATCCCAAGCTGCTGGGGAACTTCTTCGACAAGCGGCCGGGCGGCGTAACCGATTCGCACGACGTCAACGAGGTCGCGCCGGGGATCGTGCTGACGTCGTCGCGCCCGATCGTGCTGCTCGACGCGCGCAAGGACCCCGTCAACCCCAAGGTTCTGGCGATCGGGGACGACGAGCGCATCACGGGTGGCGTTCACTCCAACCAGTGGCCCAACCGCGGACGCGACGACATCGTGATGTTCTCGAGCGAGACGAACGCCACCGGCCGCTGCACCGGCAACAACGGAGCCTTCATGACCTGGGACGGATCGAACTGGAGAAGGACCCGCTCATTGCAGCTCTTGGACGTCTACCAACTGAGCAACGGGACGTATCAGGATGGGGCACCGCCGGTGAACGGCCTCGGCTGTTCGGCCCACTGGTTCGAGGAGCACCAGACGTTCAAGAACGGCGGACTCGTGGCCATGGGCTCCTACGAGCACGGCACGCGCTTCGTCGACATCGCGCGCAACGGCAAGATCAAGGAGGTCGGATACTTCGTGCCATACGGGGGATCGACTTCTGCCGCGTACTGGCTCGACAAGCGGATCGTCTACGCGGTCGACTACTCGCGCGGGATAGACATTCTGCGCTGGACCGACAAGTTCTAGACGAGCGAACTCAGCCGGCCCACGGTCCGACGCCGCCGATCCGATCGACGGTTATGCGCGTGACGAATCCCGCGGGCGGGTCGTCCATGGCCGGGAACCGCACGTCGGGGCCCAGGTACGTGCGGGCGAGATCCTGCAGCAGCTCGGCCGCACCGCCTTCGGTTATCTCGGCACGCCCGTAGATCACGAGATACTCCCTCAGGCCGTAGTCGTTGACGTGCGGGGTTTCGAAAGAGAGCGCGACCCGCGGGTCGCGTCGCAGATTCTTCAGCTTCTTCTGATCGAACAGCGTCCCGATGACCAGCTCCTCGCCGTCGAGCCCGACCCACGCGCACGTGACCTGAGGCCGACCGTCGGGATCGATCGTTGCCACATGTGCGACCGCGTCGGATTCGAGCACCTTCCTCACAGCGTCCGGAATCATCTCTTTCTCTCCTAGCTTTTCTGGATTGAGGACCATCCCGGTCCGTTTCGTAGAGAAGCTACCTGGGCAAGCCCTCTACAGCTTGTCTGGAGGGCCGGTGGCCCGAAGGCCCGACTTGCGTAAAGGTTGAGAGGGCAAGCACCTGCGGCCCAAAGGAGGGATTCCTATGCCTGAGGTCGAGTTCCAAGCCAACGGCGGCACCGCTCCCGGATACCTCGCTATTCCCGACGGGGGAGCCGGACCCGCCACGATCGTCTTGCAGGAGTGGTGGGGGGTGGAGCCGCACATCAAAGACATCTGCGACCGCTTCGCAGCGGAGGGGTTTCTCGCGCTCGCCCCCGACCTGTATCGGGGCGAGACGACCGACCAGCCCGACGAGGCACAGCAGAAGATGATGGCGTTGCAGATGGACCAGGCCGAGCGCGACATGCGTGGCGCGGTCGACTTCCTCGCCGAGCACGACGGGTTTCAGGGCACCGGGGTCGGATCGGTCGGCTTCTGCCTCGGAGGAGGTCTCTCGGTGTGGGCCGCGAGCGTCAACCCCAAGGTGCGGGCAGTGGTGACCTATTACTACGTGATGCCCCACGGGAAGCCGGACTTCTCGAAGATCCAGGCCCCCGTGCTGGGTCACTTCGGGACAGCCGACGAGTACATCTCGCGTGACGCCGCCAAGGCGCTCGAGGCGGAGATGCGAGATGCGGGCATCGACGCCAGCTTCGAGTTCTACGAGGGGGCCGGGCACGCGTTCTTCAACGACACCAACCGGATCGGTACATACGACAAAAACGCCGCCGACCGGTCGTGGGTACTAACGGTGGACTTCCTGCGCAAGAACCTTATCTGAGCGGTATATTCCTAGGCAATGCCTAGGAAAAGAGCCTACCCCGCCGGAGAGGCGGCGCGCGCGCTCGGGATCAGCGTGGACACTCTCCGCCGGTGGGATCGCGCCGGTCGCATCCGAACGACGCGTGATGCGGCCAACCGGCGCGTCGTGCCCGCTTCGGAGATCGCCCGGCTGCGCGGGGCGGACGACGAGCACCTCCTGAGCGCGCGCAACCGGTTTCGCGGGGTCATCCGTGCGGTCAGGGTCGAGGGACTTCTCGCACAGGTCGAGATCGAGGTCGCCGAGCCGACGCGCGTCGTCGCGGTCATCACGAAAGAGGCGGTCGAGCAGCTCGGGCTCAAGAAGGGGATGAGCGCGAGCGCGCGTGTGAAAGCGACCTCGGTGATGGTCGAGCGATGATCCGAGCGCTCGCCGTGGCGGCCGGATTGTTCGTCGCGGCGACCGCGTGCGGCGCCGAAGACGAACTGACAGTCTTCGCGGCGGCCTCGCTCACGGAGGTGTTCGCCACGATCGCTCCCGACGCGCGCTTCAACTTCGCCGGTTCTAGCGAGCTTGCGATTCAGATCCGGGAAGGCGCACGCGCCGATGTCTTTGCCTCGGCGAACCCCTCATACTCACAGACGCTGTTCGATGAGGGCCTCATCGGCCGGCCCCGTACTTTTGCGACCAATCGTCTTGTGCTGATCGTCCCGCGTTCGAACCCGGGGCGGATTCGGTCGGTGCCCGACCTCGACCGGGAGGGGATCAGGCTCATTATCGGTGCCCCAGGCGTCCCGGTGGGCGACTACGCGCGTGCCGCGCTCGAGGATCTCGGCGAGCTCGACGTGCTGGATCGCGTCGTCAGCGAAGAGCAGGACGTCAAGGACGTTGCCGGAAAGGTCGCCATTGGCGAGGCGGACGCCGGCTTCGTGTACGCGACCGACGTCGACCCGGTCGCAGGCAAGGTCCGCGTCATCGAGCTGCCGACCGGCGCCCAGCCCGAGGTTCGATACACGCTGTCGGTCGTGAAGTCGAGCGAGAGGCTCGGGGCGGCGGCCGAGTTCGTGCGACTCGTGCTCGGCGAACGGGGGCGGGCGGCACTCTCTGCGGCGGGATTCGGATTGCCGTGAGGAAGGCCTTCGACCTCACCCTCGCGGCTCTCGCGGGCGTCGCCCTGACCTTCCTGGTGCTTCCGCTCATCGCCATCTTCGTTCGCATTCCTCCCGAGGCATTGTTCGAGGCCCTCGGAAGCCATGCGGCGCGCGCCGCGTTGATCGTGAGCCTCAAGACCAGCGTTATCGCCCACGTCTTCATCCTCGCGTTGGGCACCCCCTTCGCCTATCTCGTGGCAACGAGAACGTTCAGGGGCAAACGCATGGTGGTAGCGCTGGTCGAGCTGCCGCTCGTCCTGCCCCCGGCGGTCGCGGGGATCGGCCTGCTCGTGACTTTCGGCCGCCTCGGCCTCCTCGGCGGATCGCTGGATGCGCTTGGCATATCTGTCCCGTTCACGCAGGCCGCGGTCGTGCTCGCGGTCATGTTCGTCGCCAGTCCCTTCTACGTGCGCCAAGCGATCGTCGCGTTCGAAGCGATTGATCGGGAGCTGCTCGACGCGTCCCGCACCCTCGGAACAAGGCCGTGGCGAACATTTCGGCGCGTCGCTCTGCCGCTCGCCAGAGGGGGACTAGGGGCCGGCTCCGCCCTCGCGTTCGCCCGCGGTCTCGGGGAATTCGGAGCCACGATCGTCTTTGCCGGGAGCTCCGAGGGGGTGACCCAAACTCTGTCACTCGCCATCTACGCGCAACTCACCCAGGACTTCGACGTTGCCCTCGCCATCGGCGCTCTCCTCGTGGTCGTGAGCGCCGCCATTCTGGTATCGGTCAAGGTGCTGCCATCGTGGACTCGCTTGCAGTCGATCTCCGGCTACCGCTCCGCGACTTCGATCTCGAGCTGAGCCTCGAGATCGGGCGCGAGACGGTCGCGCTCGTGGGCCCTTCGGGGGCGGGAAAGACGACCGTCCTGCGCGCCGTCGCCGGCCTCGTCGAACCTCACAAAGGCCGCGTCGTCTTCGGCACGGACGTCTGGTTCGATTCGGAACGCGGAATCGACCGGCCGGTCGAGGATCGTTCGATCGGGCTCGTCTTCCAGGACTACGCGCTGTTCCCGCACCTGACCGTCGTCGGGAACGTCGCCTTCGCCGCGCGCGATGGGATCGGCGACCTCCTGGATCGTTTTCGCCTCACGCACCTCGCACGCGCTTATCCGGCCGAGCTCTCGGGCGGCGAGCGTCAACGGGTCGCCCTGGCGCGCGCCCTCGCGCGCCGACCGTCGGTGCTGTTGCTGGATGAGCCGATGGCGGCGCTCGATGCGCAGACGCGTGCGGGCGTGAGGGCCGAGCTGGGGGGGCTCCTGCGGGAGCTCTCGCTGCCGACGCTGATCGTGACGCACGACTTCGAGGATGCCGCCACGCTTGCCGATCGAGTCGGCGTTCTGGTCGACGGGAAGATTCTGCAGGTCGGGGCCCCCGACGAGCTCGTGGCCGCTCCGGCCGACCCCTTCGTCGCGACCTTCACAGGAGCGAACGTCATCCCCGGGCGGGCGCGCCGGCTCCCGAGCGGGCTGACCGAGGTGAGGCTCGCGGACGGAACCATCGTCTACTCGACCGAGGAGGCCGAGGGAGAAGTGGGCCTCGTCGTGCATCCGTGGGAGGTCTCCCTTGGTCGGACCGAGCCGCTCGACTCGTCTCTGAACCACATCACGGGTCCGATCGCGTCGTTGGTTCGGCTCGGCAACCGGGCGCGCGTCCGGGTCGCCGATCTCACGGCCGAGCTCACGGTCGCCTCGGCGGAGAGGCTCGGGCTGGACGTGGGCGAGGTCATCGTCGCGTCGTTCAAGGCGACCGCTACGCGCCTGGTCCCGCTACGAAGGGGGCCCTCGTAGGCTGACGGTCATGTGGCTGTTTCCCATGGGCGCCGCCGCGGTCAGCGCAGTCTTTACCGCCATGCTCGGCGCGCAGTGGTGGGAGAGAAGAAAGCCCCACCTTCTGTCATGGGCCGTCGCCCTGCTGATGTTCGCGATCGCATCTTTTGCCGCAGCGATCGGATTGCTCGTCGAATGGACTCCGACCTGGTTCCGCATCTACTACCTGTTCGGGGCGATTCTGAACGTGCCGGTACTGGGCCTCGGAACGCTCTACCTGCTCGGCCCCCACGGGGTCGCACGAGCCTTCGGAATTCTGGTGGTCGTGGCGTCGGTGTTCGCGGCGGGAGCGGTCACCACCGCGACCGTCGACGTCTCCGCGCTCGCGACCGAGCAGATACCGGCGGGCAGCGAGGTCATGCCCGACCGCGTGCGTGCGCTGTCCCGCTACTACTCCTTTACCGGATTCTTCATCGTTGTCGGCGGCGCCCTGTGGTCCGCGTGGCGACTCGCCCGCTCGCGTCAGGATGCGCTGCGAGACCTGGTCAAGGCGAACGTCCTCATCGCCGGGGGCACGACCGTCGTCGCGATCGCGAGCGTGTTCGCGCGCTTCGGCCGGGGCGCGGTGTTCGCCATCGGCCTGCTGATCGGAGTCAGCGGGATGTTCGCCGGCTTCCTCAAGGCGCGGCCCCCGGCTCCCCCGTGATGCTCGACGAGGGTTGGTACCTGATGAGCACCAAGGATCTGGAGCTTGAGCTCGCGCGCCTGCGCAATCCCGACTCGGACGTTCCGCCGTCGAACGCACAGCGACTGTCGGTCGAGGACGCGCTCTCGTACCGGAACGCCGGAAACCTCCCGGACGAGAAGGACCGGTCGTTGCGGCTCGTGCTGATCATCGGCCGCCCCGACGAGCTCACCTATCTCGACTCGAAGCGATCGCTCTACGAACCCGATTATCACGACGCGCCGGCGTGGCGGCGAGAGGGGTCACGGCCCGTCAACGTCGTGCCACTGCGCGACCCGAACGTCGCCCGCGAGTCATCCGGGCCGTGGTGGGACGAACCACAGCTCGGTGCACTCGAACGCGAGTGGCGGGAGCACGGCACGGTCGCCGGGCTGCCGGTCCCGGGCGAGTACCGCGCGTTCGTCTACAAGACCGTCCTCGCGCTCCGCTCCGCCGGTCGGGAGGTGACGGCCGACACGGTTGCGGACTCGATCTCGCGCTGGGTCCCATCCGACGAGGCCGCCCGCATCCGCGCCGCCCTCAAGGCCTCCGGCCGCGCCTGATCCGCTTTTGCCTCCGCTCTCGCGGGGTAGGTACAGCTCAACATCAGACAAAGTGATCTGGACGTATGCCCGCAAGGCAAGAGGCTCGGGGTGGTCCGCTCCCCCGGGCCTCTTGCGTTTGTTACGTACGATGGAGGACGTGAGAATCGTTTCGCTCCTGCCGTCCGCCACCGAGATCGTTTTCGCTCTGGGGCTCGAGGACGATCTCGCCGCGGTCACCTTCGAATGCGACTACCCGTCTCCGGCGAGGGACAAGCCGGTGGTGTCGACCTCGTCGTTGCCTGCTTCTGAATCCATATCGGCGGCCGAGATCGACGCGGCGGTGGGCGAGAAGATGGCGCGCGGCGAGCCCCTCTACACGCTCGACGACGAACTCATCAGATCGATCCGACCCGACCTGATCCTCGCCCAAGATCTCTGCCGCGTCTGCGCGGTGCCCTCGGGCGACGTGACCGAGGCGCTCGACAAGCTCGGCTGCGACGCGCAGGTGATCTCGCTCGATCCCGCCACGATCGACGACGTCATCTCAGGGATCGAGGTCGTGGGGCGTGCCACAGACCGAATTCAGAAGGCCGACGCCCTCGCCCGCGAACTGAGAGATCGGGTCGATCGGGTGCGGACCCGGGTGGACGGCAGGCCCAGACCCAAGACGCTCGCGCTCGAGTGGGCCGATCCTCCTTTCGTCGGCGGCCACTGGATCCCCGAGATGGTCGCGATCGCCGGCGGGCGCGACGCCCTCGGCGCGCCCGGCAAACCGTCGGAACGCACGACCTGGGCGATGGTCGAGCGCGCGGCTCCCGAGGTCGTCGCGTTCATGCCGTGCGGCTACGACCTTGACGGCGCCGTCGAGCAGGGCGCGCTGCTGAGTCAGGTGCCCGAACTGGCATCGACTCCCGCGGCACGCGCCGGTCGGGTCTATGCGGTCGATGCGTCGTCGTTCTTCTCTCGTCCCGGCCCCCGTATCGTCGACGGGCTCGAGATCCTCGCGTGGATCCTCCACCCCGATCTCTTCCCTACGCCGGAACCGGGCCGGGTCGCCTCGCTGGATAAGGTGGCCTGGTGAGCGAACTCCACGATCGCCATCGCGCCGTCCTCCCGTCGTGGCTCGCCCTCTATTACGACGAGCCGATCGCCCTCACCCGGGGCGAGGGTCGGCGCGTGTACGACGCCGACGGCAACGAGTACCTCGATTTCTTCGGGGGCATCCTCACGACGATGGTCGGCCACGACGTGCCCGAGATCGTCGCGGCCGTCCGTGAGCAAGCCGGACGCATACTGCACACCTCCACCCTTTATCTGATCGAGTCGCAGATCGAGCTCGCCGAGCGAATCGCCGATCTCGCCCCGATGGACGACGCCAAAGTCTTCTTCGTTTCCTCGGGGACCGAGGCGAACGAGGCCGCGCTGCTGTTCGCTACCAACTACCGGCGGTCCAATCAGGTGCTCGCGCTGCGCAACAGCTATCACGGGCGATCGTTTGGGGCGATGGCGGTCACCGGGAATCGCTCGTGGTCGGCGTCCCATCTCTCCGGGTTGAACGTCTCGTACGTGCACGGCGCATATCGCTACCGGAGCCCATTTCGCGATCTGCCGGACCGGGCTTACATCTCGGTGTGCGCGCAGGACCTGCGCGAGGTGATCGAGACGACGACGGCCGGGGACGTCGCGTGCATGATCGCCGAGCCGATCCAGGGCGTCGGAGGGTTTTCGACGCCACCCGACGGGCTGTTTGCCGCCTTCAAGGAGGTGCTCGACGAGCACGGCATCCTGTTCGTCTCCGACGAGGTCCAGACCGGGTGGGGTCGCACCGGCGAGAACTTCTGGGGCATCGAAGCCCACGACGTCGTCCCCGACATGATCACGTTCGCGAAGGGAGTCGCCAACGGGCTTGCCCTCGCCGGCGTAGTCGGGCGCGCCGAACTGATCGACGCGATCGAGGCCAACTCGATCTCGACCTTCGGTGGGAACCCGATGGCGACGGCGGCCGGCCTCGCCACGCTCGACTACCTGCTGAGCCACGACCTTCAGGGCAACGCTCTGAAGGTGGGCGAGCAGATGAGGACCCGGCTCGAGGCCATCGAGGGGGGCATCGTTGGAGACGTGCGCGGCAAGGGACTGATGATCGGCGTCGAGCTCGTCGTCGACGGCTCGCGCGATCCCAACCCCGCGGCCGCCGCTCGGGTCCTCGAGAGGTGCAAGCGGCGCGGGTTGCTCATCGGCAAGGGCGGCCTGTACGGCAACTGTCTTCGCATCGCGCCACCACTGTCGGTCACCGGAGAAGAGGCCGACGAGGCGTGTGGCATCCTGATCGCGGCGATCGAAGAAGTCGGGGCGGACTGAGATGGGGTTCGTCCGGCACCACATCGGCGGGAAGCTCCTCGAGGAGCAGCCGGCGCGCGTGGGTGACGTCTACGACCCGGCGACGGGAAGGATCGCCAAGACGGTCGCGTTCGCGACGCCGGAGACCGTCGATGCCGCGGTTCGAAGCGCGAAGGATTCGTTCGCGTCGTGGCGCGACGCGCCGCTCTCGGAACGCACGCGCACTCTGTTCGCGTTCAGGAACCTCGTGGTCGAGCGCCGGGACGAGCTGGCGCGCGCCATCACCGCCGAGCACGGCAAGGTCCTCTCCGACGCCCAGGGCGAGATCACTCGCGGACTCGATGTTGTCGAGTTTGCCTGCGGCATATCCCACTTGATGAAGGGAGAGTTCTCCGAGAACGTCTCGACCGCGGTGGATACGTACTCGATAAGGCAGCCGTTGGGAGTGGTCGCCGGCATCACCCCGTTCAACTTCCCCGCGATGGTCCCGATGTGGATGTTCCCGATCGCCCTCGCGTGCGGCAACACGTTCGTGCTCAAACCCTCCGAGAAGGACCCGTCGGCCGCCAACCTCTTGGCCGAGATGCTGTCGGACGCGGGGCTTCCCCCCGGTGCGTTCAACGTCGTCCACGGGGACAGGGTGGCGGTGGACGCGATCCTCGAGCACCCCGACGTCGCCGCGGTGTCGTCGGTCGGCTCGACTCCCGTGGCCCGCCACATCTACGAGACCGCGGCCCGCCACGGGAAGCGCGTGCAGGCGCTGGGCGGGGCCAAGAACCACATGGTTGTCCTCCCCGACGCGGACATGAAGGACGCGGCGGGGGCCGCGGTGAGCGCGGGATATGGCTCGACCGGACAGAGATGCATGGCGGTCTCGGCCCTCGTCGCGGTGGGCGACGCCGGCGACGTCCTGCTCGAAAGAATCCGTGGGCACGTCGCCGGTCTCAAGGTTGGGCCCGGCTCGGATCCGGACTCGGAGATGGGGCCGCTCGTCACCGACGAGGCGCGAGCGAAGGTTCTCTCGTACATCGAGACCGGCCTGAACGAGGGGGCGACCCTCGCGGTCGACGGCCGGAGCGCCGACGTCCCGGCGGACGGCTTCTTTCTCGGCCCGTGCCTGTTCGATCACGTGACGCCGGAGATGTCGATCTACACCGACGAGATCTTCGGGCCGGTCCTCGTCATGCTGCGGGTCGCGACCCTCGACGAGGCGGTCGCGCTGGTCAACGCCAACCCCTACGGGAACGGGACGGCGGTGTTTACGGATAGCGGCGCGGCCGCCCGGAAATTCCAGAACGAGATCGAGGTCGGCATGGTCGGTATCAACGTTCCGATCCCCGTGCCGGTCGCGTACCACTCGTTCGGGGGATGGAAGACGTCCCTGTTCGGCGACGCCCACGTCTACGGTCCCGACGGGGTCCGCTTCTACACGCGCGCGAAGGTCGTCACCGCCAGGTGGCCGGAAAGCGCGTCGAGTGTGGACCTGGGCTTCCCTAGGTCGTAGTTGTCGTCCGAGTAGCGTAGGCGGCCATGGGTGCCGGTCGCCGTCTCCCCGTCGCGGAGGTTGGGCTCGTCGCGATCGCCGCGGTCTGGGGCCTCACCTTCGTCATGGTGCAGGACGCGGTCGAGCGCATCCCGGTAATGACCTTTCTCGCGTACCGCTTCATTCCCGCATCCGCGCTCGTCGCGCTGGGGTTTCGCCGGCAACTCCGGGCACTCGATCGCGCCGGATGGCGCATCGGCCTCTGGATGGGACTGTTCCTGACCGGCGGCTACGTCTTCCAGACGCTCGGGTTGCAGCACACGAGCGCGGCCAACGCCGGCTTCATCACCGGCCTCTGGGTCGTGTTGACGCCGGTGTTCGGCGCGCTCATGTTCGGCCAGCGCGCGGGCCGCCCGGTGTGGATCGCTGCCGGCACGTCGGCCATCGGGTTATTCCTCCTGAGCGGGATAGGCGGGGGCGAGGTCCATCTGCTCGGCGACGCGCTCGTGTTCGTCTGCGCGGTGTCGTTCACTTTTCACATCTTCGCCACCGACAAGGGGGTCAAGGATCATGCGGTCGGCGCTCTCGTGGTCGTGCAGCTCGGGGTGTGCGGAACGATCGCACTGGTCGCCGCGGCCGCGATGGGGGATCTTCAGGTTCCGCGCTCGGCCCCCGTGTGGAGTGCGCTCGCGGTCACCTCGCTCCTGGCGAGCGCGCTCGGCTTCTTCATCCAGACCTACGCCCAACAGCACGCGTCGCCGGCCCGCACGGCGCTGATACTCGCGAGCGAGCCCGCGTTCGCGGGCCTCTTCGCTTACGTGCTGGCGGGAGAGACCCTGAGGCCGCTCGGGTGGCTCGGCGCGGCCCTCATCCTCGGGGCGATCGTGACCGTCGAGGCGCTCCCGCACCTCAGGCGGGCCCGCCCCGTGCCGCAGCTCGACCAGCCCCTCCCCGAGTTCGACTGACCCGCGCACCTTTCGCCGCAAGAGGAACGAGAAGCCGCGTGCGTCCAAGAGTGAGTAGCTCAGTCTGATCTGATCGGCAAGGGCTCCGTCGCCTCGCCGATCGCAAGCACCTGGACGAACTCGGCGATGGGGGACGGAGGATCACTTCTTGGGTCTACTTCGATGTCCTGGACTTGCTTGTTCAGAGATTCGAGAACGATCCTCTCGTGCTCCCAGGTCCCGTCCTCACGGAAGTCCTTGTCACTCCGGTATCTCTTGATGGTGAAGCGCCCACCCTCTTCGGGATCCTCCGATCCGTAGAGCGCGATCAACAGGATCTTCCCATCACGTGATCCTGCCAGGGGGCCTCCACCAAGCTCGCCACGGAACACGCAGTAGCTTCCATCCGGGATGCGCGGCTCCATCGACCTGCCCACCGCACGCGCAACGAACATCCCCTTCCGAAGCCGCAAGCCAGAGACCTCCACCCACCCCTGCTCCTCGACGGGTCGGTTCTCGAGAAACCTCCCGGCGGCGGCCTCGAGCGTGTACAGGGGCAGATGACGAACATACGGCTCGGCGTTTTCGAACGGCACTACGCGGAGACGGAAAGCGTTCTCGACAAGCTCGCCGACCGAACACCCGAGCCCGTCCGCGATTGCCACCAGGGACACAATCGTCGGGTTTCGCTCCCCGCGCTCGACCGCGCCCACGTAGGTTCGATGCAGTCCAGATCGATGAGCGAGCTCCTCTTGACTCAGCCCGGCTTGCCGTCGGCTCTCTGCGATCGCTCTGCCCATTTGTTTGCGAATTCCGGCTCGGTCTCGCTCCATTGGGAGACCAGCAGAGCGGTGAGATGACTATGAGTCTACACTCGATAAGTAGCAAGACGCCCTGAGAGCGACTATATGGGGGCAGAGTCTTGAAAGTACTCATAGTCGACGACGAGATTCTCAACCGGCGGCTAGTGCGCCGTTTGATCGAAGAGAAGACCACGTTCAAGGTCGTGGGTGAGGCTTCGAACGGCTTCGAGGCGGTTGCTGCAGTCCGGGTATTGCGGCCGGACGTGGTGGTGATGGACGTCGAGATGCCCGAACTGAACGGCATCGAAGCGACTCGATTCATCAGACAGAACTATCCACACGTCCAAGTCCTGGCTTTCACCTCAGCAGCGGACGATAAGTCGCGCATTGCTATGAACGAGGCTGGAGCGATTGGCTACATCCTCAAGGGCGAGAGAGATCAACTCGTCTATACGCTGCGCGCCGCACAGGGACGCGTCGTCGACAGATAGCCGCAAGGGGCGCGACATCGACACGGTATATGGGTGTTTTTGTCGCGCGCCTCGATGAGGGTCTTAGCGGGGAACGCTGCGGAGCCGGGCGATGCGCTCCTCGGTCGGCGGGTGCGTCGAGAACAGGCCCGCCAGATTGCCCTTGAGCCCCCCGAACGGATTCACGATGTACATGTGCTCGCGCGCTTCCGCCGTTGGGGTCGGCACCATCGGGGCTTGTTTGGCCACCGCCTGCATCTTCTCGAGCGCGCGGGCGAGGGGCTCTCCACCTCCGGCGAAGCGTGCCCCGATCCGATCCGCCTCGTACTCGCGTGAGCGTGAGATCGCCGCCTGGATCAGCATCGCCGCCAGCGGGGCGAGGATCATCATCGCCAATAGCCCGACGATCCCAAGCGGATTGTTCCGGCCGCGGCCGCCCCCGCCGAACCAGAACGCCATCCTGGCGACGAACGTGATCGACATGGCGATTGCGGCAGCAACCGATCCGATAAGGATGTCCCGGTTCCGGATGTGCGCGAGCTCGTGGGCGATCACCCCGCGCAACTCGTCGGGACTCAGAACCTCGGTGATGCCCCGAGTCACCGCGACGACCGCCTTCTTGTCGTTGCGTCCGGTGGCGAACGCGTTGGGCTGCGGATCGGGCGTCATGTACAACCGAGGCATCGGCATGTTCGCGCCCTGGGTCATCTCGCGGGTCATGCGATACAGCTCGGGCGCCTCGGATTCGCTCACGGGCTTGGCGCGCGATGTGGCGATCGCGATCTTGTCCGAGAACCAGTAAGACCCTCCGACCATCGCCAGCCCGAGCGCCAAACCGATCGTCGCGCCGCCCTGTCCCCAGAAGCTGCCGATCAGCACGAACAGCCCGCCCAGGAAGGCCAGCAGGACATACGTCTTCATCGTGTTCTTGTTCATGTAGACATTATGGATGGTCGGGACGTCAAAGTGGGCACGGGAGCGCTGGTCGCTCGAGGCCGAGGTGCTCGACCTCCCGCTCGCCGAGCGCTTTACCATCGCCCGCGACTCGTGGGATTCCACGCAAAACGTGTTCGTCACCCTCCGCTTCGCGGGCGTCTCCGGGATCGGCGAGTCGTGTCCTGCGGCCCGCTGGGGAGAGGATCCGGCCGCGGTGGTCGCCGCGCTCGAGGGGGTCGATCCCGAGCGTCTCGACAACCCCTTCAATCTCGAAGGCGCCCTCGACCTCCTCCCCGCGGGCTCGGCGCGCGCCGCGCTCGACATCGCCTTGCACGATCTCGCCGCCAAGATTGCGGGGCTCCCGCTGTGCAAGCTCCTGGGATCGAAGGGCCGGCCGCTCCCGCTGACTTCGGTGACGGTTCCCATCGCGCCGCTCGACCGGATGAGGGAGCGCGCCCGTGGCCTCGCCGACCATCCGGTTCTGAAGGTGAAAGTCGGCTTCGACGGCGACGTCGAGTGCGTCGCCGCGATCCGCGATGTCTACGCCGGAGCCCTGAGGATCGACGCCAACGAGGGATGGGACGCCGACAAGGCGATCGTCCGGTTGAAGGAGCTGGAGCGCTTCGACATCGAGCTGTGCGAGCAGCCGATCCCCGCGGGGGATCACGACGCCCTGCGCAAGGTCACCGAGACCACCTCGATCCCCGTCTTTGCCGACGAGGACGTCTGCAC
>JBOGXF010000161.1:0-20502 GCA_050694275.1 Actinomycetota bacterium | reverse complement strand
ATCCTTTTCTCCCTCTCCTCGAGCCGTTAGACAGCTCGAATGCTGAGGGGTTCAGGGCGCAGGGTGGGGCCAATTCAAGCGATCACTTCACGCCTGGGGTGGGGCCAAATCAAACTGGCAGACCTACCGCTGACCCTCCTCGTACATCTTGTGGCCGCCCTCGCACTGCTCCCACTTGGTTATGCCGGCGACGCCCTCCATGTCGGAGACGATGAAGACTTTCAATCCTTCCCCTCCTTACGCCAAGACGAGGACTTGATATCGCAAGAGACGGTCGGCGAAAGGGAACCCACCGAGCGCCCGCTTCGCAACCAACGTATTACTGTCTTCTCGCTCAAAGCGCTGTTGGCTGTAGTCGAAGTCGCCGATCGAGGACCGATATCCTCCCAGGGCTACTTAACCGCTACTGTCTGGTCATGCCCCCTGCACCGTTCCGCCACGTCGTGCGCACTCGCTTCAACGAGGTGGACATGCAGGGACGGGTCTTCAACGCGAACTGGCTCTCTTACTTCGACGAAGCCTACGCCGAATTCATCGAGAATCTCGGTGAACCCCTCGCTGCGAGCGAGTTGCTTCACTCCGTCTTGGTCAAGGCCGTAGTCGAATGGAAGGGCTCAGCCACCTACCGCGACGAGATCGGGATCGCCGTGTCGGTTTCCCGCATCGGCAACTCCTCCTTCGACTTTGCTTACGAAGCTATGGTCGGGTCAGAGACCGTCTGCACGGGCACACACACCTACGTGAACATCGACGGCTCTACCGGTCGATCCCGTCCCCTAGGCGAGCCTTTGCGGCGCAAGCTGGAAACCAGGACGCACTGAGTTCCGGTCCTCTCTTGCCATGGCCAAGGAACGTCGTTGGGAGCAACAGGCCGACAAATGGGTCAGGTGGGCCAGAGCCCCGAGTGCCACGCGCAGCGGCGAGTGGCCGAGGCATACCTAGCCCTACAGTCACGACGGCCAACGGACGCCGCGTGAGGAGCGCTGTGAGCGCCGGTCAATCACACGATCGCCTTTAATGCGACGGAAGCGCCACCGACAATGGCAATCAATACGACACCCATGCGTACCGCGACCGCATCGAGCCGTCGAATTAGTCGACCGCTGAGCGCCACCCCCATCAACTCAGCCGGAAGCACCATCAAGGCCAGTTGGGCATGCCACCACTGGAGAAGGTCCGATGCCACCAGCGCAGCGACCGCGAGCAGATCAGTCGCTAGGAAGGTCGCAGCAAGCGTGGCCCTCAACTCAGAGGCTTCTCGATTCTGATATGCGAGCGCCAGAGCCGGACCGCCTACCGCAGCCACCGTCCCCATTAGGCCCGAGACGCTTCCCGCGACGACTCTCGATCCGGTGCCCCACCTGAACCCAGTCAGCCTCCAGGTCAACACGGCCGCGACGATGATGGCGCCACCGATCAGAACAGTAAGCAACTGTCGCGAGACGACTATCAGAACCAAGAAAGCCGCAAACGTCCCTAAGGCCCGGCCACCGACCATCTGGATAAAGCCTGGGACATCCACTGCTGCGCGCTCTCTCATCACCATCCAGATCTCCATCGGGAACCCTAGGAGGACGAACAAAGCGGGAAGCGCCCGCGGCTCGATGAGCCCGACCACGGGCGCTGCGATAAGTACGAATCCGATGCCGATTGACCCGTGTACCAATCCCCCAACGGCGATTGCACCTGCGGCGAGGCCCAACTCGGCGGGAGACAACGGCGGCATCACGACTTAATAGCGCATTCCCGGTACTGGCGAAGGAGGGCCCGCACCCACCCAAGGGTCGCGTGCGCCATCCTTCTCCGCCACCAAGTGCAGCACGCAGCGATGATCGACCGAAGGCGGTATCTAAAGCATCCGTAGGGCGTCGATTGAGGTGGGTCCGTAAGGATCCGATTCGCTCACTGAGCGAGGACGATGTCTCTCATTCGAAAGTCCTCGGCAGCAGCTATCGCGAAGTCTTCGTAGGCGTAGCTGACTTGGATCTCCATCAGCCCGTCCTCACACCAGGTCGCAAACCAGTCGTAGTCAATGCCGCTGTTCCCGTCCTCGATGCGGCTAAAGCTAACCCTCGTACCGTCCTCCATCGTCCGGACATCGCCCTCATCCGGGACGTCTTCGGGATTGCATTTTCCGGGTTCAAGCTCGATCCAGTTCGCTCGATCCATGCCAAGGATCAATTCGGGGCCTTCGTGCCCTCCGGTTTCCTGCAGCACCAGAGGAGGCGTAGCTGATAGCACAAGGAATCCATCGTCTGTAACCCGTCCCACAAGCGAGCGGGCCCAACTCTCCTTTTCCGTTCGCGACAGCTGGCCCTGACAGGTTCGCACCGCGACGAACCAGTTGTTGAACGCATAGATAAGATTCGGGCACTCCCAATCGCCAGGTGTTCCCTTCCAAACCTCGACCGAATTATCGTCGTATCCCTCATATGTCTCCAGAGGTCCATCATGAGCCAGACCACCAGAGTCGCCATACCTGAAATTGATCGTTCGATCCACCCCACCCAATCCGCCCGCCGTGCAGTGTAGATCGCAGCAGACATGTCCTGGATTTCTAGGTAGGAAGGAGCCACAACTTCCCCTGTGCTTCCGTCAACGAATGTCAGCGGCATCACGATCATGCCGTCCTCAGACCGCGATTCGGGGTGAAAGCCGATGTATTCATCTGATTCTTCGGGGGGTTCCTCAGAACTCGTCGAGGCACTTTGAGTGGGAGTGGGAGCCGTCGGGATGGGGCGGTGCTCGGGCGCCCAGTCCACGACCGTCCCACGAAGATCGAGCTCACGAGCTGGTTGCTCGCCTTCGACATCCACGACTCGGACTCCCTTGGGCCGGCTGAACGCGATCCAGCGACCATCTGGGCTCCAGGCGAGCCCGTCGATGCGCGGGATCATCGGGCCCTCGTCCTCGGTAGTCGAGAGGAAACGATTAGTCGCGGCTGCCGGATCGTGCACGTAGAGTTCGCTGATCCGGTACGGAGCCTCGCCTTGCGTGTAGGCGAGGAGATCACGATCAGGAGCCCAGGCGAACGCGTCCGGGAACTCGCCGCTAGGCTCGGCCAGCGAAACGAACTCGCCCGCAGAACTGAGGACGGCCGGGACGTACAGCTCGTTTCCTCCATCGAGCATCACCAGAGTGGTTATGTACCGACCTGATGGCGACCACTGTGGGAATACGAACTGCCTCGGCCGCCCGTAGCCGAGACGGTCGAGCTCGGTGCGCAGCGCCTCGTCCCCTCCCGGAGGAATCACGACCTCTGTCGCGCCGGTTTCGACGTCGAGACGAAGGACGGGCTCGTCTCCCCGCCCCCCTGCGACCAGCATGCTCGAACCATCGGGATACCAGTCAACGTCGAGCACCTCGCGGAGTTCCTCGAAGCAGCGACTCTCGGAAGCGGAAATATCCCGCACGCACACCGTGTCGGTGGACCGCTCGCCAGGATGGATCTCCGACGGATCCACCTCGTAGGTCGTGAGCCGATAGGCGACGCGCGACCCATCGGGCGACCACTGGGCCAGGCCCAAGGTCTCGCGAGCGCCGGCGCGCACGATCACATGCTCCTCTTCAGAGGTCGTATCGATGGCTACCACCTCGGTGTTCCTGGTGATGCCGCTCGGTTCTTGCTCGGAGCGTGCCGCAAGGACACTAGAGCCGTCCGGGGACAGATCGAACGGATAGACGCTTCCCAGAAACCGCTTTCCTTCAGCGGCCGAATACAGCCCCGTCGACCCCCCCGTTGCCAGGAGCAGCTGACCTGCTGGAAGGCTCTCCGCAGCGGCCAATTGATCCCTGTCCGAAAGGGCCGAACCGCATGCTGCGGTCGTAAGCATCAGCGCGAGCGCGGTGCCTTCCAGTCGTATCCCTCTCACATCCAATGGGACGTTCCCGACTCTCTTTAGGTTCTCGTTGAGAATCCCTTGACGCCGGAGCGAGCGGTACTTCACGAAGGTGCAAGCCGTCGCCGGAGGACGGCGGGCGAGAAGTAACGCGAGAATCGAAACAATGACACGGGGCGACTTCGAGCGGCTGATTCAGCACCACATGGACGAGGTTCTGCGTCCGCGGGGCTTCGCCCTGACCCCGCAGCCGCCCGCCGACGTCCATGACCCCGAACCGTTCGCGGTATACGAGGCAGACCCGGAGGAGTTCGCTCGCCGTTATCCGAAGCTGGGCGAAAGCCTGCTCGACGACGACCCATGCGTAGACATCTGGATCAAACATGATCGGGAGACGGAACGCCTGTTGTGCGAGCTAGAGGGTCATCCTTTGGGCGATCTGCTCGAGGATGCAGATCTGTCCGAAGTCGCCGCGATGATCGAGCGTATCTCCGGGAGCGGGTCGCTTGTCGAACAACTCGACGCAATGGCGGTGGGATTCGCCGCCGCCCTCGACGCGAACCGCGCCTGAGACTTAGGCCCGCCCATTGATCTCGCGCAGGCGCTAACCACTGAGCGGTCGAGCAAGGAGCCAGGTACCGCGGTCATCGAGCCATCCTTCATGCCGCAAATTGCAACCGGCTAACTCCGTTTCTATGGCTTTATCGGTGAGCAATTCAGCGGTGAACGGCTGTCTCCAGGTCCGAGCTCCGATCTTGTACTCCATGATCGCTTGGACCCCGCGTCCCTTAACCCTCACATCCCGAAGCGTGCAAACGACGTCACCCAATTCCGATGAAGTGTTTTCGTGTTCCCGCCAGTCCACATTTGGGTCGTATCTCTCGATCAGAACCATGCCCTCTTGCTCGACGTGCTTTCGACATGTCTCAAGGAACGCGCGCCGGTTCGCAGCGCCGCTCTCATTGATGAGATGGCTCCCGAGGATCACCGCCTTGAAGCGTCGGCCGAGATCGAGACCTTCGATATCGGCCAGCACCGTCTCGGCGCCCTCCACGTGAGCCAGCATCTCTGCCGAGTTGTCCACCGCGGTGACTCGATAACCAAGGGCCACCAGCGGCCGGGTTATGCGTCCCGCGCCGCATCCGAGTTCAAGGATGGTGGCTCCTTTCGGCACCGCCGTGCGGATCAGGTCCGGCTCATGGCCCGGAGGAATATGCAGGTACACCTCAACGGGGCTACCGTCCGGCGCTACCGCTTCCAGAGCGTTCATCGCGCCCAGAGTAGGACGCTCCCGCTCTTCTCCGCCAAGGTCGCCGCGCAGCGCCCCCAACGCCTGACTCCGGCGAGGACGCAGCCGACGACGGAGACCAGGCCCCGGGTGGAAAACTCAGCGTGGCCTCTCCTGGGCCGGATGGAGTTAAGTACGGCGCTCCTGCTCCCGGAGGAACTCCATCAGCACATCCAAATGAGCAGCATCCTTCTCACGTCCGGCGGCACGCTTCATCGCGACGATGTCTGCCACGGCCGCGGCCCGGATGGCTGCGCCATAGGCCGGCACCTCGACCGAGCGCTCACGCAGATCGTCGTAAGAGGGAGCGCCCGCAGGCTCGAAGAGGACATCGAACGGTCCATGGGGTGTACTCAGAGTGAGAACGGAGACGTTTCTCAACATCCTCTCGTCCAGTGGCACCGAGATTCGCTCGGTTCGGTCGGGGACGCGCAGCGTGGCGTCAAGCTCTCGCAGCGCCGCCGCCAGCCGCTCGAGGTTTCTCTTGTTCGTTGCCGCGGTTATGTCCATGTCGAGCGTCGGCTTCAAGGGGACTCCGTGAAGGATCGCCGCGCCGGCGCCGATGACCACGAAGTCCACGCCGTGATCGAGCAGGGTCAGCAGTATCCGCCGGGGATCAAAGTCAGACACGCCCCGCCAGGTCTTTCTGAGTCACGGCAGCCAGCCCGCGCTCCCTGCGGGCGCGATTGATTACGGCGAGCTGGTCGGCGCGGATGCGGGCCCGAACCTTCGTGGGCAGGCTTGCCTCGTAGTGGGCCATGACCTCGTCGTGATCGTCGTGGGGCTCGAGGCGGATGCGAAGATCCAGCCCGGCGGAACGCACGATACGCGCCAGGGTGTCCAGGGTCGGCGACTTCCGTCCCGACTCGTAAGCCGAGATCGTCGCCTGGGAGGTCCCGGCGCGCCGCGCCAACTCGCGCTGGGACAGTCCCGCCTCCCGGCGGGCGAGCCTGATGAGATTCCCGGCCCACGTGCTCATGCCCTCTATGATATCCGATCGGGCGTCATATGCCGATCTCCTATCGGACATCGTCCCGCTCGTCGATAAGCCCGGGGAAGCTGCCAGACGCCGCACGCTCCGGCGGTCAGCCAACGCAGCTACTCGATGTTGTCGAGGAAGCTGAGCACGCGTTGCTTAAGCAGCGTCGCGGCGCTTTCGTCGTAGTCGGGCAGGCTGTTGTCGGCGAACAGGTGCCGATCGCCCGGATACAGGAACAGCTCCGCGCTCTCTACCGTCTCGTCGAGCCGGCGGGCGACGTCGAGGTCTTCGTTCGGCGGCAAGGCCCACTCGTCGGCGTCCATCATGTGGATCTGGAGCGGGACGCCCTGCGGCCACGGGCGGCCGAACTCCGAGGTCGGAACGCAGCTGTGGAACAGCAATGCCCCCTTCGCACCGGGCCTTGTCTGGGTCAGCATCTGCGCCGGCAGGACCCCGAGCGAGAAGCCTGCATAGACGATTTTCGTTCCGCAATCGGTCGGCGGCGAGTCGGCCGCGCTCGATGATCGTGTCGAAGCCGACCTCCTCGACGTAGCCGACGCCATCGGCGAGCTCGGTGAAGGTCTTGCCGTCGTAGAGATCCGGGGCGTGAACGAGGTGTCCGGCAGCGCGGAGCTCATCGGCAAACGAGAGGCACCCGGCCGTCAATCCCTGTGCATGGTGGAAAAGCAGAAGCTCGGCCATGTCGGCCGGCAGCCTAACCCGGCCCCCTTAGGCCGATCCCGTGGCCTCCACTTCAACCAGGGTGTCGAGGAAGTCGCTTCCCCTGCCCCAAGGTGCGACCCCGTCGCGGGTCAATGCGTTGCCGGAGCGTCCGCCCGGAGCCTTTGACGCCCACCAGCCGAAGGGTAGGGAGACGACCCCGCTTCGGACCTTGTCTCGCACGCGCGCACGAGCCGTCGCCTCCCCGCGGTCGTTGAAAACCCGCACCATGCTTCCATCTGAGATTCCTCGGATGGCCGCATCATCGGGATGGATGTCGAGGAGCGGCTCGCGCTCCGCCTTGAGGTGCCTCGCGACCCCCGCGTAGCTCGAGTTGAGGAAGTGCAGAGCCGTCTTCGAGTTCACCAGAGCGAGTGGGAAACGAGCGGCGAGCTCGGGATCTCCCGCGGGGCTCTCCGGCGCCGGCTCGAACCCCGGCAGCGGGTCGAATCCCTGAGAGGCGAGCCCCTCGCTGTAGAACTCACATCTGCCCGACGAGGTGGGGAAGCCACCTTGTGCGTAGGGTCGCCAGTCCTCGGGAATCTTGAGTTTCGCCCATCCGGTCTCCATGAGGCTGTCGAAGGTGACCGCGTCCATCCACGGGTGCTGGACGTCCAAGACGTCGCGGACGATCTCCTCGTCGGACTGCTGCAGCTCGGGATGGTCAAGATCGAGCGCCCTCGCCAGTCGTCTGAAGATCTCGGAATTGGGCAGTGCCTCCCCCGCCGGCTGGACGGCCGGGCGGTTCAGGCTGAGATACATCGTCCCCCACGAGTACATGAGGTCAAGATGCTCGATCTGGGTGGTGGCCGGGAGGATGATATCGGCATGTCGCGCCGTATCGGTCATGAAATGCTCCAGCACCACGGTGAACAGATCCTCGCGAGCTAGCCCCTTCAGCACGAGGTTCTGATTCGCAGCGATGGCAGCGGGATTGCTGTTGTAGACGATCAGGGCCTTGATCGGGGGATCGAGGGATTCGTCGGTCAATGCCTTCCCGATCTGCATCATGTTGATCTGCCGCTTGTTGGCGTCTTCGAGCCCGGGCATCCCCAGCCGCTGCATCGGCAGCGTGTTCCTCATGTGTCTGCCGACCATGCCGATGAGCCCGCCGCCTCGGTCGCGCCATGCCCCGGTCAGAGCGGGCAGGCATGCGATCGTCCGAAACGTCATGGCGCCGTTCCGGCGATGATCCATGCCAACCAGCGTGCGGATGGCGGACGGCCGCGTGGTCGCGTAGCGACGTGCGAGGTCGGCGATGGCTTCTGCCGGGACGCGCGTGATCTCCGCGACGCGCTCGAGTGGGTATTCCTGCAAGCGCTCCGTGAGTTGTTCGAAGCCGAGCGTGTACTGCTCAACGTAGTCGTGGTCGTAGAGGTCCTCGTCGACGATGACCCGCATCATCCCCAGCGCGAGGGCCGCGTCGGTCCCGGGCATCGGCTGGATGTGTTCGTCCGCGGCCTGGGCGGTGCGCGTCCGCAGCGGATCCACGACCACGACCTCCGCCCCAGCTTTTCGTGCGCGTTGGATGAACGGCCACAGGTGGAGGTTGGTGACGACGGTGTTGGTACCCCAGATGATGATCAGGCGGCTGTGCACGATGCTCTCTGGATCGATGCCGGCATCGATGCCGATCGTTCCGATAAAACCGGCCTGTCCGTTGTCCCCGCACACCGTTCGCTCGAGTCGGGAGGCCCCGAGGCGGGCGAAGAACCGGCCGTCCATCGCCATGCCCTGAACCATCCCCTGGGTTCCCATGTAGCTGTAAGGGAGGATCGCCTCAGAGCCGTTCTCTGCAACGATCTTCTTCAGCTTGCTGGCGATGGCCTCGATGGCCTCGTCCCACGTGACGCGTTCGTATGTCCCCGAGCCCTTGGGACCGCTGCGTCTCAGCGGATAGAGGATCCGGTCTGGGTTGTAGGTGCGGTCCTCGATGTACCGGTTGACCTTGGCGCACAGTCCCCCGGCGGTGAAGGGATGGTCGTGGTCCGGGATCAGCTCGACCGCCTTGCCGTCCTCAACCCGAACGGTCCAGGCGCAGGTGTCGGGGCAGTCGTGGGGACACGCTCCGCGTACGAGAAGAGGCAGGGACTCGTTCATCCCTCAGACTCTCGCAGGGAGCCCGCTTCTCCTCAAGGGGGAATCGTCAGAGATCCCCTCAGGAATGACGAGCGGAGAGAGGAAACTCCGGCTCGTAGCCAGCCCGCGCGAGCGGGACGGGAACAAGCAGGTGGAATGGCGCGTTGCAAACGAAGTCGCCACC
This sequence comes from Actinomycetota bacterium, assembly GCA_050694275.1. Taxonomy (GTDB): domain Bacteria; phylum Actinomycetota; class CADDZG01; order CADDZG01; family WHSQ01; genus JBOGXF01. The sequence continues at coordinate 11,413 of JBOGXF010000161.1, read as the reverse complement.
CGGTTCGCCAAAACCGAAACCCGGCCCGCGATGAGTTTGGATGCCTGACACAGTCTTTGTGGTAGCAAGCGACAACCGACCCAGAGGAGTCAGCCGACAATGCAGTCCGCTCTCGCAATCGAGGCCACGGGCCTCGTCAAGTCCTTCGGCGAGACGCGTGCCGTCGACGGCGTCGACCTGGCCGTGCGCCGGGGGTCCGTTTACGGCATGCTCGGCCCGAACGGCGCAGGCAAAACGACTACGGTCCGCATGCTGGCGACGTTGATCCGCCCCGATGCCGGCAGCGCCCTGGTTCTTGGGCACGACATCGTTAAGGAGAGCGATGCGGTGAGGGGGGCCGTCAGCCTCACCGGCCAGCTCGCCTCGGTGGACGAGGACCTCACGGGCCGCGAGAACCTGATCCTGATCGGCCGACTTCTGGGGCTGAAGCGCCCGGCGGCCAAGGAACGCGCCGCCGAGCTGCTGGAGGCCTTCGGGCTCTCGGAGGCGGCGAGCCGGCTGGTCAAGAACTACTCGGGCGGGATGCGGCGGAGGCTCGACATCGCCGCGAGCATCGTGGTGACCCCGGATCTGATGTTCCTCGACGAGCCGACGACCGGCCTCGACCCTCGTTCCCGCAACCAGGTCTGGGACATAATCCGCGCGCTGGTCGCGGGTGGTGCCACGATCCTGCTCTGCACCCAGTACCTCGAGGAGGCGGACCAGCTCGCCGACGGGATCGCCGTCATCGACCACGGCAGGGTGATCGCCGAGGGGACGCCGGGCCAGCTCAAGGCCTCGGTCGGCTCCGGCGCGCTGCGCGTGCGTCTGTTGGACCCCGAGCAGCGCCCCCTTGCCGAGCAGATTCTGGCCCGCGAGCTCGGAGCCGTCACCCCGGAGCCCGACCCTGCTGCCCTGTCCGCCACCTGCTCGGACGCCGACCGCGCCGCTGAGGCGGTCGCCGAGTTGACCCGATCCAGCTTGCACATTGCCGGCTTCTCGCTCGGCCAGCCGAGCCTCGACGAGGTCTTTCTGGCACTGACCGGCCATCCGGCCGAGGAGGTTCCGTCGGAACAGCTCGATCCCATCGAGGAGGAGCAACCAGCATGAGCACGACTCCGGCCACGAGTACGGCCATCCCGGCCGCCGCCGACGAGGCCGCGGTCCGAAGGGCCATCGCGTCGACAGCACGCCCGCCCAGAGCGAACGCGTTGTCGACCGCCCTCACCTTCGGGTGGCGAGGGATGCTCAAGGTCAAGCACGTCCCCGAGCAACTGCTCGACGTGACGATCACGCCCGTGATGTTCGTCTTGATGTTTACGTACCTGTTCGGCGGCGCGATCGCCGGATCCACGGGCGACTATCTCGACTACATCCTCCCGGGGATCCTGGTGATGTCGGTCCTGTTCACGACGGTCTACTCGGGAGTGGCACTCAACACGGACCTGACCAAGGGGGTCGTGGACCGGTTCCGCTCGTTGCCCATCTGGAGGCCCGCGCCCCTGGTGGGGTCGCTGCTCGGTGACAGCGTGCGCTATCTCATCGGCGGCACCGTGATCATCGTGCTCGGCGTTGCCCTCGGCTACCGTCCAGGTGCCGGCGTCGTCGGCGCGGTGTCTGCCTTGGGGCTGGTCGTTCTTTTCGCCTTCGGACTCTCGTGGGTCTTCACGACGCTCGGATTGCTGCTGCGTTCGCCCAACGCGGTGATGAACGCCGGCTTCATGGGAATCTTCCCGATCACGTTCCTCTCCAACGTCTTCGTCGAGCCAAACACGCTGCCGCCGATCCTCGAGACCTTTGTCGACGTCAACCCCATCTCGACCCTGGCGACCGCGTCCCGAGGGTTGATGGAGGGGAATGTCCACGCGGGCGACATCGCAATCGTCCTGACGGTAGCGGCGGCCCTCACCGCCGTGTTCGCGCCGCTGACGACGCGCCTCTATCGCAGGGGCTGAGGATTCGGCCGTCGGTCGATTCCTCAGTCTTGCAGGGCCCTTACTCCTCGTGATCGGAACGGACCAGGCAGAGCAGGCAGCGATCCGGATACGTTTGTGCGCGCCGCTAGTTGAAGGAGGAGGGAGATGGAGCATCCCAACGCTGAGCTAGGGCGCCGCTTCCTACAGGCGCTCGACGCCAAGGACTTTGCCACCGTTGAGGGCCTGGTTGCAGACGATGTCGTCGCGCACTTTCCCGGCAGTAGCCAACTGTCCGGGACCTACGAGGGCCGGGATCAGGTATTCGGCGTTTTCGCCAAGGGTGACGAGCTGACCGGAGGAACGTTCGAGCGGGAATTACACGACGTCACTGCGAGCGACGACCACATCGTGATCCTCGTAAGCATCCGCGCTCAGCGGGACACCAAGCTCATCACCTGGAATGGGGCCAATGTGTGGCATGTCGAGGACGGGAAGCTCACCGAGGTGTGGTTACTGAGCGACGACCAGGCGGCTACCGACCAGGCGTTCGCCTAGCCCCCAACGGCGGATTCGATGCGTCGGTCTGGAATGAGCCACATCAGGGCTACGAACACGTAGAGGCCGAGAGCGATCCACCTGCTGATGAAGGCCAGTGGGATCGCACTGATGTACAGCAGCGGCGAAGCCTTTCCCTTTAGGTCACGGCCTAGCGCGTTTGCCAGCTTCGAGCCGAGGCCTTGTTCCGCGACGATCGCGGACTGCAGGATGAAGTAGGCGATCGCGGCGAGCAGCAGATCCACGCCGTATACGGCGGTAGGTACAGGAGCAAAATCACTCTCGCCCATCCAGCCCGTCGTGAAAGGCACGAGCGTAAGCCAGAAGAGCAAATGCACGTTCGCCCACAGGATCTTGCCGTTGATCCGATCGGTCAGGACCATCAGGTGGTGATGATTGTTCCAGTAGATGGCGAGGTAGACGAAGCTGAGGACGTACACCAAGAACACGGGAGCCACCTCGCGTAAAGCACCGAGATTTGCCCGATGCGGGACCCTCAGCTCCAAGACCATGATCGTGATCACGATCGCGATCACTGCATCGCTGAACGCCTCCAGCCGGCCTGTGGTCATAGTCCGAAGAGCGTACTTAAAGGAGCGCTGATCCATCCAACCCGTTCCGATCAGGAATAGCGAGCAGAGGAGACCAGTTTCCTCACAGAAAAGAGCGCCTGAATGGGAGGACCCATGACCCCAGCCCGTGAACTCGCTTCGCCTTTATCTTCGATGACTACGACGCCGCGCTCCATCTGTTCCGCGACGTCTTCGGCGTGGACACGATGCTCGATCTCGATCACGAAGGAGGCCGCGGAGTCATCCTGAAGGTTCGCCTTTCCACTAAAAGATCCGTAGGTCTTAGAACGCATCTTCCGCTCCGGATCGCGCTCGTAGCCTGCGTGCTTGTGACTTGGGGCGGTGCTGGACCGCCATCGCTTCCGCAACTCGAGGGTCCATCTATGACGGGCTGGCCCTAGAGCGGAGTCTGGGCTAATCATCGAGAATGGCTCGCATGGAGCAACTGGTGCCGATGGACCTACGCGACATCGCTCACGCAACCACTGAGTTCCTTGGCGACTACTTGGATCTGGATTGGGCGAAACCGGCCGGAACCCTTGACTGGACTTGTCGTGAGACTTTGGAGCACATCATTGACGGCCTCGACGTCTATGCGGTACTACTCGCGACTCGCGCCCAGCGCTTCGCGCCAGCGGTGCGCATCGCTCGCGACGAGAGCGTCCCAATAAAGGGCCTCCTTCGCACGGTTCGAGCCAAGGCCGCCGTTCTCTCCGAAGTCGTGGCCGCGGCCCCCAAAGACGCACGAGCTTTCCACCCCCGAGGAGTAGCCGACCGATCGGGATTCCTGGCGATGGGAATCAACGAGACCCTGATCCACACTTCTGACATCGCAGAAGGATTCATCAGTTCCTTCCGGGGCCCAGATGACATCGTCCAGCGACTCCTTCGCCGTCTTTTTCCGTGGGCCTCGCTCGAGGGTGACCCCTGGACCACGCTCCTCTGGGCGAACGATCGCATAGAGCTTTCCACTCAGGGTCGCATCGGGGACGACTGGACATGGTGGTGCCGCCCACTGGCCGAGTGGGACGGGAAATTCAAGTCGCGCACCGAAACCGGCGGTTGACGCCCGGGCGCCGGTGCTGAGGAGTTATGGGGCTCGCCGGCGCACGTGCGCGTCTACATTGATGAGAACGCCGGACGAGGAGGGATCGCTCTGCTGCCCGACAAGGAGCTAGCCTCGCTGAGGTCGCGATTCCTGAGGTTCGCCCAAGAGGCTCGAGGCCGTTCCCCCCTTTACGAGAGGCTGTCGCTCGCAGTCGCCGAAGATGATGAAATCGTTTCGCTTCTCGCGACCGCGGCAGAGCGTCAGCGCCGTCCTAATCTGCTGTTTGCTGCCGTCCACGATCTTCTCCTCGGCGGCGCAGATCATGAACTCGCTACTTACTACCCATCCGTCGGTGGTGATCGAGAACCGGAGGGGCGAACTTTCCCTGTTTTCCGCTCCTTCCTGCAGGATTTCAACAGCGAGGTCATCCAACGTCTAACGACTTACGCCACGCAGACGAACGAACCAGGACGCTGCGCTGCGCTGCGCGCCGGTCTGGGACGACTGGCCACTCACGCCGACCGTCCAGTGGCGCTCCTTGAACTCGGAGCGAGCGCGGGACTGCTCTTGCATCTCGACAGGTATCGCTACCGCTACGGCGAAGTCGAGGTCGGCCCGCAGGCGTCAGAAGTCACCATCTCGCCCGAACTGAGAGGGACCGTACCGCGAGACCTCACCCTCCCAACGATTGCCCAGCGGATCGGAATCGATCTCGATCCTCTCGACCCGAGCGATCCGGCGGCTGCTTCTTGGCTGAAGGCGTGTGTGTGGCCTGAAGACATCGATCGGCTCTATAGGCTGGAGGCGGCTCTCACGATCGCCTCAGCAAACGATGACGTGCGGTTTGTCACCGGTGATCTCGTCGAGATGCTAGAACCAGCCGTGCGGGACGTGGATCCCGACTTGCTCGTATGCGTGATGCACAGCGCGGCCTTCGCCTATCTCGATGAGGGGACTTTTCATAGGGTCGAAGAGACGCTCGACCAACTCGGCGCCCAGAGAGACGTGGTCCGGCTCGCATTCGAAGGACCATTCCTTGAGCCGTTCGTCAGCCACGCGCGGTTGGCCTTCGGCCCCGAACTGGACATGGAGACTTTCCTTCTCGGCCTGACCACTTGGCGCCATGGAAGAAGAACCGACGAACTCTTAGCTCGAGCACAAGCCCATGGGGCATGGCTTGATTGGCTGGGCTGAGAAAACCACACCTTCACAACCGCCCGAGGTGGCAGTGGGCGAAGGAATACCGACTGGGGCCCCACCCCAGCGCCCCGACGCCGAAACGCCGCTGCTAAGAGACAAAGAGCCGCGGCAAGAGCAGGACCGCTGCCGCAAACAACAACACATACCGCCGCACGCGGCAATCCTGACAGCAAACGGGACCGGCTGCGCCTCGGTCACCAGCCACTTCGGGGCGATGATTCCTCGGCCGACTAGCGCGACAGACGCACCTCGGCCCAGCCCTCAAGGTGCGACACGGCCTCGGCCTCACCGACGAGACGCCACTCGAACCGCAGATGTCGCACACGTGGCTTGCCCACCCATACCGACATGCCCCCGCTGGCCCACAGAACCCCGCCCCAAGTACCTTCGTTCGGGAGGCTGAAGCCGAACCATCTGCTCCACCTGCCGCCCTTCTCTTTTACTCGCACCATCTCGGCAACCTCAACCGCGGTGGCGGGAGCCTGCAGGTATTCCAGGCCACCTTCGGTCGCGATCTCTGCCGGCCTGGACCTCGTTACCCGGACCCAGGGAGATAGCCAGCGCGCTTCGAACGTCGTCCTCGCTCCCACCACATGAGGGCCACGGAAGTCGACACGATCGACGCCGCCATCGGTCACCGACCACCCGCCGTCGATCGTGGCAACAGGGGATCCCTCGGTCTCGGACGTCCACGATGTCTTTGCCCGCTCCGGCCCGGACCATGAGGTGCCGGGCACCAGGGCCAGGCCCAGAATCAGCGTGAGAGCAACAAGCCTTCTCATGGGTGAACAGATTCGCCTCAGCAGGCCCGGCACCTGCCGACAACGCATCAGGCATGATGATCAATTGCCGGGATAGAGGATGCGTCGGGCAAACTTGCCGACGCCCGCAGCATCAGTGAGTCGCACGACATAGAACCCGCTGTGGCCATCCGTGTACCAGATGTCGCCCGTCTCCTGGTCGTACGCCGGCGCCGACATCGCGAACGCGCCGGCCTTCGACGGGTAGAAAGGATTCGTCCCCGGCATCAGCGGTTTGTTGAAGTACGCGATCTCTCGTGGGTGCGCGAGGTCACGGATGTCGAACACGCGCAGGCCGGACATGATGAAGCTGCATGCGACGATGTACGGGTCCACGCGGCTGGGCAGCGAGCAGTAATGACCCTGATATCCCTGGAACGGCTGGTCGTCGCCAGGGTCGTCGGTCTGGCTCCCCTTGTTCACGGCCAAGCGCAGGTTCGACACGACGAACGGCTTCTTCTCATTCTCGATGTCGATGATGCGCGCAGCGCCCACTTGTTTGCCCGAACCGAACTCGTCGGTCTCCAGCAAGTATTCGTGATCACGAACCGTAAACGGCGTCGCGTTCTGTGGGGTGCTCAGTTCCGGCCACGTGAGCCGGCTGACAAGCTTCACGGTCGGATTGGGCACCCTTTTCTGGACTTCGCTCACGTCGAGGATCGTGAGCCCGGTGAAGTCCTCGCCGCCCTCGTTGAACGCACTCTCGGCCATGTACAGGCGGTTGCCATCGTTGCTGATCGATACGCCGTGAGGCTGGTAATCCGAGGAGGTCCCCAAAACGACGGGTGCCCGCGGGTCTGTCAGGTCGATCGCGGTGAGCGTGTGCCCGTATAGAGATGCGACGTAGAAGGTCTTGCCGTCGGGCGCGAACCCGCTTTCGTGTCCGACGATGCCGACCGGGAACGACGACTGCAGGACGGGATGCCGGCAGTCCTCTTTGACATCGTAGATGTCGACGAAGCCGGGTTGCCACGTTGGATAACCCATATCGGCGACGAGAAGCCCCCGTTTCGTGTTCAGCCGAAGCGACTCGTGTGGCGACTGCATCGCCGGGGTTCGCAGCGTGTCGGTGTGCGCCGGATGGGCCGGATCGGTCATGTCCATCACGTAGACACCCGGCCCCTCGGTTCCCTGGTTCGGTAGGTTGTGCGGCCACAGAAGTGTCGAGTCCCAGTAGGCGCACTCGTGGCCCGCCTTGTCGACGTAACGCTCGACGCGGTAGCCGCCTGACGAATTATCGAAGTGCGAGATGAGTCGGGCGTTGCAGAAGTACCCCTTGGCCGCTCGCCCAGAGGTGTAGTCGGCCTCCGGTGCCTTTCCCTGAACCTTCTCCGGTCGTGATCCCTTGTCGCACGGGACGCCTTTCGTAGGGCCCGCGTAAGGCCTTGTGGGGCTCGCGTAGCGGGCCCAATCGCGACCACGGGTCGCGTTCGGGCCACCGATCGCGTGGCTGTGAAGACCGGCAGTGTCGTGGTGACCTGCAGCGCCGTGGTCGTGATCGTGGCCTGGGGTACCGGACGCCGTCGCACCTATGAGGATGGCGCTCAGCGCGGCCGCCGCAGCGATCGGCCGCCACCGGTGTGGATCACGCATCGAGCCTCCATTGCCAGTCTAGGGAACGCCCTCAATACTTCGACGAGGATCCCCGCACTCCTATGCATGACGGAACGTCTGGTTCCAGCCCTCTGGGGTCTGTTCCGCTGGTCGATCGTCTCCTTTGGGCCTCTCGTCCGGAGGGATCGAGCGGAAGGGCCTATGCCTACTCCGTTATGCGTGTGGCGACGGAGGCTTGCGGAAGTGGAAACATCGGCGTCACGCCCTCTTACGCGACGACCACCGCCCGATTAGTGCGCGCATTGCCGCCAGGGCATAGACGACAGCCAGAATCACCAACGACAGCGGCAAGGCGAAGATCGAGAACAGAGTGCCCGCTTCCCCCAAACCATGCATCGACTCGAGCACCGTGTCGACCGGTCCCGTTCCGGAAGCGAATGCGCCGATCCCTTCGAGGAGCTGTGACGCTGCCAACGCAAGTACGACTATGGCAACAAAGAGAAGCGCGATACGACGCGCCATCGTGTGCGCCTCGGGGAGTCGCACGATGAGGAGGCCCACGAAGAGGACCGGTATCGCCATGATCCAATGCCCGGCCGCGTGCCCGTGAAAGCTAGCCGAATCCGACACAAGCCAGAAACCGACCACGACAAGACCAAGGCGGCCGCGGCTAGGATGGGGAGAAGCAGGAAGCGTCTGAAGGCTCCAGCAATATCGGGTGGCGATCTCTCTGTCACCGGGCTCTGTACACATCGGCGCGGTGGTCGATGCGCACAACCTTGATCTGGCGGTCGGCTTCATGGATCTCGTAGACGATGCGGTACGCGCCCCTCCGGGTGGACCACAGTCCCTCGAGTTCCCGGCGGAGCCGGTGTCCGACGCGCTTGGGCCTATCGGTCAAGGGACCCACGAGGAACTCGACGATGGCCGCAGCCGCCTTCTCGGGGATCCGTGCGAGGGTGCGCTCGGCAGAGGGAGCCACGATCAGCTCCCATCTGCGACGGGTCACTCGCCGAGGTAGCGAGCTCGCAGCTCGGCCGCGCCTATGCCCTTGCCCTTTTCGATGTCCCGCCGAGCCTGCTCGATCTCCCGGAGCGCGTCGGGGTTCGAGAGTAGTTCGAGCGTGTCCTCCAACGCCTCAAGATCCTCAGGACTGATCAATACCGCCGCGGGTCGGCCGTTGCGGGTGAGCGTGATGCGTTCGTGGCGGCGCTCGATCCTGTCGACGACCTCGGACAGGTGGGCCTTGATCTCAGCTAGGGGAAGTGTCTCCATGACCATAATCCTAGTCACATACGAGGGGCCCCGTCAACCCGTCGCTCTGATCGCGGGCGCTGCTGTTGCCCCTTTGCTCACTCGCCGACGCAGGGTTGCTCGTGAATCAGCGCGCTACCACAAACCAAATACGCGCGGCTGCGCTTGCGCGGTCAAAGATCGTCTGCGATAGACGCGGGCTGAGATTGCCAGGAGTCCGACCAGGACCGGAGTCAAAAGCCATCCCCACGATCGTCGCACTTCCGCTGGCTCCGCATTCAGGCGAGCAGTCTCGACGACCGGCAACCCCTGCCCCTGGAGATGTCGCACGACTGAACGCGGATAGGCGCGCCAACCGGTCGGTATCTCTTGCACGGCTGTATCCCGTCCCATCCGCCATGTTTGCCCCGGCGGAGTAAACGCGACCGGGCCCATCGTGATTCGCCCCTCGTAGAGTCTTTCGACCCGAGCGTACGGATACAGGACCTCCCGGACTCGGAAGAACCTGGGCTCGCCGTCGTAGTTGCTCCGATACTCGTATGTAACTTCGAAGCCCACGCCCAATTCACCCGACGGCCGCGCTTCTCTCCCGCCCTCGTAATCCAACAAGCCAAAAGCCGCCACCAGCCGAGGGCCAGATTGAGAGCGCGGGATTCCGAATTCTCTCTGGCTGAGAACGAGAGGTTGCTTCAATTCGGACCCACGTATCGTCACCCGGTGCAGATCCATAACCTTCGCGAGCAGATCCATTACCTTCGCGTCCGCGGGAGCGGCACTCGCGAGCAGCCCCACCACGGCCAGAGCCACCACAAAACTTCGCCGGGTCAGGGACCCTCCATTCATCCCGGTCATGCCCCTATATACGCCACAGACAGGTCGGAGGTTCCCTCCGCCGAGATCGCGGCCCGAAGCACCTATTTGAACTAAGAGTTCGCCAAGGCCTCGGTGAGGTTTCCGATGAGGACAACCTGGTTCATCGTGCTACCTCCTTCGCGCCTCCTGCGGCGCTTAGACGTTCTTACGGCTCGTGGATAGGGGGGAGATAGCGAAGTAGGTCAGGGGAACCGGCGAAGCCCGGCGGGAGCATTAAGGAGCAAAGCGGTAAGCGGACCGCCTTGAACTACGAAGCGACCGCCCTAACGTGCCGTCAAGAAAGAACGTCTGCCGCAGGAGCGAACGGTAGAGCACGACGAGGACGAGTCAGACGGAAACGCAGAGCCTCAGCAACCTGACGGAAGGGGATCAAGACCAGATTTCATCGAACGTGTACTGGTCTTCAGGTAACACTCGGCATTCGGCGATCCTTCCATCACGGAACCTATACAGGCCATGGGCGCGCCACTCGTACGACCGGCCATGGCGATCGACCCGACCTGTGGCGATCACGAGTGCCCAATCATCGTTCGCCAAGATGTCGTGCACCGTGATCTTGAAAGTGCCATCGGCCAATTGCTGGCGCCGTCGCGAATAAGCCATGACCTCCTCGCGCCCACGATAGGTGCCTGCGATCGAACTGTGGCCGGGGACATGCCATACGACGTCTTCATGAAAGGTCTCCTCAAGGGCGCCCAAGTCTCCGCGAGCCCGAGCCTCATACTCTCGCTCCAGCAGTTCCGCGTTCGGATGCATGTACGTTCTCTTACCGCATATCTCCTTCCGCCGCTAAGGTTGCAGAGCTACCAAGCGAGAACGACCGAGCATTGCACTTGATCTTTCGGGCGAAGCCCGACCCCCCGCCCGAGAATGCAGCCGAGCTTAGCGAGGACCTTTCGAGGGCGGCTCTAAAGCGTGCGGTTGCGTGTAGGAGTCAGCGGACTACGGTTGCGTCACCAGGAACGGCTGGTCCCGGCGCGCGGCCGCGCCCAGAGAGGAGGTGGTACCCGATCGAGCGCGAAACTGCGCAGGTGATTCCCCAGACCGCTACCGCCCACCCGGGCCCTGAGCACCACGCCGCGACCGATGTCGTGCTCTCTTGGAGCGGTGGCAAGGATTCCGCGATGGCTCTAACCGCTCTTCGAGCGGATCCCACCGTCAGGGTCTCGCACCTCCTAACAACCGTAACGGGAGACTACGAGCGCATCACCATCCATGGGGTGCGCCGGTCCCTGCTCCACGCGCAAACAGTCGCGCTCGGGATGGACTTGATCGAGGTCACGATTCCCGCGGATTGCACCCACGAGCATTACGCGAGGATCATGGATCAGGCTCTCTCGGCGCCTCCGCTCAAAGACATCGACACATACGCCTTCGCCGATCTCTTCCTCGAGGACATCAGGACGTATCGAGAAACCAATCTCGCGCCGCTGGACAAGACCGCTCTCTTCCCGCTCTGGGGGCAAGACACCGCCCAGTTGGCACAACGATTCATCGACACTGCTTGGGTTCAAGGGGTCGAAGCAACACTGCCATGTTAAGCCGATTGTAAGAGATCCGCTAAGGCCTCGGCGGGAGTCAACCAGCCAAGGGTCTTTCGAGGTCGCGTGTTGAGAGCGAGAGCGACGGCTGCGAGATCATCACGGGAGTGTCGGGCGAGGT
>JBOGXF010000160.1:0-1628 GCA_050694275.1 Actinomycetota bacterium | reverse complement strand
CTGGCCCTCGCCCGTCGAGCTCTGCAGCAACGCGGCGAGCTGCGTCTCCTGGCCCCCGCCGTACGCGTCGAGGGTGTTCAGCGCCTGCGAGAGCCCCTCGTTTGCCGGGCCGATGTCCCGGACGCGCTCGTACGCGGGATATGCGCTGTAGGCGCGGTACTGCCCGACTCCGAACCAGGCGTCGATGCCCGCGCCCGTGAGCTGACTGACGATCTCGCCCATCGCGCTCCGGACCCCGTTGATCGTGTCCTGCATGCTGCCCGAGACGTCGACCAGGAAGTAGACGTCGAGCGGGGTCGGCCGGCGCGGGAGCACGAGGTGATAGGTCACCGTCTTCGACTGTCCCCGGCGCAGCACGATTCTCTTCTTCGCCGGGCGCAGGGTCGGGTCTTCGAAACCGACCGATACCGGGCTGAGCTCCCCCACCGTCGTCGGGGGAATGTCCTCGGGCTCCGGGACCTCGACGTCGAGGCGCTCGATCGTCTCGCCGCTGCGCGCGAACAGGACGAGCCCAACGGTCGTTCCCAGGGGGCCGGCCGCGCCGCTGTTGGGAACGCGGGGGTCGAGGGCGGCCCGGAGGTCGAGCATCGGTCGTCCATCGGCGGGGGACTCGTTGAGGACGAAACCGAGCGGGCTGCTGTAGTAGACGCCGAGGTTGGTGGCGACCGCGACCTCGCCGGCGTACAGCCCGTGTGCGACCGACTGCGCGATCCCGGGGAAGACCACTTGCCGCGAGAACGTCTGGCCGCCGTCCTGGGAGAGATAGAAGAGCGGCGCGCCGCGTGCGAACGCGCGGACGGTCGCGGGCTCCCCGGGGAGGTGCATCACGTCGACGACGCCGATCGGCTCGTCGTCGACCTCCCCTATCTTGCGAACCGTGGATCCGCCGTCGCGCGAGACGAACAGACCCTGTCGCCCGTACAGCCAGATGCTGTCTGCGTCGAGCGGATCGACGACGACGCCGTCGACCGTGTCCCCTTCCAGCTCGGTGGTTCCGATGGGGAGCTGGGCCGCGACTCCGCCGAAGAACTCACGCCGCGGCGCCCACGAGTTGCCGGCGTCGCCGCTCACGTGTAGCGACTGCGCGACGTCGTATCCCGTGCTCGGCGCGAGCTCGGCCTCGAGGCTGGTCAGCAGGTAGACGCGGCGCGGATCGCCTGGGGACGGCGCAAGAGTGAGCGGCGTGCCGCGCGCCGCCTCGAGCCCGGAGTCGGCGGGGCGCCACGAGAGCCCGCCGTCCTCGCTCACGATCACATGGGGGCGCGGGACGGGGGTGAGCTGCTCGACGGCCGCGTAGACGATCCCCGGAGATCCCGGCGACACGACGACCGAGACGACGCGCGCTTCGGACCGCGTATACGGATAGTCTCCCGACGCCGCGGCCGGGACGACGAAGGTCTCCTTCCAATTGCAGCCGCCGTCGCGCGTGATCGCGATCGCGTCTTCGTTAGTCGCGATGAGATGATTGGGCTCGACCGGGGACACCGCGAAGCTCGTGACCTCGTCGGTGCCGGTGGAGAAATCGGGAACTTCAAGTCGGTCCCACAGATCGATCTCGGTGGCGCATGCGGCCCGGTTTTTTCCTGTTGGGCCGGCCGCGGCAAACGGCGCGGCGATCGCGAGGGCCA